>JBEDFU010000334.1:0-3108 GCA_041174965.1 Pseudomonadota bacterium | reverse complement strand
GTGTTGGTGTCCAAAGCGCGCAGCGAACGAGAGTTTCGCAAAGATGCAGCGCGCCACATTTACGAACAAAACGCGCACCGGATCTACACCGGTCGGCTGCCGCCTTTGCTCAAGGCAGTGGGCGTGATGGATGTGGTGGTCGACCGGCGTGGCCATGTGTTGCGGGTGGAATGGCGTCGGGCACCCAAACATGCACCCGACGTGATCAAAGAAATCGAGCGCACCGTGATGGCGGCTTCTCCCTACCCTGCCCCCATCCATTTGGGCCAAGCCACCTACACCGACACCTGGTTGTGGGACAAAAGCGGGCGTTTCCAACTCGACACCCTGACCGAAGGTCAGCGCTGAGCATGCCCCCTCCGCACTGCGGCGGCATGGGGGACTTGGGTCGTTGGCGACAGCGCTGAATCAGGCGCTGAGTTGGGCGCGCACGCGCTCGCAGGCCAACAAAATGCGCTCGGGCGTGGCCGGTGCATCCATGTGCACCAGCACCTGGTGGTTGGCACTGGCCGACACCGCGTCGCGCATCGCAAAGTAAGTGGACAACGCGAGCATGAGCGGGGGCTCACCGGTGGCCTTGCTTTTGAAGGGCGTGGCTTTGACGTTTTCGCCATCAAACAAGCTGACCTTGAAATGCTCGGGCACGTCTCCTGCCACCGGAATTTTGTAGGTGCTGGGCCCATGGGTAAGCAAGCGGCCTTTTTTGTCCCAGATGCACTCTTCCATGGTGAGCCAGCCCATGCCTTGCACATAAGCGCCTTCAATTTGGCCCTTGTCCACCGCTGGGTTGATGCTGCGGCCCACGTCGTGAACGATGTCCACCGCTTTGAGCCACCACTCGCCGGTGCGGGTGTCGATCTCCACCTCGGTCACCGCCGCGCCATAGCAAAAGTAATAAAACGCCTGGCCTTGCAGGGTTTGAAAGTCGTACTTGATTTCAGGCGTCATGTAAAACCCAGTGACGCTCAAACCTACGCGGTCTAGCCAGGCTTGTTTGGCCACTTTTTCCCAGGGCACCGACGCAGCGCCTTGGGCCGAACCGGCATGGGCCGCATGGCTGTGAAAGCGCACCTCGCTGGCATCGCAGCCGAGCAAGCGCGCTGCCACCGGGGCCAAGCGGGCACGCATTTGGTCGCAGGCGTTGTTGATCGCCGCGCCATTGATGTCGGCGCCGCTGGACGCGGCCGTGGCCGAGGCGTTGGGCACTTTTTGCGTGTCGGTGGCGGTCACGCGCACGCTGGAGACGGAGATACCCAAACCATCGGCGGCGACTTGCGCCATCTTGGTGTTCAGGCCCTGGCCCATTTCGGTGCCGCCGTGGTTGACGCTGACCGAGCCATCCATGTAAATGCTGATCACAGCGCCACCTTGGTTCAGCATGGTGGCAGTGAAGCTGATGCCAAACTTCAAAGGCACCATGGCCAGGCCACGCTTGCGTTGGCTGTGCTTGGCATTGAAGGCGTTCACCGCTTCGCGCCGGGCGCGGTAGGCGGACTCGACCTCGAGTTGATCGAGCACTTTGTCGCCAATCCAGTCTTCGATGCGCTGGCCATATTGGGTCATCAACGTAGACGGGTCGCCAGAGACCGCCGGGTCGCGGTACAAATTGATGCGGCGCACATCCAGCGGATCTTTGCCCAAGGTGTTGGCGATTTGCTCCACCATGGTCTCGATGCCAAACATGCCTTGCGGACCGCCAAACCCTCGGAAAGCGGTGGCGCTTTGCATGTGTGTTTTGCAGCGGTGGCTCATGGCCTTCAAATGCGGGATGTGGTAGCAGTTGTCGATGTGCAGCAAAGCGCGGTCGTTGACCGGGCCAGAGTAGTCGGTGCTGTAGCCGCAGCGTGAATACAAGGTCACATCCAAACCCAAGATGCGGCCGCTGTCGTCAAAGCCCACGTCGTAGTCGATGCGAAAGTCGTGGCGCTTGCCGGTGATCATCATGTCGTCGTCGCGGTTGACGCGCAGCTTGACAGGCTTTTGCAGCTTGAACGCGGCCAAGGCCGCGCTTTGGCTGAAGATGCTGGCATTGCCCTCTTTGCCCCCAAAACCGCCGCCCATGCGGCGGCAAATCACCTCGACGTCATTGGTGGTCAGGTTCAAGGCCGCTGCGGCCTCACGCTGGTTGCCATCCGGGTGCTGGGTGGACACATACAAAGTGAGTTGCCCGTCTTCGCGTGGAACCGCGTAAGTGATGTGCCCTTCCAAGTAAAACTGCTCTTGCTGGCCACAATGGGTTTGGCCTTGCAAGCGGTGGGGCGCGCTGGCCAAAGCGGCGCTGGCGTCACCCCGGCTGATGCCCTTGGAGGGCATGACAAAACTTTGCTGCGCCATGGCGTCGTCGATGGTCAAAATGGCTGGCAATTCGCGCACAGCCACCTTGGCGCGGTTGGCGGCTTCGCGGGCATAAATCATTTCACGCGCCACCACCACGGCCACCGCCTGGCCCAAAAACTCCACCTTGCCATCGGCCAAAAACGGGTCGTCATGGACGATGGGCCCACAGTTGTTTTCGCCGGGAATATCGCGGGCGGTGAACACCGCCACCACGCCGTGCTCGGCGAGCAAAGCGGCGCGGTCAATGCCCTCGCCGATCAGCTCGCCATGGGCCACTGGGGACTTGATCAGTGCGGCATACAAGGTGCCGCGCAGCTCGGGGATATCGTCGGTGTACACCGCCTCACCGGTGACGTGCAAATGGGCCGATTCGTGGATCAACTCTGTGCCTTGCACACCGGCAGGCAACAACTCGCGAAGGGTATTGGGTGCGTTCATGGTCAAGCCTCCACGGTTTGGTTGTCTTCGATGAATTGCAACACCAGGTTGCGTGCCACCAAGGCGCGATAGGCCCAACTGGCGCGCAAGCCGTCGCGTGCGGTGAAGCTGGCGGCGATGGCCGCGTCCAAGGCAGCGGCTGTGACCGCCGCAGGCATTTGGCCTTCTAACACCGCTTCCAAGCGCGGCGCGCGGCAGGGTGACGGCGCCAAGCCGTTGTAAGCCAGTTGCACATTTTTCAGCTGGCCGTTGACCCACTCAAAGCGCATGGCCGCGCAGGTGGCCGAAATGTCTTGCTCAAAGCGCTTGCTGATTTTGTGCGCCTTGAACACC
>JBEDFU010000333.1:0-4648 GCA_041174965.1 Pseudomonadota bacterium | reverse complement strand
GGTTTTCCCTGAGTGCCGCACCCCTTCAATTCGACCCATCCCAGCCCTGCGCTTTTGCCCCATGAGTCACACCATTCGCCTCCACCCCGCCGATGACGTGGTCATCAGCCGCCAACAACTGCTCTCCGGAGCCACGGTCGAAGGCATCGCGGTGCGTGGCCTCATCCCGCCCGGGCACAAAATCGCCACCCGCGCCGTCGCCTCGGGCGACGCGGTGCGCCGCTACAACCAAATCATCGGCTTTGCCTCCAAAGACATTGCCGCTGGCGAGCATGTGCACACCCACAACCTCGACATGGGCCCCAACAAGGGCGACTTTGCGCGCGACTACGCGTTTTGCGCCGACGTCAAAGCCGAGGCGCCCAAGCTTCACGCAGAGTTCATGGGTTATGTGCGCGCTGACGGCCGTGTGGCCACGCGCAACTACATCGGCATCCTCTCCAGCGTGAACTGCTCAGCGACTGTGGCCCGCGCCATTGCCGACCATTTCTCCAAAACCATCCACCCCGCAGCCTTGGCCGACTTTCCCAATGTGGATGGTGTGGTGGCCCTGACCCACGGCCTGGGTTGCGGCATGGACACCGAAGGCTTGGGGATGCAGGTGCTCGAGCGCACCATGGCGGGCTATGCCACCCACCCCAACTTTGCCGGTGTGCTGGCCATCGGCTTGGGCTGCGAGGCCAATCAACTCAAATCGTGGATGGCGCACAGCGGTTTGCAAGAGGGCAGCACGCTGCAAACCTTCAACATCCAAGACAGCGGCGGCACCCGCTTGACGGTGGCCAAGGGCATCGAGCTGGTCAAGGCCATGCTGCCCACGGTGAACCAATCTCAGCGTGTGCCGTGCAGCGTGGCCCACATCACCGTCGGCTTGCAGTGCGGCGGCTCGGACGGTTATTCGGGCATCAGCGCCAACCCGGCCTTGGGCGCGGCGGTGGACCTGCTGGTGGCGCACGGCGGCACCGCCATCCTGAGCGAAACCCCTGAAATTTACGGTGCCGAACACCTGCTGACGCGACGTGCGGTGCGCCGCGAGGTGGGCGAAAAACTGGTGGAGCGCATCCGCTGGTGGGAGCACTACACCGCCATGCACCAAGGCGAGATGAACAACAACCCCTCGCCCGGCAACAAAGCCGGGGGCCTCACCACCATCCTTGAGAAGTCGCTCGGCGCCGTGGCCAAAGGCGGCACCAGCAATTTGCAAGCGGTGTACGAATATGCCGAGAAAGTCACGGCGCATGGCTTTGTCTACATGGACACGCCCGGCTACGACCCCGTGAGCGCCACCGGCCAAGTGGCGGGCGGTGCCAACCTGATTTGCTTCACCACCGGGCGCGGCTCGGCTTATGGCTGTGCGCCCTCGCCGTCGCTCAAACTCGCCACCAACACCGCGTTGTGGCAGCGCCAAACCGACGACATGGACATCAACTGCGGCGATGTGGTCGATGGCGGCAGCACGGTACAAGCCAAAGGCGAAGAGATATTCAAACGCATCATCGCGTGTGCCTCGGGCGAGGCCAGCAAAAGCGAGCAGCACGGCTATGGGCAAAACGAGTTTGTGCCCTGGCAATTGGGTGCGGTGATGTGACGGGCTTGGGCATTGCCCACCCATGCAGACAACACCCCTCCGAAGCACACACCGGTTCCATTGGGCTTAAGCCACGCAGTACCCTTTCCACCCTTTCCACCCTTTCCACCCTTTCCACCCTTTCCACCCTTTCCACCCATTCCTCTCTTTCCTCCCTTCGCCAACCCACCACCCCATCCGCCATGAGTCAATTGATTGCCGCCCCCGAATTGGAAGACACCATCACCCGTTTGTTTGTCAACGCTGGCGCACCCGCCGATCGGGCGCGCCAGGTGGCGGCCAATTTGGTGCTGGCCAACCTGAGTGGACACGACTCGCACGGTGTGGGCATGGCCCCGCGCTATGTGGATGCGATTTTGGAAGGCCGTCTTGACACCCGTGCCGATGTGGCCGTGCGGGTGGATAACGGCATGCTGTTGGGCTTGGATGGCCAATCGGGCTTTGGTCAGGTGGTGGGTGTGCAAGCCATGGACCTGGCGTTTGAACGCGTGGCCGCGCATGGGGCGTGCATTTTTTCGCTGGCCAGCGCCCACCACCTGGGGCGCATTGGTCACTTTGCCGAAATGGCGGTGGCGCGTGGATGGATTGCGCTGCACTTTGTCAGCGTATCTTCGCGCCCGAATGTGGCGCCGTTTGGTGGCAGCGATGGGCGCTTTGGCACCAACCCTTGCTGCATTGGCATCCCCCTGGGCTTGGACGCCACGGTGCGTGAACCCTTTGTGCTGGACTTTGCCACCAGCCGCGTGGCCCAAGGCAAGATGCGCGTGGCCCACAACGAAGGGCGCAGCGTCGAACCCGGCACCTTGATCGACGAAAACGGTCAACCCACCAACAACCCCGGCGTGGTGGTGGTGCCGCAGTCGGGTGGGCGCATGGGGGCCTTGCGCACCTTTGGCGAGTACAAAGGCTTTGGCATGGCCGTGGCCTGCGAGTTGCTCGGCGGCGCATTGAGCGGTGGTGGCACCTGGCACCGCCAAGCCGATGGCCGCCGTGCTGTGCTCAACAGCATGCTGTGCATCGTGATCGACCCGGCGCGCCTGGGCAGCCTGGCCTCATTTGGCGAAGAAAGCCTGGCCTTCATCGACTGGTTGCGCCACAGCCCACCGGCACCGGGCAGCGAAGGCGTGATGCTGCCCGGCGAACCCGAGCGCGCAGCGCGCGAGCAGCGCCAGCGCGAAGGCATCACCATCGATGACGCCACTTGGCAAGAAATTGTCGATGCGGGCAAGAAAGTAGGCGCCACCCCCTGAACATGCTGGTGGCGCCACCAATGCGCCACTTCAGATAGGCCCCACCCATTGGGGCTTTTCGTTCGACCTGATGGACCAACCTGCGTTGACCGTGTGGGATGACTCGGCTGCGGATTTCAGGGATGGGCGCCCTGGGCAGGTTGAGCGTTGATTTAAAGCATCAAGGCCAAGCTGGCTTCGAGGTGCTCCAAGGCCGAGCGCTTGAAGCCCGAGCGTGCATGGCGCTGCAAGCGGCCTTGCACAAACGACACCAAGAGCGCGGCACGCACTTGGGCGTCCACCGTGGGCGTGGCCGATTGCTGGGCTTGGGCCCCATCGCGCAGCACTTGGCGCAGGCTGGACTCGATGCGGTCGAAAAACTGGTTCATGCGCTGCTGCAAACGCTCGTTCTCAAACACCAGCGCGTCGCCCACCATCACGCGGGTCATGCCCGGGTTTTTCTCGCCAAACTGCAACACCAAGGTGACGATGCGGGCGGCTTTTTGGACCGCGTCAGCGTCGCGCTCCATGATCTGATTGATCAGGGTGAAGACGCTGCTTTCGATGAACTCGATCAGGCCTTCAAACATCTGCGCCTTGCTGGCGAAGTGGCGGTACAGCGCGGCTTCGCTGACATCCAACTTGGCGGCCAAGGCAGCGGTGGTCACCCGTTCGGCCCCGGGTTGCTCGAGCATGGTGGCCAGGGCTTGCAGAATTTGCACCCGCCGCTCGCCCGGTTTGGGGCGCTTGCGCACCGGCGGTGCATCGGGGGTCGGGGTGGAATCGGTATCGGCCATGGGCAACCTCAATGAGAACGGATCATCGTACCGTAGGCTTGGTCGGTCAAAATTTCGAGCAGCATGGCGTGCGGCACCCGCCCGTCAATGATGTGCACCGAATTGACCCCGCTTTTGGCCGCATCCAGTGCACCACTGATCTTGGGCAGCATGCCCCCGCTGATGGTGCCATCGGCAAACAGGTCGTCAATTTGGCGCGCTGATAGGTTGGTGAGCAACTGCCCACTTTTGTCCAAAACCCCGGGGGTGTTGGTGAGCAAGACCAGTTTTTCGGCTTTGAGGACGGTGGCGAGTTTGCTGGCCACCAAGTCGGCATTGATGTTGTAGCTTTCGTTGTTGTCACCAAAGCCAATGGGGCTGATGACCGGGATGAAGGCGTCGTCTTGCAAGGCCTTGACCACGCTGGGGTCGATGCCGATGATGTCGCCGACCTGGCCCACATCCACCTCGTGCGCGGGGTTGTCGGCGTCTTGCATCTTCAACTTGCGCGCGCGGATCATGCCGCCATCGCGCCCGGTCAGGCCCACCGCTTTGCCACCGGCTTGGTTGATCAAGCCGACAATGTCTTGCTGCACCTCACCAGCGAGCACCCACTCCACCACTTCCATGGTTTCGGCGTCGGTGACGCGCATGCCCTGCACAAACTCGCCTTTTTTGCCCAAGCGGTTGAGGGCGGTTTCGATTTGCGGCCCACCGCCATGCACCACCACGGGGTTCATGCCGACCAATTTGAGCAAGACCACATCTTCGGCAAAGTCGGCCTGCAAGGCCGGATCGGTCATGGCGTTACCGCCGTATTTGATGACCAGGGTTTTGCCGTGGAATTTGCGGATGTAGGGCAGCGCCTGGGCCAAGATCTCGGCCTTGTCGCGGGGCGTGATGGCAGACATGTCAGTCATGTGGAGGGGGCTGGCTGGGTTGTTTGAAAGGCATTGTGCACGAACTCGATCACCGCCCATGGCCGCACCTCGGGGGCGGCCGGGCCTTTCGGCGTGGGCGCGCACCATCTCCTGAGCAGCTGGAGGGTTGGGCGG
>JBEDFU010000332.1:0-6241 GCA_041174965.1 Pseudomonadota bacterium | reverse complement strand
TCAACTCAACAAACAAACCACGCTCAACCAGCCCGAGGTTTTGCGCGGTTTTGCGCAGAGCCAGACCACCCTGATGCGGGCAGATTGGACGCGACGTGACCCGGCCATCACCCGCGCCTTGACCGAATTGGAGCGCAGCGGCGTGCCCGTCTACGTGCTTTACAAGCCAGGAAAACCGCCACAAGTCTTGTCTGAATTGCTCAGCCCAGACCTGGTCTTGAACACCCTGGCACAGCGTTGATACCGCCACCTCCCCACCGTGAAGACCCGGTGTCAACCGCTCCCCACGCCCTGCCACAATAAGCTTTATGAACGCACCACTCCTCAACGACACCTTCCTCAAAGCCTGCTTGCGTCAGGCCACCGACCACACCCCCGTTTGGCTCATGCGCCAAGCCGGTCGCTATTTGCCCGAGTACTGCGCCACCCGCGCCAAGGCCGGCAGTTTCATGGGGCTGGCCACCAATGTGGACTACGCCACCGAAGTCACCCTGCAGCCGCTGGACCGCTATGCGCTGGACGCGTCGATTTTGTTCTCCGACATCCTGACCGTGCCCGACGCCATGGGCCTGGGCCTGTCTTTCGCCCAGGGCGAAGGCCCCAAGTTCGCGAAAGTGGTGCGCGACGAGGCGGCCGTGGCCGAACTGGCCGTGCCCGATATGCACAAGCTGCAATATGTGTTTGACTCGGTCACCTCCATCCGCAAAGCCTTGAATGGCCGTGTGCCGCTGATTGGCTTTTCAGGCAGCCCTTGGACGCTGGCTTGCTATATGGTCGAAGGCGGCGGCTCGGACGACTACCGTTTGGTGAAAAGCCTGATGTATAGCCGCCCGGACCTGATGCACCGCATCTTGGCGATCAATGCCGACGCCGTGGCCCTCTATTTGAATACCCAGATCGAAGCCGGTGCCCAAGCGGTGATGGTGTTTGACAGCTGGGGCGGTGTGCTGGCCGACGGCGCTTTCCAAGACTTCAGCCTGGCCTACACCCGCCGGGTGCTGGCGCAGCTCAAACGCAGCCATGACGGCGCGGTGATTCCACGTTTGGTATTCACCAAGGGCGGCGGTTTGTGGCTGTCCGAAATGAAAGACCTGGACTGCGAGGTGCTGGGCTTGGACTGGACCATGAACCTGGGCACTGCCCGTCGCTTGGTGGGCGGTGAGGTCGGCGGCCCTGGCAAAGCGCTGCAAGGCAATATCGACCCGAATGTGCTGTTTGCCCCGCCAGACGCCATCGCCACCCAAGTGCGCCATGTGCTCGACAGCTTTGGCAAGCCCCACACCGACACCACCACCACCGGCCCCACGCACATCTTCAACCTCGGTCACGGCATCAGCCAGTTCACCCCGCCCGAGCATGTGAGCGCTTTGGTGGACGCGGTGCACAGCCACTCGCGTTTTTTAAGAAAAAAATGATCTTGGGGGCACTTTTACGAACAAAGTTTAGTCTGGCGACTTGACTTATGCACAAAATTTGTGTTGCGGTGCAGTAAGCCCCTGTTTGGAGACCGCTCTTTTTTTCGCCCCTTGAAATTCTCCTAAGTCATTGATTCATATAGTGCTGAAGAACTGCCTGAAAATCGGGCATTCTGTTCAAAGCCTTGCCAGACAAGGGTTTGAGCGGCTGAAATGCAAGATATCAACAAAGTTATCCACAGAATCTTGGGGTTAGTTCAAAGCGCTTGCAAATCAAGCACTTAAACCCGATTTCATGTCCATCGCTTGACCATCCGCACACAAACCCATTGCCATGCCCTTCCACCTGTCCGTTTTGGTCCAAACCCCAGCGCACAGCGGCATTGGCGGGCCTTTGACCTATTTGAGTGAGGAAGCACTTGCGTTGGGGACCTTGGTTCGCGTCCCACTGGGCCAACGCGAGTTGCTTGGCATTGTGTGGCCCCCCCAGCCACAGGCAGACGACCCAGTTCCACCTGTGAAACCCCTTCGGTTGCGTGCCATTTCTGGTGAATTGACAGGCTTGCCGCCTCTCAATGCCAGTTGGCAAGCACTGATTCGCTTCACCGCCAGCTATTACCAACGCAGTGAAGGTGAAGTCGCTTTGGCCGCCCTGCCCCCTTCATTGCGTGAACTCAGCCCGGTGCAATTGACGCGTCGCCTTGAGCGCAAAGCGGGCATCCCAAAAGGCAAGACCAAAACCACCAGTGCGACAAAGCCACAGATGCCGTCGCAGGCGAGTCTGGGTGCACCCCCACAGGGCTTGGTGCTCACCGCTGAACAAGAAACCGTTTTGGGTCAATTGGCGGCAAACAAAGGCCCCTTTTTGTTGTTTGGCAGCACAGGCAGTGGCAAAACCGAGGTGTATTTGCAAGCGGTTCAACGCTTGTTGCAGGCTGAGCCCATGGCACAAGCCTTGGTGATGGTGCCCGAAATCAACCTCACACCCCAGTTGGAGCAACGATTTCGCCAACGGTTTGAAACTTGGTTGGGACCTGGTTGCGTGGTCGCGATGCACAGCGCCATGACGCCAGCCCAGCGACTGGCCAGTTGGTTGGCGGCACACAGCGGTCAAGCGCGCATGGTGCTGGGCACCCGCATGGCGGTGCTGGCTTCATTGCCCCATTTGCGCTTGATTGTGGTCGATGAAGAGCATGATCCCAGTTACAAACAACAAGAGGGGGCACGCTACTCGGCACGCGACTTGGCCATTTACCGCGGCCAGCTCGAGGGCGCCAAAGTGCTGCTGGGTTCGGCCACACCATCGCTGGAGAGTTGGCACCACAGCCGGCCCGCCAGCGAGGACAAACCGGCGGGGCGCTATGTGCGGCTGCACATGCCCGCGCGGGTGGGGGAGAGTGCATTGCCCTTGGTGCGGCGGGTGGACATGAACCGCCAGCCTCGACGGACCATTTTTTCTGCGGTGTTGCTGGACGCCATGCGCGAGCGCATCGCCATGGGTCAACAAGTGTTGGTGCTGCTCAATCGCCGTGGCTATGCACCGGTGCTGCACTGCCCTTCGTGCCACTGGAAAAGCCAATGTCCGCACTGCAGTGCATTTCAGGTGTTTCACAAACTGGATCGCAGTTTGCGGTGCCACCACTGCAGCTTTGCCCAAGCGGTGCCGCGTGCCTGCCCGGAATGTGGCGACACCGATGTGCGGGCCATGGGCCGCGGCACAGAACAATTGGAGGAGCTTTTGGCCGCTCAGCTGGAAGGGGTGGTTCGGCCCGGCGGTGGGGCAGCGCGCATTGCCCGCATCGATGCCGACTCGACCCGTGCCAAAGGGGCCTTGGAGGCACAGTTGGCACAAGTGCATGCGGGTGAAGTGGACGTGCTGGTGGGCACGCAAATGATTGCCAAAGGCCATGACTTTCGCCGCGTCAGCCTGGTCGCGGCCATTGACACCGATGGCGCCTTGTTCTCCAGCGACTTTCGCGCCCCTGAGCGCTTGTTCAGCCTGCTGATGCAAGCCGCGGGGCGGGCTGGGCGAGACGCCCAATGGTCGCTTCAAGAAGGCCACGGGTGTGAGATGTGGATACAAACCCACTTCCCACAACACCCCTTGTTTGACGCCTTGAAGCGCCACGATTACCCAGCTTTTGCAAAAGAACAACTGCAAGAGCGGGCCCAGGCCGGCATGCCACCGTTTAGCTTTCAGGCCTTGCTGCGCGCTGAAGCGCGGACACAAGAAGCCGCCCAAGCTTTTTTAACCGCTGTGGCCCAAGTGGCGACGGATTTGCCAGGCGCCCATCAGCTCACTTTGTACCCGCCGGTTCCTTTGGGTATTCAACGGGTGGCCCAAGTGGAGCGGGCTCAACTGTTGGTCGAAGGCACTTCTCGCACCGCCTTGCAAGCCTTTTTAACCGCCTGGCAGCCCTTGCTCAGATCTGCACGGCAGCAACACCGCCAAGTGTTGCGCTGGGCCATCGATGTCGATCCTTTGGTGATTTAAAGCCTCATGGCTTGAGCAACACCACCGCGCCAGAAAAAGTCAAAAACGCCAAGGCGGTCGTGACCAGGATGATTTGAGCGATGCGCCCATTGTTGGCCCCCAAACGCTCGGCCAGCATGGACACATTGCTGGCACTGGGCAAAGCGGCCACCAAGACGACCACCATCAAAGCAAAAGGGTTCAGGTCCACGCCCATTTGAATGGCACTGGTCCCCACCAGCAACACCAGCATGGGGTGCAGCACCAATTTGACGACGGCCACAGGCAAATAGTCGCGCATCAAAGTGACAGACTGCTGGCTCATGCGGGCGCGCCAGTGCGAACGCGCCAACACAGCGCCAATGGTGAACAAAGCCACAGGAGAGGCTGCATCGGCCAACAGCCCCAAAGTTTTGTCCACCGCTTCGGGCAAGCGCCATTCGTAGGCTGAAAACAGCGCGCCCAAACAGACCGCCCAAGGCATGGGGTTGGCCAAAACGCCTTTGAGCGCATTGGCAGCTGCATGCCTGAACCCGTGTTCACCTGCGCTGTCCATTCGCGACAAAGCGATGCACAAGGAAGAGGTGAACAGCAAATCAGCAATGATGGACACGATGGCCGGGCCGGCAGAGCTTGGGCCCAGCAAGGCCACCAACAAAGGCACGCCCAAAAAACCGGTGTTGGGAAAGGCCGCGACCAGGGCTCCCAAGGATGCATCGTTCCATCGAATGCGATCGTTCAAGCTGCAAGCCACTACAAAGGTGACCATGAGCAAACCACAAATCGCATAGGTGATGAACAAGGGCACATCCAACAATTGGGCAATGGGGGTGTTGGCGCCAAAACGAAACAGCAAACAAGGGAGCGCAAAAAACAAAACAAAGCTGTTCAAGCCCGGTATGGCCTCCATGCTCAAAAATTTGAGCTTGACCGCCACAAAACCCGCCAACACCAGTGCGAAAAAAGGGAAAGTGACCCACAAAACAGTTGACATGGCTGGCATTGTGCCCGGCTATGATCGAGCGCTTTGCCCCTGCGTGTCATCTGCATGTCAACTGGCCTGAACAACGCCCAACTCGAAGCCGTCCACATTTTGCAAGGCCCTTGCTTGGTTTTGGCCGGTGCAGGTTCGGGCAAAACCCGCGTCATCACCCACAAGTTGGCACTGCTGATCCAGTCTGGCGTCGATCCCAGCGCGATCGCCGCCATCACCTTCACCAACAAAGCCGCAGCCGAGATGCGCGAGCGGACCAAAAAGCTCATCGGCAAAGCCGCACAAAAGGTCACGGTCTGTACGTTTCATGCCCTGGGCGTTCGCATCTTGCGACAAGACGGTGCGGCTTTGGGACTCAAGCCCCAGTTCAGCATTTTGGACAGCGATGATGTGACCAGTTTGCTCAAGGACGCCGGCGGCACCACCGATGCGGCCACCGCCCGTCAATGGCAGTGGGCAATCAGCCTGTGGAAAAACATGGGGCTCAATGCCGCCATGGCCGAAGCCCAGGCGCAAGATGACAATGAACGCATCACTGCGCGCATCATGGCGCGATATGAGGAGCGCTTGAGCGCTTACCAAAGCGTGGACTTCGACGACTTGATCGGCCTGCCCTTGAAGCTGTTGCAAAACCACCCTGAAGTGCGTGCGAAATGGCAAGAACAAATCAGCCATTGGTTGGTGGACGAATACCAAGACACCAACGCCACCCAGTATGAATTGCTCAAGCTGCTGGCCGGTGAACGCCAATGCCTCACTGCCGTGGGCGACGATGACCAATCCATTTATGGCTGGCGTGGCGCCACGCTGGACAACCTTAAGAAACTCCCCGCTGACTTCCCCCGTTTGCGGGTGGTGAAGTTGGAGCAAAACTACCGCTCCAGCCGCGCCATTTTGCGGGCTGCGAACAATGTGATTCGCCCCAACCCCAAGCTCTACCCGAAAACCTTGTTCAGCGAGTTGGGGGAAGGTGAACCTGTGCGGGTGGTCGACGCCGACAACGAAGAGCATGAAGCCGAGCGCGTGGTGGCACGCATTCAGTCCCTGCGCGCGGCCGATGGCGCCAGCAGCACGGCCTCACCGCATGAGTGGCGCGATTTTTGTGTGATGTACCGCGCCAACCACCAATCGCGCGTGCTGGAAAAGGCCTTTAGAAAGGCCAGCATCCCGTATAAGGTTTCAGGTGGTCAAAGCTTTTTTGACCGCGCTGAAATCCGAGACCTGTGCGCTTGGTTGCGGCTGTGGGTCAACAACGATGATGACCCGGCTTTTGTGCGCGCCATCACCACGCCCAAGCGTGGCGTGGGACACCAAACCTTGCAGCAATTGGGGCAATTTGCCAACCAATACAAGCTGAGC
>JBEDFU010000331.1:0-9449 GCA_041174965.1 Pseudomonadota bacterium | reverse complement strand
CTAAAAGAAATCGATGAGACCGTGGGCTTGATCACGCCCGGACAGGTGCTCGTGGACTTGGGCAGCGCGCCCGGGGCCTGGAGCCAATACATGCGTCGGCGTTTGTCACCCCAAGGTGCGGCCATGGGCGCACTGCAGGGCACCATCATTGCCATGGATTTGTTGCCCATGGAGCCCATTGAAGGGGTGCAATTTTTGCAGGGCGATTTGCGCGACGAATCGGTGCTGGCGTCTTTGGTGCTGGCGTTGGATGGCCGAATGGCCGACGTGGTGGTGTCAGATATGGCGCCCAATTTGTCTGGTTTGGCGGCGGTGGATTCAGCCCGCATTGAGCATTTGGTCGAGCTGGCATTGGATTTTTGCCAGCACCATTTGAAGCCCCAAGGCGCTTTGGTGGTCAAGGTGTTTCATGGCGGTGGCTATGCCCAATGGGTCAAGCTTTTCAAAGCCCATTTCAAGGTGGTCAAACCCATCAAGCCCAAGGCCAGTCGCGACAAGTCATCCGAGACCTTTTTGGTGGGTATGGGGCTGATCTCCCTGAACTGACCCTTTGGTTTGTTGGGTTTTTGTTCATTTCCCCTGATAAAAAGCCCAGGTTTTCGCCCTTGACCCGTGTTTTACCCCCATGGGCGTCTAGGGGGGATTGAAAAGCCTAAAATGGGCTCAAGCTACCTGAGACCCGTTTTGGGGCTTGGGTGTAACTTGTCGGAGCATGTGTTGAACAATCAATGGTTTTCCAAAATCGCGGTGTGGTTGGTGATTGCCCTGGTGCTGTTCACCGTGTTCAAACAATTTGACAAGACCGCCGGGCCTGGCTCAGGTTACCTGGGGTATTCAGAATTCTTGGATGAGGTGCGCAGCAAGCGCATCAAAACCGCAACCATCCAAGAAGGCCAAGGCGGCACCGAGATCGTTGCCATCACCACCGATGACCGCAAGGTGCGCACCACAGCCACCTATCTCGACCGCGGCTTGGTCGGCGACCTGATCGCCAACAACGTCAAGTTTGATGTCAAACCGCGCGAAGAAGGTTCTTTGCTCATGACCTTGTTGGTCAGCTGGGGCCCGATGTTGCTGCTGATTGGGGTCTGGGTCTATTTCATGCGCCAAATGCAAGGCGGCGGCAAAGGCGGTGCTTTCAGTTTTGGCAAAAGCAAAGCGCGCATGCTGGACGAAAACAACAACACCGTGACCTTTGCCGATGTGGCGGGTTGCGACGAGGCCAAAGAAGAAGTCAAAGAGGTGGTCGACTTCTTGAAAGACCCGCAAAAATTCCAAAAACTGGGCGGGCGCATTCCCCGTGGCTTGTTGCTCGTGGGCCCCCCGGGAACCGGTAAAACCCTGTTGGCCAAAGGCATTGCCGGAGAAGCCAAGGTACCTTTCTTTAGCATTTCTGGTTCTGATTTTGTGGAAATGTTCGTTGGCGTGGGCGCGGCCCGTGTTCGCGATATGTTCGAAAACGCCAAGAAAAACGCGCCTTGCATCATCTTCATCGATGAAATTGATGCGGTGGGTCGCCAACGCGGCGCCGGTTTGGGCGGTGGCAACGACGAGCGTGAGCAAACCCTGAACCAAATGCTGGTCGAGATGGACGGCTTCGAAACCAACTTGGGCGTGATCGTGGTGGCTGCCACCAACCGCCCCGACATCTTGGACGCCGCTTTGTTGCGCCCAGGCCGTTTCGACCGCCAGGTGTATGTGACCTTGCCCGATATCCGTGGCCGTGAGCAAATTCTCAACGTGCACATGCGCAAAGTGCCGCTCAGCCAGGACGTGAATGCCGCCGTGATTGCCCGGGGCACCCCCGGCATGAGTGGCGCCGATTTGGCCAACCTGTGCAACGAAGCCGCGCTGATGGCCGCCCGCCGCAACGCCCGCGTGGTGGAAATGCAAGACTTTGAGAAAGCCAAAGACAAAATCCTCATGGGACCCGAGCGCAAAAGCATGGTCATGCCCGAAGAAGAGCGGCGCAACACGGCCTACCACGAGTCTGGCCACGCTTTGATTGGCAAGCTGTTGCCCAAGTGCGACCCGGTGCACAAAGTCACCATCATTCCGCGTGGCCGCGCCTTGGGCGTGACCATGAGCCTGCCCGAAAAAGACCGCTACAGCTACGACAGCGAATACATGCTCAACCAAATCAGCATGTTGTTCGGGGGTCGCATTGCCGAAGAGGTGTTCATGAAGCAAATGACCACCGGCGCCAGCAACGACTTTGAACGCGCCACCCAAATCGCCCGCGACATGGTGATGCGCTACGGCATGTCCTTGGCGCTGGGCCCGATGGTCTATGCCGAAAACGAGGGTGAAGTGTTCTTGGGCCGCTCGGTGACCAAAACCACCAACATGAGCGAAGCAACCATGCAAAAGGTGGATGCTGAGGTGCGCAGCATCATCGACCGCCAATACGCCCTGGCGCGCCGGTTGATCGAAGAAAACCAAGACAAGATGCACGCCATGGCCAATGCCTTGTTGGAGTGGGAAACCATTGACAGCGATCAACTCAATGACATCATGGCAGGTCGCAAGCCCAGCCCCCACAAAGACTGGGTGGCGCGCACACCGCCCCCATCGGGCGGTGACGGTGGCGGCAATGCGACGGCGACCACCAATCCAGCGGCGTCCACGGCCTGAGCCAGCGCATGGATCACCACCACATGGGGCTTCGGCCCCATGCGTCTTTTTGGCAGACCACGCGGTTTCGCCTGGACTTGACCAAGCCTTGGGTGATGGGCATCGTCAATGTCACCCCCGACTCGTTTTCCGATGGCGGCCAACATTCCCAAGCGACAGCCGCCATCGCGCATGCCGAGCGCTTGCTGCGCGAGGGCGCACACATTTTGGACATCGGCGGTGAGTCTTCGCGGCCGGGGGCTGGAGCGGTGGATGCCACTACCGAATGGGCCCGCATCCAAGCTGTGGTGAAAGCAGCGGTGGGCTGGCAGGTGCCGGTCTCGGTGGATACTTGCAAGCCCGCGGTGATGCGATTGGCTTTGGACGCCGGTGCCGACATCATCAACGACATTTGGGCCTTGCGCCAAACCGGTGCCGCAGAAGTGGTGGCCGCGCATGGCCAGTGCGGTGTGTGCCTGATGCACATGCACGCCGAGCCCGCCACCATGCAAGTGCATACCATGGTGGGCGCCGCCATGGGGGTGGTGAAGGATTTTTTGCAACATCACGCCCAACGCCTGGGTGCGCTGGGCGTGGCGCGCGAGCGCGTTTTGCTGGACCCCGGCATTGGCTTTGGCAAAACCGTCGCGCAAAATTTCGAGTTGTTGGCGCGGCAAGCAGAACTGCTGGAATTGGGCCACGGTTTGTTGTTGGGTTGGTCGCGCAAATCTTCCCTGGGTGCCGTCACCGACTTGCCCGTGGACCAGCGCATCGTGCCCAGTGTGGCCGCAGCCGTGCTGGCCCTCGAGCGTGGCGCGCGCGTGTTGCGGGTGCATGATGTGGCCGACACCATGGCCGCGGTCAAGGTGTGGGTGGCCGCACAACCCAGCCCAGGACCTGACACCCCTGAGCCCGCTACGGCCTGATGATGAACAAAATTTCGGAGACAACCCCATGAGCCGACAGTATTTTGGAACCGATGGCATTCGCGGCACCGTGGGCCAAGCCCCGATCACGCCTGATTTTGTGTTGATGCTGGCCCACGCCGTGGGTCAAGTGCTCAAGCAAGACCACCCCCGGCCCAAGGTCTTGATTGGCAAGGACACGCGCATTTCCGGCTACATGCTCGAGTCGGCCTTGGAGTCGGGCTTCAATTCGGCCGGTGTCGATGTGCTGTTGCTCGGCCCTTTGCCCACGCCAGCGGTGGCTTACCTCACCCGTGCCCAGCGCGCCCAATTGGGGGTGGTGATCAGCGCCAGCCACAACCCGTATCCGGACAACGGCATCAAGTTCTTCAACCAGCATGGCAGCAAGTTGCCCGATGCTTGGGAGCTGGCGGTCGAGGCGCGCTTGCAGCAACCCCCCGAATGGGCCAGCTCACAAGCCCTGGGCAAAGCGCGGCGCTTGGACGATGCGCCGGGTCGTTACATCGAATTTTGCAAAAGCACGGTCGACGCCCAGCTCAGCCTCAAAGGCTTGAAGCTGGTGGTCGATGCCGCGCATGGCGCGGCTTACCAAGTGGCGCCCCAGGTGTTCCAAGAGTTGGGTGCCGAGGTGGTGACCATGGGCTGCGCGCCCGACGGGCTCAACATCAACCAAGGCGTGGGGGCCACCCACCCCGAGGCCATGGTGTCTGCGGTGTTGGCGCATGGGGCTGACTATGGCGTGGCATTGGACGGCGACGCCGATCGCTTGCAAATGGTCGATGCCCAAGGCCGTTTGTACAACGGCGATGAATTGCTCTATGTGCTGGCCCAAGACCGGTTGCACCAAAACCTGTCCCTGCCAGGGGTGGTGGGCACCTTGATGACCAATATGGCGGTGGAGTTGGCTTTGCGCGCCCAGGGGGTGGAGGTGGTGCGCGCCAAGGTGGGCGACCGCTATGTGCTCGAGGCTTTGGAGGCGCGCGGTTGGCTATTGGGGGGCGAGGGCTCGGGCCACTTGCTGGCTTTGGATAAGCACAGCACCGGTGACGGCATGGTCAGCGCTTTGCAGGTGCTACAAGCCTGCGTGGATCAGCAGAAAACCTTGGCGCAGATCCTGGAAGGGGTGAGCTTGTTCCCCCAAACTTTGCTCAATGTGCGCACGCCCAAGGGCTTCGATTGGACGGCCCACACCCCTTTGCAGCATGAGATCGAGCGGGTGCAAGCCGATTTGGGCACACAAGGTCGTGTGCTGGTGCGGCCCAGTGGCACCGAACCGCTGCTGCGCATCATGGTGGAATCTTCAGACGCCCAGCGCTCATTGGCTTTGGCCCAGCGCATGGTTCAAACCTTGCCCAACACAGCTGAATAGGCTTGCCACCGGCCCGCTGACGGTGGGCCATGAAGAGTGCGCCCCACCATGGCGATATGCACCCTGGCCCCTGCGTGCAGGCACAACGGCCATCGCGCGATTGGGTTTTGTTTGATGCATGTCACATTTATGTCACGGTTATGTCATCAAATGGGCAAATGCGCCACATAAGATCTTTTAAATGCTTTCTTGCTTGATTCAACACCCGTGAATTCACCAATACCCCACCGCGCTGACCATCTGCCTTTGTTGGACCGCGACGAAAGCATCTTGCGCTTTAACCTGCGCGTTTTGGACTGGGCGCGGCGCACCGATGTGCCTTTGCTCGAGCGCTTGCGCTATTTGTGCATTGTGTCGTCCAACTTGGACGAGTTTTTTGAAGTGCGCGCCGAGTTGCATCTGAGCGCTACGCGCCAAGGTAAACATGCGGGGCCCTATGGCCTGGACAGCCATTCCCGCATCAGCGAGCGTGCCCACGCCTTGGTGGATGAGCAATATCAGCTGTACAACGAGGCCTTGTTGCCAGCTTTTGCCAAAAGTGGCATTCATATTCTGTCGCACAACGAACGCAATCAAGTCCAACAGAACTGGGTCAAATCGTATTTCCAAAGCCAGGTGAAACCTTTGCTCACCCCAGTCGGCTTGGACCCGTCCCACCCGTTTCCCCAGGTGGCCAACAAATCGCTGAATTTCATTGTGCGTTTGTCGGGCAAAGACGCTTTTGGCCGTGAAAACGAAATTGCCATTGTCAAGGTGCCCCGGGTTTTGCCCCGCGTCATCCGCATGCCAGACAAATTGGCGGGCAAACGAAGCCTGTTTGTGACCTTGTCCAGCGTGATTCGCTCCCATTTGAGCGATTTATTCCCAGGTCGTGAGGTGGGTCAGTTTTCCCAGTTTCGCGTCACCCGACATTCAGATTTGGCGCTGGACTCTGAAGATGTTCAAAACCTTCGCACCGCATTGCGCCAAGGCTTGCAGCACCGCAACTATGGTGCCGCTGTTCGCTTGGAGGTGTCGTCGGGTTGCTCGGCTTTTTTGGCTGACTTTTTGTTGCAACAGTTTGACTTGCCAGCCCAAGCTTTGTACCGGGTGCATGGCCCGGTCAACCTGGTGCGCTTGAACCAGTTGATCGACTTGATTGACAAACCCAAGTTGCTGTTTGCGCCATACCGTGCCAGCTTTCCAGCCCAGATGATTACTCGCGGTTCGGTGTTCGAGCAATTGCGCAAAAAAGGCGACATGTTGTTTCACCAGCCCTTCGAGAGTTTTGATGGGGTGTTGGCGTTTTTGCGGGAAGCCGTGCACGACCCGCAGGTGTTGGCCATCAAGCAAACCATTTACCGCACCGGCACCGACTCGGCCATGATGGACTTGCTCACCGAAGCGGTGCGCCGTGGCATCGAAGTGACGGTGGTGGTGGAGCTCAAGGCGCGTTTTGACGAAGAGGCCAATATCAATTGGGCCGAAAAGCTCGAGCGCATTGGCGCCCAGGTGGTGTATGGGGTGGTGGGCCTGAAGACCCACGCCAAAATGATGCTCATCAGCCGCCGCGAGGGGTCACACATTCGGCGCTATGTGCACCTGTCCACTGGCAACTACAACCCGAAAACCGCCAAGCTCTACACCGACATCAGCCACTTGAGCGCCGATAGCGCGCTCACCGCCGAGGTGGAAAGCGTGTTTGGCCTGCTCGCCAGCCAAAACCGGCCACCGCGCTTGCAGCAACTGTGGGTCGCGCCCTTTCATTTGCAACGCCGCTTGCTGGACAAAATTGAGCAATTGACCCGGGCCGCCAAAGCCGGCGTTTCCACCCGGCTGGTGGCCAAAATGAACGCCCTCACCGATGAAGAACTGGTGCGCGCCTTGATGGCTGCGGGCCGTGCGGGCGTCAAAATTGACCTGATCGTTCGCGGCGCCTGCATCTTGCCCGCCCAGGTGCCCGGCCACACCGACAACATCCGTGTGCGCTCGGTGATTGGGCGCTTTTTGGAGCATTCGCGGGTGTTTTATTTCCGCAGTGGCGCAGACGAGTCGCTGTACCTGTCGAGTGCCGATTGGATGAACCGCAACATGCTGCGCCGCGTTGAACTCGCATGGCCGATCAACGACCCGGTCTTGCGCCAGCGCATCATTGACGAGTGTTTGGTGGCCTACTTGCACGACACCGCCAACGCATGGAGCTTGCAAGGCGATGGCAATTACATCGATTTGGCCCAAGATAGCCCGTCACCCTTGCTCAGTGTCCAAAAAGCTTTGATGGCGCGCTACCAAGACAAGGCCTGAACCATGGACCTGATTTTGTGGCGCCACGCTGAAGCCGAAGACGCTGCACCTGGGGGCAGCGATTCGGATCGCGAACTCACCCCCCGGGGCGAAAAGCAAGCCCTGCGCATGGCCCAGTGGTTGGAGCGCCAATTGCCCGAAAGCACCCGCATCCTCAGCAGCCCGGCCAGGCGCTGTGAGCAAACCGTGCTGTGCCTGGGGCGCAAATACAAGGTGCGTGATGAGTTGTCGCCCGATGGCCAGGCTGAACAACTGCTCAACCTGATGCATTGGCCGGCGCAAAAAACACCCACCTTGCTGGTGGGGCATCAGCCTTGGCTGGGGCAGATCTTGGCCCTGGCCTTGAACGTGCCCGAGTCGGGTCTGAGTGTGCGCAAAGGCTCAGTCTGGTGGCTGCGCTCGCGCCAGCGCGATGGGGTGTCGCAAACGGTGTTGATGTGCGTTCAGTCGCCTGAGTTTTTATAAGCTTGCAGCGCACCGCCTCGCCAATGCCAGGGCTTTGGCACAATGGTCAGCCCTGACCCACCGCGATACCCATCGCCCAATCTGATCATGCCTACCGCGATGCCAGACGCCGATATCCAAGCCGCCTTGGCCGCCTTGCCGGGGTGGAGCTACCAGGCATCAGAGCCCTGTTTGGCCCGCGATTGGCAGTTTGCCGACTTCGTTCAGGCCTTTGGTTTTGTCACCCAAGTGGCATTGCTGGCCCAGGCCATGGACCACCACCCGGACTGGTCGCAGTCGTACAACCGGGTGTCCATGCGCTTGCATTCGCACGATGCCGGCGGTGTGACCCAGCGTGATGTCGAGTTGGCCCAGCGCATCAATGCTTTGTGAGCCTGTTTTCTCCTCCATCGAAAAGAACCTTCATGTCCTCATCTCCGAACCGAAACGCCGATGTGACCCACTTGCAGCAAGCTTTGGCCAGCGGCCACACCACCTGTGAAGCCTGGGTTGAGCAGTCCTTGGCGCTGGCCAGCACCCCTGCTGCGGCCCATGTCTTCACCCGCCTGTGGGCCGAGTCGGCCTTGGCCAGCGCGCGCCATGCCGACGCGCAACGGCGCAGCGGTGTGCGCTTGGGGCCTTTGGCAGGCTTGCCGGTCAGCATCAAAGACTTGTTCGATGTGGCCGGTGAAACCACCACCTCGGGCAGCGTGGTGTGCGCCAACGAAGCCCCGGCCACGCAAGACGCACCCCCCGTGGCCTCGCTGCGCGCCAGCGGTGCGGCCCTGCTGGGCAAAACCAATATGAGCGAGTTTGCTTTTTCTGGGGTGGGCTACAACCCGCATTGGGGCACGCCCGCCAACCCAGCAGACGCAGCGGTGGCGCGCATCCCCGGTGGCTCATCTTCAGGGGCTGCCGTGTCGGTGGGCCTGGGCTTGGCCGTGGCCGGTTTGGGTTCGGACACCGGCGGCTCGCTGCGCATTCCCGCTGCTTTGTGTGGCCTGGTGGGTTTCAAAGGCAGTCAATCGCGGGTGACGCGCCAAGGGGCGATGGAGTTGGCGCGCTCACTCGACACCGTGGGCGCCATCACCCGCTGCGTCGACGACGCGTGGCTGCTCGACGCGGTGCTCAGTGGCCAAGCGCTGAGCCTGCGTGAGCGATCGGTCAAGGGCCTGCGCCTGGCTTTGCCCACCACCTTGATGCAAGACGAACTCGACGCGGAGGTGTCCAAAGCCTTGGCGCGCGCCTTGGCGCGCTTGTCGGCGGCTGGTGCCTTGATCGAAGAGGTGTCTTGGTCAGGCTTGGGCGAGATCGCCACCCTCAACGCCCCGGGGGGCTTTTCGCCGGTCGAGGCCTACGCCGCGCACCGCCACCGCTTGGCCACCGATGGCGATCGCTTTGACCAGCGCGTGGCCCAGCGCATGGCGCTCGGGCAAGGGGTGAGCGCGGCCGACTACCTGACCATGATTGACCAGCGCCAAGCCTGGATAGCCCGCGCCAACCAAGCTTTGCAAGGCTTTGATGCGGTGATCTGCCCCACCGTGCCCATGGTGGCACCGCCGATCGCGGAAACCTGCGCCAGCGATGTCGCTTTTTTTGCCGCCAACCGGCTGTTGCTGCGCAACACCTTTGCCATCAATTACTGGGATGGTTGCGCCATCAGCTTGCCCTGCCAAGCCCCAGGCGATTTGCCCGTGGGTTTGATGCTTTCTCGTGCCAATGGCGAAGATGCTGAATTGTTGGGTTTGGCCAAGGCCGTGGAAACCGCGTTGGCCGAATAGATTGGCCTGGCAGCCCCATCCCACCCACTCCCA
>JBEDFU010000330.1:0-6796 GCA_041174965.1 Pseudomonadota bacterium | reverse complement strand
AACTTCGCCGACAAAATCGTCGTGATCGCCGCTGTCAGCGTCGTCTTGCCATGGTCAACGTGGCCAATCGTGCCCACGTTCACGTGCGGTTTGGTCCGCTCAAACTTGCCTTTTGCCATTTATCGACTCCGAAAAAAAAGCACATCAAAAAGTGCCACTGCACCAAAAAACTGGTGCCCATGGCGGGAATCGGACCCGCGACCTCTCCCTTACCAAGGGAGTGCTCTACCACTGAGCCACATGGGCATTCAACCAACCGACAACCTCAAAGACGTGGAGCGGGAGACGGGAATCGAACCCGCGTCATTAGCTTGGAAGGCTAAGGTTCTACCATTGAACTACTCCCGCATCGGGTTCGCACCCTCACAGTCGCAGGTCACCCAAAGTCACATCTTTGCACTGGTGGAGGAGGCTGGATTCGAACCAGCGTAGGCGTAAGCCAACAGATTTACAGTCTGCCCCCTTTAGCCACTCGGGCACCCCTCCGCAGAACCGCGCACTATAGCATATATTGTCTGGCTGAACGCCATTCCCATGCGCCGATGTATGTTGTTCAGGCCCAATCCCAGCGCCAGTCCATGTTTCGCTGGCGCAACCAAGACTGGGCCAATGAGAAATGTCCGCATCCCGCAAAAGGCTTGGGGCCCCGCCGGGCGGACAAAGGCGAAGGATGGTTGGCGCGCAAAATCAGGCTTTGCTGACCCGATGGGCCTGCCGTGGCTTCAATCCAATCGGCTTTGGATTGGGCGTGGGCACCCCACAACATATACACGCACGCCGGGGAAGTTATTGCAACGGCCTTGATTATTTCGTCAGTGAGCGCACCCCAACCAATCTCGGCATGGGAGCCGGCTTGGCCCTGCTCCACGCTCCAACTGGTGTTGATCAACAACACCCCGCGCTGGGCCCAGGCGGTCAAAGAACCGCTCACAGGCGCATCCAAACCCACGTCGCGGCGCACCTCTTGCACGATATTTCGCAAGGACGGCGGGATTTTGATGCCGGGCGCCACCGAAAAGGCCAAGCCCTCGGCCTGCCCCGGCCCGTGATAGGGGTCTTGCCCCAGGATAAGCACTCTCACCGCGCTCAAAGGCGTCAAGCGCAGGGCCCGCAAGGGGTCTCTGGGGTAAATCACTGCACCGGCGGCCAAGCGCTGGGCCAAAAAATCGTTCACCGCACGCCCCGCATCGCTGCGGGCAAATGTCCCCCACAGGGCCTGCCACGCCTCGCTCAAGGGTTCAGCGCCGTGCGCACCGGGCATTTGACCTTGCGCGTCGGGTGGCCAGTGGCGCAAGCGGTTTGACACCTCGGCCTCGTCACGCCACAGTGGCTGTTGCATGATCGCCTTGGTCCGCCGGTTGAGGCTTCAAGCCTGAAACAGTTCGGCCAAGGCCAAACCTGGCTCAGGTTGGCGCATGAAGGCTTCGCCCACCAAAAACGCCTGCACCCCGGCTTGGCGCAAGCGCAGCACATCCTCGCGGGTTTGGATGCCGCTTTCGGTCACCAAGATGCGCCCCGCCGGCAAGGCCCCCAGCAGGTCCAGGGTGGTTTGCAACGACACCTCAAAGGTGCGCAGATTGCGGTTGTTCACCCCCAGCAACGGCGTTTTCAACCTCAGGGCACGGTCCATTTCGTGCTGATCGTGCACTTCCACCAACACCGCCATGTCCAGGCCCCGGGCCACGGATTCCATGTCCGCCATTTGGGCGTCGTCCAAACACGCAGCGATCAGCAAAATGCAGTCGGCCCCCATGGCGCGGGCTTGGTAGATTTGATAGGCGTCGATCATGAAGTCCTTGCGCAGCACGGGCAAGTCGCACGAGGCCCGCGCTTGCTTCAAGTCGTCCACGCCCCCCTGAAAATAGGTGCGGTCAGTCAACACCGACAAGCAAGCCGCGCTCAAGCTGCCATCGCCTTGGGCATAGCTTTGGGCAATGTCGGCGGGCACAAATTCAGCGCGCAAAACACCTTTGGACGGGCTGGCTTTTTTGACTTCGGCAATCACCGCCGCTTGTCCTGCGTCGATTTTGCGGCGCAACGCACCGACAAAGTCGCGTGTGAGGACACGGCTTTCCGCATCGGCACGCATCTGAGCCAGGGGCTTGGTGCGCAAAGCCAGGGCCAGTTCTTCACGCTTGGTGGCGACAATTTTTTGCAAGATATCGGACATGGTTCAAGCCCCCAAGCTTTGGGTGGCGCTGATGAGTTGCTCCAATCTTTGCATGGCCTGGCCCGACTCGATGACCTGGCGCGCCAGCACCAATCCTTGGGCAATGTCTGGGGCCACGTTGGCCGCATACAAAGCCACGCCAGCATTGAAGATGACGATGTCCCGTGCCGGGCCCGCTTCGTTGCGCAACACGCCCAGCAACATGTCGCGCGATGCCTCTGGCGTCTCCACGCGCAAGGCACGGTTGCTCACCATGGTCAAGCCAAAGTCTTCGGGGTGTATTTCGTATTCGGACACATGACCGTTTTTGAGTTCACCCACCAAGGTGGCCGCACCCAGCGAGACCTCGTCCATGCCATCGCGCCCATAGACGACCAACGCATGTTCAGCACCCAAACGCTGCAAGGCACGCACCTGAATACCCACCAGATCGGAGTGAAACACGCCCATCAAAATATTGGGCGCCGAAGCCGGGTTGGTCAGCGGCCCCAAGATGTTGAAGATGGTGCGCACACCCAACTCCTTGCGAATGGGTGCCACGTTTTTCATCGCTGGGTGGTGGTTGGGGGCAAACATGAAGCCAATGCCCACTTGCTCGATGCAGCGCGAAATGGCCTCGGGCTTGAGCTGGATGTTCACGCCCAAGGCCTCCAGAACGTCGGCACTGCCGCTTTTGCTGCTCACGCTGCGGCCACCGTGCTTGCTCACCTTGGCCCCAGCCGCCGCCGCCACAAACATGGTGCAAGTGGAGATGTTGAAAGTGTGTGACCCGTCGCCACCGGTACCCACAATGTCCACCAAATGGCGCGCATCGCTGACATGCACTTTGGTGGAAAACTCACGCATGACCTGGGCCGCAGCGGTGATTTCGCCGATGGTTTCTTTTTTCACCCGCAAGCCGGTGATCAAGGCCGCGGTCATGACCGGGGACAGCTCGCCACTCATGATCATGCGCACCACGCTGAGCATTTCGTCGTGGAAGATTTCGCGGTGTTCAATGGTGCGCTGTAGCGCTTCAACTGGGGTGATGGGCATGGGGTTCTCCTTGGGGCTCATGTTTGCTTTCAATTCAATCAGTTTCAGGGTGAGCCATTAAACGCTCGGCGTGGGTCGTGGCGAAAGCCCGCATGCTGGCCAAGGCGTGGTCGATGCCCGCGGTATCCACATCCAAATGGGTGACCAAACGCAAGCGCGCCATGCCGGTGGCCAGCACACCATCTTGGCGCAGGTGGGCCAGCAACGCTGGCGCCAAGCCCTGGTCGACATCGAGAAAAACAATATTGGTTTGGGCGGAAACAACGTGCATGCCTGGCAAACCCTGCAAGCCGGCGGCCAGGCGTTGTGCCAACGCATGGTCTTGGGCCAAGCCGGGCACATGGTGGTCCAGCGCATGCATGGCCGCCGCCGCCAACACGCCCGACTGGCGCAAGCCCCCGCCCAACACCTTGCGCCAACGGTGGGCCTTTGCCATCAATGCGTTTGATCCGCACAAGACCGACCCGACCGGTGCGCCCAAGCCCTTGCTCAAGCAAATGGAAATGCTGTCAAACAGGTCAGCGATGCGGCGCAACTCGGTCCAAACGTCACTGCCCTCGGTCTGGGCCTGGGCCACGGCGGCGTTCATCACCCGCGCACCGTCCAAATGGATGGCCAAGCCGCGTTGGCGGGCCCAGTCGGTGGATTGCTGCAGGTAGGGCATGGGCATGACATGCCCGCTCCAGGTGTTTTCCAGGCACAGCAAGCGGCTGCGGGCAAAGTGGGCGTCCAAGGGCTTGATCGCCGAGGCCATGTCGGCCAGGTCCATTTGGCCTTGCGCGTTTTGGGCCAGGGGTTGGGGCTGGATGCTGCCCAGCACCGCGGCCCCGCCGCCCTCATAGCGATACGTGTGGGCGTTTTGCCCCACCAGGTATTCGTCCCCCCGTTCGCAGTGCGCCATCAGTGCGCACAAATTGCTTTGGGTGCCCGACGGCATGAACAAGGCCGCTTCTTTCCCGGTGAGCGCGGCCAAGCGGTCTTGCAAAGCGTTGACCGTCGGGTCGTCCCCAAACACATCGTCACCCACGGGGGCCGCGGCCATGGCTTGGCGCATGGCGGGCGTGGGTTGGGTCACGGTATCACTGCGCAAGTCAACGGTTTTCATGCGGCACCTGTGAGGAAGTTTTTCAACATGGCATGGCCATGTTCGGTCAAGATGGACTCGGGGTGAAACTGTACGCCTTGCAGCGGCAAGCTGCGGTGTCGCACCCCCATGATCTCCCCATCTTCGCTGTGCGCGGTGACCAGCAAGTCGGCTGGACAGGTGTCGCGCTCTATGGCCAGGGAGTGGTAACGGTTGACCACAAAGCGCTCAGGCAAGCCCGCAAACACCCCTTCGCCCGTGGTGTGGATGACCGAGGTTTTGCCATGCATGAGCTGTTGGGCCCGCACAATTCGCCCGCCCAAGGCGGCACCAATGCTTTGATGGCCCAAGCACACGCCCAAAATGGGCAACTGGCCCATGAAGTGGCGAATCGCCGCCACCGAAATGCCCGCTTGTTCGGGGGCGCAGGGACCGGGCGAAATGACCAAATGGGTGGGCTGGCGTTGGGCGATCTCGCTCAAACTGATTTCATCGTTGCGGTACACCTCCACAGGCGCACCCAACTCGCCAAAGTACTGCACGATGTTGTAAGTGAAGCTGTCGTAGTTGTCGATCATCAAGAGCTTCATTCCAAGCCCTCCTCGACCAGCTCACTGGCGCGCAACAAAGCGCGTGCCTTTTGCTCGGTTTCGCGCCACTCCATTTTGGGCACTGAATCGGCCACCACCCCGGCGGCGGCCTGCACATACAGGGTGTCATCTTTGATGATGCCGGTGCGGATGGCGATGGCCAAATCCATGTCCCCTGCAAAGCTGAGGTAGCCGCAAGCCCCGCCATAAATGCCCCGCTTGGTCGGCTCGAGCTGGTCGATCAACTCCATCGCATGCACCTTGGGCGCGCCACTCAAAGTGCCCGCGGGAAAGGTCGCCTTGAGCACGTCGATGTTGTCCAAACCTTCGCGCAACACGCCCTCCACGTGGCTGACGATGTGCATCACATGGCTGTAGCGCTCGACCGCAAAGGCCTCGGTGACTTGGACGCTGCCCACTTGGGCAATGCGGCCAATGTCGTTGCGCGCCAAATCAATCAACATCACATGCTCGGCGCGCTCCTTGGGGTCTTGGATCAACTCTTGCTCAATGGCTTTGTCGCTCTCTGGGGTGGCGCCACGCGGGCGGGTGCCCGCCAGCGGCCGGATGGTGACCTTGCGCCCCGCGCCCCCTTCAGCCGCCAGGCCTGTCGCAGGGCTGTTGTGCTCCAAACGCACCAAGATTTCGGGCGATGCCCCCACCACATGAAAGTCTCCCATGTGGTAGTAATACATATAGGGGCTGGGGTTCAAAGAGCGCAAGGCTCGGTACAGCGACAAGGGGCTTTCGGTGTAGCGCTTTTTCAGCCGCTGACCGACCTGCACCTGCATGAAGTCGCCCGCCTCGATCAGGCCTTTGGCGCGCTCCACCGCCTTTAAATAGTCGGCCTTGGCAAATTCGCGCTCCACCGGGTGGCTGGTGCTCGGGCGCAAGGGGGGTGCGCTGACGGAGTACTTGAGCAAGTCCTTGAGTTCGCGCAAACGCTTCTTGCCATTGGCATAGGCCTCGACCTCGCCCGGGTCGGTGTAGACCATCAGGTACAACTTGCCCGAGAGGTTGTCGATGACCGCCAACTCCTCGGTTTGCAGCAGCATGATGTCGGGGCAACCCAGGCTGTCAGGGGGACAAGTGGCCTGCAGCTTTTTTTCGATGTGGCGCACCGTGTCATACCCAAAATAGCCGGCCAAGCCGCCGCAAAAACGCGGCATGCCCGGGCGCAAAGCGACCTTGAAACGCTTTTGGTAGCGCTCGATGAAGTCCAAAGGGTTGCCGTGGTCGGTCTCCACCACCACCCCGTCTTTGACCACTTCGGTCATCGCTTGGTCGCCAAAACCCTTGGCGCGCAACCAGGTGCGTGCCGGCAGGCCAATGAAGCTGTAGCGCCCAAAACGCTCGCCCCCCACGACGGATTCCAGCAAAAAACTGTACTTTCCGCCGTCTTTGGCAAAAGCCAACTTGAGGTAGAGCGAGAGCGGGGTTTCCAAATCGGCAAACGCCTCGGCCATGAGGGGAATGCGGTTGTGGCCTTGCAAGGCCAGGCTTTTGTATTCGAGTTCGGTGATCACAGAGAGAGCCTCCACAGCTCAGCCCCACAGGGGCGTTCAATCCAGGGAAAGACCCGTCAATGGGTCAAAAAAAGGGGGGAGGGGAGGCCGAGGGGAAAAGGTTCAATGCGCCCGCACGGCCAGGTCAACGCGGCGACGCCAGGGCCAAGCTCCCCGGTCGCTGCAACCTGTGATGGTGGTGCGGTGTATGAACATGGCGCGCAGTGTATCAAATGGCCGTGGGACCGGGCCGATCGCGCAACCACACCCAATCACGCCCATCGTGGATGTGCTGGCAGTCGTCCACATGCGCCAAAGCCACCACAGCCTGGATCGGCTCGCCGTGGTTGTAGCCATAGGTGACCAACACCAAGGGGCAGCCCGCGGCATCGGCGGCCTGTGCATCGTTGCG
>JBEDFU010000329.1:0-9134 GCA_041174965.1 Pseudomonadota bacterium | reverse complement strand
CGATTGTAGGAAGCCTGGTTGCTTGCAGTGCACCGCCTCTCGTCATGGCCCCGCAACCCGAACGGCCAGCACAGGGCACCGCCCCAACGCCCTCCACGCCCAGCCCCAGCCCCGAGCTGGTCGCACCCCCAAGCGCGCCCAGTTCCCGTGCGGGTTTGGCGGGTTTGCCGGGCACCCCTTCGCCCGAGCTGGCGCTGAAAAGCCGTTGGACGCCGGTGTCGTGGGACGATCTCCCAGGTTGGCAAGACGACAGCCTGCACGAGGCCTGGAACGCGTGGCTGAAAAACTGCGAGCGCCCCGGCCCCGTGTTTGGCCCTTTGTGCGCCGACGTGCGCCGCCTGAGCATTGCCGACGCCAGTGAGCAGCGCTTGTGGATGGTCACCCGCTTGCAGCCCTACCGCGTCGAGCCTTTGCAAGGCGCCACTGAGGGCCTGCTCACCAGCTACTACGAGCCGCAAATGAATGCCGCACGCCAGGCCGGGCCGGGCTTTGGTGTGCCCTTGTACGCCTTTCCGGCCGCCGCCCAGCAAGCCCAGCGCCAGGGCCGGCCGTGGTTCACCCGCCAGCAACTCGACACCTTGCCCGAGGCCCGCGCGGCCTTGGCCGGGCAAGAGATCGCCTGGCTCGCCGACCCGATTGACGCGCTGGTGTTGCACATCCAAGGCTCGGGCCAGGTGCGGGTGCAAGAGCCCGATGGCCGCAACCGCTGGGTGCGCTTGGCCTTTGCCGGGACCAATGGACAACCCTATCAAAGCGTGGGCCGCTGGTTGCTCGACCAAGGCCTGGTGCGCGACGCCAGCTGGGACGGCATCAAAGCCTGGGTGGCGCGCAACCCGCAGCGGGCACAAGAAATGCTGTGGGCGAATCCGCGCTATGTGTTTTTCCGCGAAGAGGCTTTGGGCGAAGGTGCCGACGATGCTGGCCCGCGCGGCGCCCAGGGCGTGCCGCTGACCGCAGGCCGCTCGATCGCGGTGGACCGCGAGTCCATCCCCTATGCCACGCCGGTGTGGATGGCCAGCAACGGGCCGGCGCTGCGGGTGCAGCGCCTGGTGTTTGCGCAAGACACCGGCAGCGCCATCGTGGGCGCGGTGCGGGCCGACTATTACGCCGGCGCAGGCGCGGCCGCCGGTGAGCTGGCCGGGCGGGTGAAACAAAACCTGCGCCTGTGGGTGTTGTGGCCGCGCTGACAAGCCCCCGCCCTGCGCCTACACTGTCAGCCAGCCCCGTGCCAGGAGACACGCCATGAACGCCCCGCTGCCCGAACACATCCGCCAAGCCCTGGAGACAGTCAGCTTGGACGACAAATATGCCCTCGACCATGGCCGCGCTTTCATGAGTGGGGTGCAAGCCTTGGTCAAGCTGCCCATGTTGCAGCGCCAGCGCGATGCCTTGCTCGGCAAAAACACCGCTGGTTTCATCAGTGGTTACCGGGGTTCGCCATTGGGCGGTTACGACCAAGCGCTGTGGAAGGCCAAGTCGTACCTGCAAGCGCAAAACATCGTGTTCCAACCCGGCGTCAACGAAGAGCTGGCCGCCACTGCTTTGTGGGGCACCCAGCAACTGGGCTTTGCGCCGCCGGCCAGCCGCCGCTTTGATGGGGTGTTTGGTATTTGGTACGGCAAGGGCCCGGGGGTGGACCGCTGCTCGGACGTTTTCAAGCACGCCACCTTGGCTGGCACCACGCCGTGGGGCGGGGTGATGGCGGTGGCCGGTGACGACCACGTGGCCAAAAGCAGCACCGCGGCGCACCAAAGCGACCACATCTTCAAGGCCTGTGGCATGCCGGTGTTCTTCCCGGCATCGGTGCAAGACATTTTGGACATGGGCGTGCATGCGCTGGCGCTGAGCCGCTTTGCCGGCGTGTGGTCGGGCATGAAAACCATCCAAGAGGTGGTCGAGTCCAGCGCCACCGCCACGATTGACGCTGAGCGGGTGAACATCGTGTTGCCGGCGTTTGACATGCCCGTCGGCGGCGTACACATCCGCTGGCCCGATGACGCTTTGTCCCAAGAGCAGCGCTTGTTCACTTACAAGTGGTACGCCGCCTTGGCCTACATCCGCGCCAACCGGCTCAACCACAACACCACCCAAGGCCCCAACGATCGTTTGGGCTTGATGGCCAGCGGCAAGGCCTACAACGACACCTGTCAGGCCTTGCTGGACCTGGGGCTGGATGAGGCCGCCTGTCACCGCTTGGGCATTCGGGTGCACAAGGTGGGTGTGGTGTGGCCGCTCGAGTCGCACAGCACGCGCGACTTTGCGCGCGGTTTGCAAGAGATTTTGGTGGTCGAAGAAAAGCGCCAAATGATCGAATACCAGGTCAAAGAATGCCTGTACAACTGGCCCGATGGCCAGCGCCCCCGGGTGGTGGGCAAGTTCAATGAGTCAGCGGGCAACACCGACGGCGGCGAGTGGTCGCAAGACAACCCCAGCGCCAACACCTTGTTGCGCGCCCATGCCGACCTGACCCCATCGATGGTGGCGCGGGCCATTGCCCAGCGCTTGCTCGCCTTGGGGGTGGACGCCGATACCCGCGCCCACATCGAAGCGCACATCGCCGTGCTCGACGCCAAAGAGCGCGCCATGCAAGTGTTGGAGATCAAGGCCGAGCGCCAGCCCTGGTTTTGCTCGGGCTGTCCGCACAACACCAGCACCCGTGTGCCCGAGGGCTCGCGCGCCATGGCCGGCATTGGCTGCCACTTCATGGCGCTGTGGATGGACCGCAGCACCGCCGGCTTTACCCAAATGGGCGGCGAGGGCGTGCCCTGGGTGGGCCAGCAGCCCTTCAGCCACGACACCCACATGTTTGCCAACATTGGCGACGGCACTTACTTTCACAGCGGCATGTTGGCGGTGCGCCAAAGCATCGCTGCCGGGGTCAACATTACCTACAAAATTTTGTACAACGACGCGGTGGCCATGACCGGCGGCCAGCGCGTGGGCGAAACCCCCGAGGGTCACTCGGTGATCCAAATCGCCCACAGCATGCGCGCCGAAGGGGCGCGGCGCATCGTCATCGTCACCGACGAGCCCGACAAATACGACGGCGTGGGCACCAACGGCGCCCCCGGCACCACCTTGGGGCTGCCCGAGGGCATTGCGATTGAGCACCGCGATGCGCTCGATCGGGTGCAGCGCGAGCTGCGCGAGGTCAAGGGTTGCACCGTCATCATTTACGACCAAACCTGCGCCACCGAAAAACGCCGCCGCCGCAAGCGCGGCACCCTGGTCGACCCGGCCAAGCGGGTGTTCATCAACGAGTTGGTGTGCGAGGGTTGTGGCGACTGCAGCACGCAAAGCAATTGCGTCAGCGTCGAGCCTTTGGAGACCGAGTTCGGCCGCAAGCGCACCATCAACCAAAGCACCTGCAACAAAGACATCAGCTGCGTCAAAGGCTTTTGCCCCAGCTTTGTCACCGTCGAAGGTGGCCAGATGCGCAGCACCAAGCGCCAAGCCGCGGCCAGCCCCGCGCTGCCCGAGGTGCCCGAACCCACCCTGCCCAGCTTGGCCTCGGGCCAGCACTTGGGTGGCTACGGCATCGTGGTCGCGGGGGTGGGCGGCACCGGCGTCATCACGATTGGCCAGTTGCTCGGCATGGCGGGGCACTTGGAAGGCCTGGGCGTGGTCACCCAAGACTCGGCCGGCTTGGCGCAAAAGGGCGGCGCCACTTGGAGCCATGTGCTGTTGGCCGAATCTGCCGATGACATCCGCACCACCCGCGTGGGCGTGGCCGATTTGGTCATCGGCTGCGACCCCATCGTCAGCGCCGGCAAAGAAACGGTGCAGCGCATGCGCGCCGGGCGCACCCGCGTGGCCATCAACGACCACGGCACACCCACTGCCGCGTTTGTCAAAAACGGCGCTTGGGGCAACCCCAGCGAGGGCTGTGTGGCCGATGTGCTGCAAGCCATTGGCGGTGCCGATGCCGCAGCCCATTTGGGCGCATTCGATGCCAACACCATCGCCACCCGCTTGATGGGCGACAGCATCTACATCAACCCGATGATCTTGGGCTACGCCTGGCAAAAAGGCTGGGTGCCCCTGCGCCGGGCATCGCTGCACCGCGCCATTGAGCTCAACGACGTGGCCGTGGCCAACAACTTGACCGCGTTCGAATGGGGCCGCCGCTGCGCCCACGATTTGCCTGCCGTGTTGGCATCCATGCAACCGGCGCAGGTGGTGCAGTTCAAAAAACGCACGCCCTTGGAAGACGTGATCGCCCAGCGCGAAGCCTTTTTGACCGACTACCAAAACGCCGCCTATGCCGCCCACTACCGTGCTTTTGTGGACCGCGTGCTGGTGCAAAGCACCCCGGCGCTGGCCGAGGCGGTGGCGCGCAATTTGTTCAGGCTCATGGCCTATAAAGACGAATACGAGGTCGCCCGCTTGCACACCGACACCGGGTTTTTGCAGCGCATTGCCCAGCAGTTTGAGGGCGACTACCAGGTGGTCTACCACCTGGCGCCTCCCTTGCTGGCCCAGCGCAACGACAAAGGCGAGCTGCAAAAGCGCCGCTATGGCTCGGCCATGTGCTGGGGCTTTCAAGTGCTGGCCCGCCTGAAGGGCTTGCGCGGCACGGCATGGGATGTGTTTGGTTACACCGATGAACGGCGCACCGAGCGCGCCTTGATCGGCGAATACCGCGCCAGCATCGAGCAGGTGCTGGCCCAGTTCAGCCCCGAGCGCCAAGCCCTGGCCCTGGAGATCGCCCGCATCCCAGAGCAAATCAAGGGCTTTGGCCACGTCAAAGAACGCCACCTGCATACCGCGCGCCAGCAATGGGACGCCTTGATGACCCGCTGGGCCCAACCGCTCGCCGAGCAGCGCCAGGCATGAGGTGCTAGGTGTGAGGTGTGAGGTGTGAGGCGGGCTTGAAACCGATAAATTTAGATCTAAATAGCTACTTTGCGGTATATTCAAGCCCCATCAACATCCAAAGGTCAAGCATGAAAACACAAATTTCTCGCCTTGCTGTGGCGGGGCTGCTGTGCACATCCGTGGCAGCCCATGCCCAAGGCATCTCTGCGGTTCAGGGTTTGCGCTTTGATGTCGGCTACAGCCTGATCAAGTTGGCCACCCCGCCGACCTCTTACGACCCGGTGGGCATTCGGGTCGGCATCAGCAAAGCCCTGTATCCGGGCATCGATGTCGAAGGCGTGTTGGGCACGGGGGTGCAGTCGGGCAAAAACAGCGTCACCCCTTCAGACACCCGGGACGTGGGCCCGTTGTGGGGTGCCTACATCAAGCCCAGCATGGCGATCACCCCCGACATTGGCTTTTTTGCCCGCCTGGGCTTTGCCAGCACCCAAATCAAAAATGGCGACACCCACAATGGGTTTTCCTCGGGCCTGGGCTTGAACTACGCGCTGGACCGCAATATGCGCGCTTATGCCGATTACACCTATTACAAAACCAGCGACACCTTTGGCATCTCTGCGCTCACTTTGGGTGTCAATTACGGGTTTTAAGCCCCTTCGCGCATGGGTGGGGTGAGTGGCGAAGGGTTATTTATCGCTGATTTCTGCCACCGCCACGCACGCATACAATCCGCGTTTGCCTGCGCCAGGCCAGGCCTCCTCTGGGGGGCTGGGCCGCCGTCATCGCCCAACGCGGCGTGTTTTGCGCAGCACACCCCCCAACTGAGGAGTTGCTTGTGTTCATTTCTTCCGCATTTGCCCAAACCGCACCGGCCGCCGCTGGCGGCGGCGACATTGGCTCGTCATTGATGAGCATGCTGCCCTTGTTGCTGATGTTTGTGGTCCTGTACTTTGTCATGATCCGCCCCCAAATGAAACGCCAAAAAGAGCACAAGGCCATGATCGACGCCTTGGCCAAGGGTGATGAAGTGGCCACCGTCGGTGGTTTGCTGGGCAAAATTTCCCGCATCGGCGACACCACCTTGGGCCTGGAGCTGGCCACGGGTGTTGAAGTCCACTTGCAGCGCTCCGCTGTGGTGCAGGTGCTGCCCAAGGGCACCATCAAGTAAGTCTTTTTTCATCACCCAAGGGGCAGCGGGGGCGATGCGCACCCTGAGGCCCCGCGCCTGAGGCGATCATGAACCGTTACCCGCTGTGGAAGTACGCGATCATTGTGGTCGCTTTGTTGATGGGTGGGCTCTATACCCTGCCCAATTTTTTTGGCGAAGCCCCGGCCGTGCAGGTGTCTGCGGCCAAGGCCATTTACAAAGTCGATGCGGCCTTGCAAACCAAGGTGGTGCAAGCGCTCAAAGATGCGGCCATCGAGCCCACGGGCCTGAGCCTGGAGAACAACTCGCTCAAGGTGCGCTTGGCCGACACCGACAGCCAGCTCAAGGCCAAGGACGTGATCCAAAAAGCCCTGGTGCCCGACCCCGAGGTGGCCCCGTATGTGGTGGCCCTGAACCTGATCTCGCGCTCCCCCCAATGGCTCACATCGCTCAACGCCGCCCCCATGTACCTGGGCCTGGACTTGCGCGGTGGCGTGCACTTCATGCTGCAAGTGGACATGGCCGCTGCGCTGAGCAAAAAAATCGACTCCACGGCGGGCGATCTGCGCTCGGTGCTGCGTGAGAAAAACATCCGCCACAGCGGCATTTCCCGCAATGGCGACACCATTGAGTTGCGCTTGCGCGACGCCGCCACCTTGGAAGCCGCGCGCAACCTGATCAAAGACCAGTTTGCCGATGTGACCTTCACCGACGCACCCGACGCCGGCGAGTTCAAGTTGAGCGCCAGCTTGAAGCCCGAAGCCGCGCGGCGCGTGCAAGAGCAGGCGTTGAAGCAAAACATCACCACTTTGCACAACCGCATCAACGAGTTGGGCGTGGCCGAACCGGTCATTCAGCAACAGGGCTTGGACCGCATCGTGGTGCAGTTGCCAGGGGTGCAAGACACCGCCAAGGCCAAAGACATTTTGGGCCGCACCGCCACCTTGGAGATGCGTTTGGTCGACGACAGCCCCGAGGGCACGGCAGCGGCCGTGGGTGGCGCGGCGGTGCCCTATGGCACCGAAAAATACCGCGAGCGCAATGGCCAAGCGGTGATCGTTAAAAAACAAGTCATCTTGAGTGGCGACAGCTTGACCGACGCCCAACCCGGCTTTGACTCGCAAACCCAACAACCCAAGGTCGACCTGACGGTGGACGCCAAGGGTGGCCGCATCATGCGCGACACCAGCCGCGAAAACCTGAAAAAGCGCATGGCCATTTTGCTGTTTGAAAAGGGCCGTGGCGAGGTGCTCACCGCGCCCGTCATCCAAGGCGAGTTGGGCAACCGCTTTCAAATATCGGGCTCGATGAGCGTCACCGAAGCCGCCGACCTGGCGCTGTTGTTGCGCGCGGGCTCGCTGGCCGCGCCGATGGAGATCATCGAAGAGCGCACCATTGGCCCGAGCTTGGGCGCAGAGAACATTGCCAAAGGCTTTGACAGCGTGCGCTGGGGCTTTGCCGCGGTGGCGCTGTTCATGTGCGTTTATTACATGCTGTTTGGCATCATCTCCAGCGTGGCATTGGGGGTGAATTTGTTGTTGTTGGTGGCGATGCTGTCCATGCTGCAAGCCACCCTCACCTTGCCCGGCATGGCGGCCATGGCTTTGGTGTTGGGCATGGCGATCGACGCCAACGTGCTCATCAACGAGCGCGTGCGCGAAGAGCTGCGCAATGGCGTCTCGCCGCAAGCAGCCATCCACGCAGGCTACGACCGCGCCTGGGCCACCATCTTGGACTCCAACGTCACCACCCTGATCGCCGGCTTGGCCTTGCTCGCTTTTGGCTCGGGCCCGGTGCGTGGTTTTGCGGTGGTGCACTGTTTGGGCATCTTGACCAGCATGTTCTCGGCGGTGTTTTTCTCTCGCGGCCTGGTCAACCTCTGGTACGGGCGGCAAAAGAAACTGCAAACCGTCTCCATTGGCACCGTTTGGCGCCCTGACAGCGGCAAGGCCGTTGCCCCGCGCGACTGACACCCACCTCCACACAGCAGGACATTTCGGCCATGGAATTTTTCAAAATCCAAAAAGACATCCCGTTCATGAAGAACGCGCTGGCGTTCAACTTGGTGTCGTTCATCACCTTTGTCGCGGCGGTGTTCTTCTTGTTCAGCCGGGGCTTGCATTTGTCGGTCGAGTTCACCGGTGGCACCTTGATGGAGGTGGCCTACAGCCAGCCCGTTGACGTCAACCAGGTGCGCGACACCATTGGCAAGCTGGGCTTGAACGATGTGCAGGTGCAAAACTTTGGCTCCACCCGCGACGTGCTCATCCGCATGCCGGCCCTGCGCGGTCAAACCTCGGCCCAGCAAAGCGAACAAGTGCTCACCGCCTTGAAGGCGGCTGACCCGGCGGTCGAGTTGCGCCGCACCGAGTTTGTCGGGCCCCAGGTGGGCGACGAGCTGGCCGTCGATGGTTTGAAGGCGCTGGGCTTTGTGGTGCTGGGCATCATGGTGTATTTGGCGTTTCGCTTTGAGTGGAAGTTCGCTGTCGCGGCCATCATTGCCAACTTGCACGACGTGATCATCATCTTGGGCTTTTTTGCATTTTTCCAGTGGGAGTTTTCACTGCCCGTGCTGGCGGCGGTGCTGGCAGTGCTGGGCTACTCGGTCAACGAATCGGTGGTGATTTTTGACCGCATCCGCGAAAACTTTCGCCGCTACCGCAAGATGAACACCCGCGAGATCATCGACAACGCCATCACCGCCACCATCAGCCGCACCATCATCACCCACGGCAGCACCCAGCTCATGGTGTTGGCGATGTTGTTCTTTGGCGGCCCCACGCTGCACTACTTTGCACTGGCGCTGACGATTGGCATTTGCTTTGGCATTTACTCATCGGTGTTTGTCGCCGCCGCCATCGCCATGTGGCTGGGCATTGAGCGCGAAGACCTGATCAAACCCATCGCCAAAGACGGCGTGGTGGACGAAGACCCCAACGACCCCAACGCGGGCGCGCGTATTTAGCCGCCTGGATGGCAAAAAGCCCCTCGCGGGGCTTTTTTTGGCAAATGGTTGGCGTCAATGCGCGATGCGTGAGTGGTTGTCGTCGCACAACTCGTCGAGAACCAGGGCGTCGGGCTCGATGCCGGCGCTCCAGTAGACCATCAGCACAATGATTTTCAAGTCGTCAATGTCGATGGGGCGTTGCGGCACGGCCATGGCGCGGTC
>JBEDFU010000328.1:0-6996 GCA_041174965.1 Pseudomonadota bacterium | reverse complement strand
TTGGCCATGAAGGCCTCAATGATCTTGGCCGACTCGGGCACGGCTTTTTTGTAGTCATCCCACATGGGGCGGGTGACTTGGCGCATGCGGGCGGCCATTTCTTTGGTGGGCGGCTCGACGGTCATGCCGTTTTTGCGCAATTCGTCCATGCGCTTTTCGTGTTCGGCCATGCTGACCTTCCAAAACTCGGGCTCCATCTCTTTGGCCAGGTTTTCGATGGCGTTGCGGTTCTCGGCCGACAACTTGTTCCACACCCCCATGTTGATGACCATGAAGTTGGACGCCCACAGGTGGTTGGTGGTGTAGGTGTGCTTGAGAAACTCCCAGTACTTTTGCGCCACAGCGGTGGTGCCAGAGGTCATCACCGCGTCCAAGCGGCCCGAGGCCAGGGCGGGCACGATGTCGGGGTTGTTCATTTGTTGGGGCACCATGCCCAGTTTGCTGACCATGTCGGCGGTCAAGCGGTCATAGGTGCGCATGCGCACGCCCTTGAGGTCTTCAAAGCCTTTGGCGGGCTTTTTCAAATAGAAGTTTTGGCTGGGCCAGGGCACCACGTACAGCACCTTGTTGCCGCGCTTGGCCAGGTCCTCGACCCACTTGGGTCGCACAAAGCTGTGCATCACTTTGAGTTGCTCATAGTCGTCAACCAAAAAGGGAATGCTCTCAAGGCCCAACAAGGGCAAATCGCCCACGTTTTGGAAGCCAGCAAATTCAGCCATGGTGGCCGCACCGTCTTCGATGGCGCGCACAGTTTCATTGGCCTTGATGCCCAAGGCGCCACCAGGGTGCACCGTCATGATCACTTGGCCTTTGGTCACCTCGGCCACGCGCTTGGCGAAATTTTGGGCGTTCACCGTGTGAAACTCGGTGGGCCCCCAGGGCATGGAAATATCCAATTTGGTTTGGGCAGCCAACCAAGGGGCGGCAGTGAAGCCGATTGACAAAATCAGCAGGCGACGAATCCATTGCATCTTGAGCTCTCCAGCGTGGTGTTGATCTGCTTCAGCCTAACAGATGCCCCACCGATATGTCAATTGTCCGGACAGTTGATGCGCCCATTCACACGCACTAGGCGGGTGCAAACTGATTGGGTGGGTTCAATGGAACCGGCGCTTTCGGGTAAACCCTGTGGATTCTGCGCGCCAGCTGGTGACGGTGATGCCTTGTCGGCTGGTCGGATGCGGGCGCTGGTGGTAACCTCTTGGCACCCTCTAGTTTTTGTCCGGACAAAATCCAAATGCACCGCTTGACCTCGCCCCGTTTGGGGGCCGCACCCGCATGAAGCTCACCGGCATTCGGGTGTTGGACCTGTCGCTTTTTTTGCCGGGCCCCCACCTGACCACCATGATGGCCGACCATGGCGCCGAGGTGCTCAAGATCGAGCCCCCTGGTGAGGGCGAACCGGTGCGCCACATTGGCTATCGATCGGGTGGTGAAAGCGTCTGGTTTCGCAACACCCACCGGGGCAAAAAAAGCCTGGTGCTGGATTTGAAAAACCCGCAAGACCATGCGCGCTTTTTGGATTTGGCTTGCACCTGTGACGTGATCGTCGAGGCGTTTCGCCCCGGCGTGGTCAAGCGCTTGGGCATTGATTACGACCGCATCGCGGCGATGCATCCGCGCATTGTGTATGCCTCGATTGCTGCGTTTGGCCAAACCGGCCCCGACAGCCACTTGGCCACCCACGATTTGGGCATGGAGGCCTTGGCCGGCGTGCTGAGCCTGAACCTGGGCCAAGATGGTCAACCCACCCACCCGCACATGCCGGTGTCGGACATCACCGGCTCGATGATGGCGTTGTCGGGGATTTTGATGGCCTTGTACCGGCGCGAGCACAGTGGCCGCGGCGACTACATCGACATTTCCATGCACGACAGCACGCTGTCGTGGCTGCCCAATGCCACCGGCGCGGTGTTTGCCCAAGGCCGTGCACCCAACGTGCAGCAAGAGCGGTCCTGGGGTGGCAACTCGTTCTACAACATCTATCGCACCGCCGATGAAAAGCACCTGGTGCTGGGTGCCGTCGAGCCCAAATTCATCCGCAACTTGCTCACCGCTTTGGGCGCCCCTGAATGGATTGAGACCGCTACCCAACCCCCAGGGCCGGTGCACGAACCGGTGAAAGCTTTTTTGCGCGCCACGTTTGTGCAAAAAACCCGTGATGAATGGATGCAGTGGTTCCAAGGCAAAGACGTGGCCATCGCCCCGGTGCTGGACTTGAAAGAGGCTTTCGACAGGCCCCAACTCCAGGCCCGCGAGATGCTGCTGCAAGATGCCCAAGGGCAGTTGCACATTGGCAACCCCATCAAGTTTCGCCACGAGCCGGCCCAGATTGACACCCGTTTGCCCGGCTTGGGCGAGCACACCGCGTCGGTATTGGCGCAAACCCCTGTGCGCAAGAACCCCACATGAGCACACCCCCGCCCAGCACCGCCGACTGGGTGCGCTGGATGGCCCGGCCGGTGAGCCGCGCCGAGCGCGAACGCGCCGCCTTGCATGTGCTCGACTGGATGGCTTGCGCCAGTGCCGGTTCGCGCACCGAACCTGGTTTGGCCATGGGGCGTTATGCCCGCACCTTGGCCCCAGGGCCCTGCGCCACCTTTGCTGGCCCCGCCTTGTCCGAGGGCGATGCCGCCTTGGTGAATGGGTCGCTGGGCAATGTGTTGGAGATGGACGACTTCTATCGCACCGCCATCGTTCACCCTGGGCCGGTGTTGGTGCCTGCGGCATTGGCCATGGCCCAAGCCATCGGCGCCACGGGGCCGCAAATGCTCGATGCCCTGGTCAAGGGCTTTGACATCATGATCCGCTTGGGCCGCTCGGTGGGGCCTGCGCATTACCGGTACTTTCACAACACCGCCACCTGTGGTGTGTTTGGCGCGGCGGCCATCGGCGCGGCTTTGCTCGAACTCCAAGCCTCGGCCATGCGCGACGCGTTTGGCAATGCGGGCACCCAGGCCAGTGGCTTGTGGCAGTGCCGCTTGGAAGACAGCATGAGCAAGCAGTTGCACAACGGACGTGCCGCGCAATCGGGCTTGTTGGCGGCGCGTTTGGCGCAGCATGGCTTCACCGGGGCCCACGCGATTTTGGAGGGGGAGCTGGGGTTTTTCCGCGCCCTGTGCCCAGACGCACAACCCGATCGCATGGCCGGTGGCGATGAGGACCGGTGGTTGATCCATGACACCAGCTTCAAGCCCTGGCCAGCCTGTCGCCATGCCCATGCGGTGATTGATTTGGCGCTGGCCTTGCGCGACGCCGTGGGCGGTGCCGAAATTCTTTCCATCGACGTGCACAGCTACCGCGATGCGGTGCGCATTTGTGACAAGCCCGAGCCGCGCACACCGGTCGAGGCCAAGTTCAGCTTGCAGCATGCGGCGGCGGTGTGTTTGCTGCGCGGCCAGCCAGGCTTGGATGACTTTGATGTGCCCGCCACACAAGACAGCACCGTGGCGCTATTGCGCGCCAAAGTGCGCTTGCACGAAGACGCCGCTTTGACGGCCGTGTACCCAGCACACTTTGGTGCGGCCATGCGCATTGCCTTGCGCGATGGGCGCCAGTTGCAAGCCCAGGTCACCGATGCGCTGGGCGACCCCGAAATTCCCTTGAGCCTGACGCAGTTGCACGGCAAGGCCCACATGCTGCTCGGCGCCACCGCGCACACCCGCGAACACATTGAGACCCTCATCGCCGACTGCGCTGCCTTGGTGGACGCCCCCAGCGTGGGCGCTGTGGCGCGCTGGATGCGTTGAGCGGCACGCAGCGGCCCCCCTTTGGTACGAATGGAGACCCCATGAGCGATTTGAATTACTTTGACGCCGCCGATGTGGCGTCGATTCGCCGCGACTATCCCTTGGGGGCGGCATTCATGAAGCGCTTCCAAGGCATGAGCGCCGACGAGTTGCGCCACTTGCAAAACCAGCGCTTTATGCGGCTCATGTCTTTTGCTTGGCAGGTGCCGTTTTACCAACGCCATTGGGGCGCTGCGGGCTTGCAGCCGGGGGATGTGAAAAGTTTGGACGACATCGCCCGCATCCCCATGTATTCCAAATCCGACCTGATGGCCTCGGTGGAGGCGCATCCGCCGTTGGGTGACTTTCATGGGCAAGACGTTCACCCCGTGGGTCAGCGCCCACCGATCATTTTGCAAACCACCAGTGGCACCACCGGCATGCCCCAACCCCTGTTGTTTGGCCCGCGCAGCCGCGAAACCCAAAATGCATTGCTGGCGCGCGTGTATTTGCTGCAAGGCATGAGCGCGCAAGACGTGGTGCATTCGGTGTATGGCTTTGGCATGGTCAATGGCGGCCATTACATCCGCGAGACGTTGCTGCACTGGGTGGGCGCGCAAATGCTGAGCGCCGGCACGGGCGTGGAGACGCGCTCGCAGCAGCAGGTGATGTTGATGCGCGACTTCAAGGCCACGGTGTTGGTCGGCTTTGGCGACTTTGTGAAACGCTTGTCGGAGGTGGCCAAGGAAAACGGCATCGAGCCGGGGCGCGACATCCGCTTGCGCATGATCACCGGGCACCTGGGGCCAGAAGGGCGCGAGCCCATGAGCCAGGCCTGGGGCGGCTGCGATGTGTACGACTGGTACGGCGTGGGCGACACCGGGCTGATCGCTGGCGAAAGCCAGGACCAAAGCGGCATGTACATCATGGAAGACGCCCAGTTTTTGGAGATCACCCAGACCGAAACTGGCGCTGCCGTGGCGCCCGGCGAGCCGGGCAACATGGTCAACACCTGTTTGTTCAAAGACGATATTTTTCCCATCATCCGCTTCAACACCAATGATGTGACCCACGAGGTGTTGGGCAGCTCGCCCATGGGCTTGCCGTTTCGCCGCATCATTGGCTTCAAGGGCCGCAGCGACAACATGATCAAGCTGCGCGGCATCAATGTCTACCCGACCAGCGTGGGGGTGATCTTGACGCAGGAGGTGCCGGCCTTCAATGGCGAGTTTGTGTGCATCGTCACCCGCGAGGCCGGGCGCGACCAAATGACGGTGCACGCTGAAATGCGCCCCGGTGCGCCATCGGGCTTGCAAGAGACGTGTCAAAACCTGCTGCGCGCGCGCTTGGGCGTGGAGTTGGCGGTGGTGCTGGCCCAGCCCGGCGAGATCAAAGACCTCACCGGCATCGAAAGCCGTCAAAAGCCCTTGCGTTTGGTGGACCGGCGCTGAGCGGCGACGCGCGGAGCCCTTGGGGCGCGGCAGGGCTGGCGCAGCCCAGGCCGCTGTTCCCAGGTCTGGCACAGACCCGCTCGTAGAATGGGCGCATGAATTTCATGGACAAACTGCACGCAGCCGAGCGGGCCCACCAATCGCTGCTGTGCGTGGGGCTGGACCCGGACCCGGCCAAGTTGCCCGGCGCTTGGCGCGGTCAGCCGGATCGTATTTTTGACTTTTGCGCCCGCATCGTCGACGCCACCGCCGACCTGGTGATCGCCTTCAAACCCCAAATTGCCTACTTCGCCGCCCACCGCGCCGAGGCGCAACTCGAGCGCTTGATGGACCACATGCGCGCCAACGCCCCGGCGGTGCCGATCATTCTGGACGCCAAGCGCGGTGACATTGGCAGCACCGCCGAGCAATACGCCATCGAGGCCTTTGAGCGTTATGGGGCCGATGCGGTCACGCTCTCGCCCTTCATGGGTTTTGATTCGGTGCAGCCCTATTTGGCGCACGCGGGCAAAGGCGCTTTTTTGCTGTGCCGCACCTCCAACCCCGGTGGCGACGATTTGCAAAGCCAGCGCCTGGCCAGCGTGCCCGGTCAGCCCCTGTTGTACGAGCATGTGGCGCAGCTGGCGCAAGGCCCGTGGAACGTGAATGGTCAATTGGGTTTGGTGGTGGGCGCCACTTACCCGGCGGAGATTGAACGGGTGCGCCAACTCGCGCCCACCTTGCCCTTGTTGATTCCTGGCGTGGGCGCGCAAGGCGGCGACGCGCTGGCCACGGTGCGCGCGGGTTATCGCCAACACAACGGGGGCACCAGCGGCCCCATCATTGTCAATTCATCCAGGGCCATTTTGTATGCCAGCAACCACGACGATTTCGACCAAGCGGCCCGCCGCGAAGCCCTCAAAACCCGCGCAGTCCTCGAGGCCGCCCGTGCGCAGCAGTGAGCGCCCTGCGCTGTTTTCGCGCTGGCACCAAGCCGCGGCCAGTGCCATCGCTTTGTTGCTTGGCGTGGGCGCGGCCTGGGCACAAAGCAGCACGGCCACAGTCTCCACCGCAACCACAACCACAACCGCAACCGCAGCCACCATCGCCAGCTCCGCGCCCGACACCACCGTCTCCAGCGGACTGCGCTGGCACTGGGCCACCAGCGCGGGGCTCAACAGTTACACCGAGAGCATGATGCGTTTGCAAGGGCCCGAGTTGGGCCTGCACCTGCGCTTGAGCGACGTGGCTTGGGGCGGTCATTGGGGCCTGGAAGCCGACGTGCTGTACGGCCGGCAAGACTACGAGAGCTTGAACACTGGGCGCTTGACCGACATTCCCAACATCGAAACCCGCAGCCGCATCATGTATGCCCACACTGCTCAACGCACAGCGGGCCCTTCCATGGGTTTGAGTTATGGCTTGGCGGTGCACACCTTGTGGAACAACCTGGACGGCACCACCACCACTGGCGCGGGCGGCTATGTGCGCAAAGCCATACAGCTGTGGGCACCTGTGCGCTGGCGCGAGGGCCTGGCCCCTGGGGGCTGGGCCACGGCTTGGACCGCCGAGGGCGGGGTCTTGATCAGCGGCCAGCACACCTCAGTGCTGTCGCAGGTGTCAGCGGTATACCCCGATGTCACCAACCGCCAAGACAAAGGCGTTTATTTGCAATTCAGCAGCGAACACCGCCAAGGCCTGCGCGCTGGGGCTTGGTCGCCTTATGTGCGCTTCACCTGGCTGGGTGACTCGGACACCGTGGCTTTTTCCACCACCACCCGCCACTACCAAGGCACCGAACCTTTGAGCCGGCGCTGGCAGGTCGGCGCGCAGTGGTT
>JBEDFU010000327.1:0-3337 GCA_041174965.1 Pseudomonadota bacterium | reverse complement strand
GCGTCATCAAACACGCGGCCACGATGTCGTCTTCCATGTCGATGTGCAAAACACCCTCTTTGTTCACAACGAGCTTCAAAAAGTCCAGCACATTGCGCGCGTACAGCGCCGAGGCGTCTGCCGCCACGCGCGCGGGCAAATTGGTGTCGCCCACCAGGGTCACGCCATGCTTGATCACGGTTTGGTCGGCCTCGGTGAGCGGGCAATTGCCACCCACGCCGTTGGCGCCTTTGCCAGCGGCCAAGTCGACGATGACCGAGCCGGGCTTCATGCTCTTGACCATGTCTTCGGTGATCAACACGGGCGCGGCGCGACCCGGGATCAAGGCGGTGGAAATCACCACATCGGCCAAGGCGACACGCTTGGCCACCTCGGCTTTTTGCCGGTCCAGCCAGCTTTGCGGCATGGGCCGCGCATAGCCGCCCACACCTTCGGCGGCTTCTTTTTCTTCGGCGGTCTCATAAGGCACGTCGATGAACTTGGCACCCAAGGACTCGACCTGTTCTTTCACGCTGGGACGCACGTCCGAGGCTTCGATCACTGCGCCCAAACGCTTGGCGGTGGCAATCGCTTGCAAGCCGGCCACGCCCACGCCCAAAATAACCACGCGAGCGGCCTTCACCGTTCCGGCAGCGGTCATCAGCATGGGAAAGAAGCGCTGGTATTGGTCGGCCGCCATCATCACGGCCTTATAACCCGCGATATTGGCTTGCGAGGACAGCACGTCCATGCTTTGCGCACGGGTGGTGCGCGGTGCGGCTTCCAGCGCAAAGCTGGTCAAACCCGCAGTGGCTAGGCGTTGCAAGCCTTCGGCGTCAAACGGGTTGAGCATGCCGACCAAGGTGGCACCGGGCTGGGCCAGCGCCAATTCGGCGGGGCTGGGCGGGCGCACCTTGAGCACCAAGGGGCAGGCCCAAGCTTGGGCGGCATCGATGATTTCGGCGCCAGCGGCAGCCAAGGCATCGTCGGTGGCACTGGCGGCCACGCCGGCACCCGATTGGATGCGCAGGGTGTGACCAGCGGCCTTGAGTTTTTTCACCGTCTCTGGCGTCACAGCCACGCGGGTTTCGCCTGGCAGGGTTTCTGCAGGCACGCCAATCAGCATGAAGATCTCCTTTGGACGGGCCCATAAACGCGGGCCCCAGACATGAAATAAGGGTGCATAAGCTTACCCGAGTTTGCCCTGACCAAAGGGCCAGGCTGACGCGGGCGCGGCATTGGGGGTTTTCAGGGCTGACGCGGGGGCCATCAGCCATTAAACTGTCCACCTGGGTTGACATCTTGCAAGGCTGTCATGGCCGGTGTCGACCCCCACTGTTTGCCCCAGCGGCGCAACCACCATGGCCCTTCCCTTTCCTTTTTCAGCCATCGTCGGTCAAGAAGAGATGACCTTGGCGATCCAAATCGTCGCTGTCGACCCGAGTGTGGGCGGCGTGTTGGCCCTGGGCGACCGCGGCACCGGCAAGTCCACCGCCGTGCGCGCCTTGGCCGATTTGCTGCCCCCCATCCAAGTGGTCGAGGGCTGCGCTTACGGTTGCGACCCCAAAGACAAGTCGGCCCGCTGCGAAGCCTGCGCCAGCCTCAAAGGGGGCAAAAAAATCAAAGCCATCACCCGACCGGTGCCGGTGGTCGACCTGCCCCTGGGCGCGACCGAAGACCGGGTGGTCGGCGCGCTCGATTTGGAGAAGGCCTTGTCGCAGGGCATCAAATCGTTTTCGCCGGGACTGCTGGCTCAGGCGCACCGGGGCTTTTTATACATCGACGAGGTCAACCTGCTCGAAGACCACTTGGTGGATTTGCTCATCGATGTGGCCGCATCTGGCGAAAACCTGGTCGAACGCGAAGGCCTGAGCGTGCGCCACCCCGCGCGCTTTGTGTTGGTCGGCAGCGGCAACCCCGAAGAGGGCGAATTGCGCCCGCAATTGCTGGACCGCTTTGGCCTGTCGGTCGATGTGCGCACCCCGCAAGACCTGGACTTGCGGGTGCTGGTGGTCAAGCGGCGCGATGCCTTTGAGCGCGACCCGCAAGCCTTTCGCGATCAATGGGAAGCCGCCAATGCCGCGCTGCGCGAGCGCATCTTGCGCGCCCGCGAACTGCTGGGGCGCAGCAAGGTCAGCGACGCCATGCTGCGCTTGTGCGCCCAACTGTGCCAACAACTGGGCACCGATGGTTTGCGCGCCGAACTGACCCTGTTGCGCGCCAGCCGCGCCTATGCGGCCCTGAGCAAACAAACCACCGTCAAGCCCGAACACCTGCGCGCCGTGGCCCCCTTGGCCTTGCGCCATCGCCTGCGGCGCAACCCCTTGGACGACACTGGCTCGGGCGCCCGGGTGCAAAAGGCCTTGGCCGAGGTGCTCGGGGCATGAACCCAGCTCAGGCGGCGCCAGCGGCCCCGCCGGGGCCTCAGCGATGGGACGACGCGGTCAAAGCCCTCTGGGCATTTGCCCTCGATCCGGTGCGGCTGGGCGGCGTGTGGCTGCGCGCGCCGCACGGCCCGGTGCGCGACCGCTGGCTGGCCGAAATGGCCGCGCTGGGCGGCCCCGGTGTGCGCATCCCCACCCATGTGGACGACGAGCGGCTGCTGGGCGGCTTGGACCTGTCGGCCAGCCTGCGCAGTGGCAGCACCGTGGCCCAATCCGGCTTGTTGCAACGCGCCCACGGCCATTGGGTGGTGCTGCCCATGGCCGAGCGCATGCGTGCCGACACCTTGGCGCGCCTGGTCCAAGCGCAAGACCGCGGCGAGGTGCACGCCCTGCACGTGGGCAACCAAGCCGCCCAGGCCAGCGCCTTTGGCGTGGTGGCGCTGGATGAGTCGCTCGATGACGAACCCCCGTTGGCCAGCGCCTTGTGCGACCGTTTGTCGCTGTGGCTGGACCTGCGCGATGTGTCATGGACCGATGTGGGCCATCGCGCCCTGGGCACTTCGCCTTGGGCCGACGACAACGACAACTCAACTGCAACCCAAGCAGCTGGCAAAGCCAAACCCATCGATCGGCAACCAACCGGCGCGTCGGATGCCCACGCCGTGCCCAGGGACTTGCAACGGGCCCGTGAGCGCCTGGCCCACATCCTCCTGAGCGAAGACCACACCCAGGCCCTGTGCCACACCGCTTTGGCACTGGGCGTGGGTTCTTTGCGCGCCTCGCTGGCGGCTTGCCGGCTGGCCTGCGCCTCGGCCGCTTGGCACGGACATGCCGAGCCGACCGATGAAGACGTGGCCTGGGCCGCACGCATGGTCTTGGCCCCGCGTGCCACCCAATTGCCGGCGCCCCCGCCAGATGCACAGGCCGAGGCCGAGCCACCGCCGCCGAGCGAAGCCGATGCCCCACCCCCGGAC
>JBEDFU010000326.1:0-3414 GCA_041174965.1 Pseudomonadota bacterium | reverse complement strand
ATTATTTTGGTGCGCCCGATTGCGTTTTTGGGTTATCTGTCAGACGAATCCCCAAATTGATGCGCGTTATGACAGCGACGTGACAGGTCACCAACGCCTGGATGGGCCACTCAAGTTGGGGTGCAGCGTTTTTGGGGGGGCCAAGAAAAAACCCCGCTGGGCAATGCACCAGCGGGGTTTGTTTTCAGGCCAAGGAAGCCTGGCGATGATCAGAAGTTGTACTTGACGCCCAAAACGGCGCCGCGCTCGCCCAAAAACTTGCCGTCGAAAGAGCTGCTGTAATTGCTCTGCTCAGCTGTAGTGCCGTAGTAGCCCAAAGAAGCGCTCAAGCCTTTGCCCAAATCTTTGGTGACTGTCAGAGACATGTCGTTGTAGGAGGCGTTGTAGCGGGCAGCCGTAACCGTTTGGCGACCAAAATGGGGCGTGACTGTCCAAGTGGGGATGACTTCAAAGTTGGCCGACAAATCAAAGTAGCCGCTGCCTTTGGAGTCAATGTAGCCAAACAGATCGCTCAAGCTGTAAGAGTACTTGGCGGTGATGGGGCCCATGGTGATGGCGGTATAGATTTCATTGGTGTTGGCATCGCCATAGTTAGAGCGGGCGGTTCCCCCCGTCATTTCCAAGGTGTTGCCCACATATTGATAGCGCAAGACGCCGACGTCCATGGTCACGTCTTTGGACAAGTCGAATTTGTAGCCGCCGTAAACGTCAAGTTCCACATTGCCAGAAATATCTGTACCGGTTTTTGCTCCGCCGCTATAAGAGTAGTCAGCAATCCACTTGATGGTGGAAGCCCAAGCGCCCACGTAAAAGCCGCTCTTGTGGGCGTAATCCACGCCACCTTGCACAGCAGCCTCATTGCGGCTTTGGGTGATGCCACGGTAGCGGTAGTCGGTGACCACGCCCGCGTTAAACGTCAGGGTGGTGGCGGGGGCTGCTTGTGCGAACACAGCGCCAGAAACCAAGGTCAATGCGGCCAATGCCAATGTTTTTTTACTCATTTGAGGCTCCGATACAGGGTTTTTGAGGATGAAAGAATTGGTTTCTTGGGCCACGATGGGGTGATGGGCTGTTGGCCCAACAAACACACAATGGCACTCAGGGAAAACCATGATTCTTCACGGCTTTCACCGAATTGTCAAAACCTAAATTATTGAAAAAAGGGGATCGATGGGATTGGCCATGGTCAACAGCCGCTGTCTGGTGGGCCTTCAAGCCCCAGCCGTCACGGTAGAAGTTCACTTGGCAAATGGGCTGCCCAGCTTCACCTTGGTGGGCTTGGCCGATACCGAGGTCAAGGAGGCGCGGGAGCGGGTTCGGTGTGCCATTCAAAACGCTGGTCTGTCGTTTCCTAGCAACAAACGCATCACCGTCAACCTCGCGCCGGCCGATTTGCCCAAGGATTCGGGCCGGTTTGACCTGCCCATCGCCATGGGCATCTTGGCCGCCAGCGGTGTGGTGGACGCTGCAGCAATGGCCGGCCACGAGTTTGCGGGGGAGTTGTCCTTGTCGGGCGACTTGCGCCCGGTGCGCGGTGCTTTGGCCATGGGCCTGGCGTTGGCAGCCCAAGACCAGCCTTTGCGCTTGGTCTTGCCCATGGACAGCGCCCGCGAGGCCGCTTGGGTGCCGCACATCAAAGTGCATGGCGCGCAACACCTGAGCGAGGTGGTGCAGGCTTTTGCGCCAGACGCCGACTCAGCGGGACGCAGCGATTGGCCCTTGATCAGCGCCACCCCGCCAACCCCCGCACTTTTTGGCGTGGACATGGCCGAGGTGAAGGGCCAGGCCGGCGCCAAGCGGGCTTTGCAAATCGCCGCTGCAGGCGGCCACAGCGTTTTGATGATCGGCCCGCCAGGGAGTGGCAAGTCCATGCTGGCGCAGCGCTTTGCCAGCTTGCTGCCCGCCATGGGTTTGACCGAGTGCTTGGAAAGCGCCGCTGTGGCCAGCTTGGTCGGACGCTTTTCAGCGTCAGATTGGGGGCGTCGGCCGGTGCGCAGCCCGCACCACACCGCCACTTCGGTGGCCTTGGTCGGCGGCGGCTCGCCACCCCGACCGGGTGAAATATCCCTGGCCCACCACGGCGTGTTGTTCTTGGACGAACTGCCCGAATTCAACCGCAGCGCTTTAGAGGCCTTGCGCGAACCGCTGGAAAGCGGCCGCATCACCATCTCGCGCGCCGCACAACAAGCCGAGTTTCCGGCGCGCTTTCAGCTCATCGCGGCCATGAACCCCTGCCCTTGCGGGTACCACGGCTCCGCCCTCAAAGCCTGCCGCTGCACGCCCGATCAAGTGGCGCGCTACCAAGGCAAGCTGTCGGGGCCTTTGCTCGACCGCATTGACCTGCATGTGGAAGTGCCCAGCCTGACCCCCGATGCACTGCTCCATGCGCCCACGTCCGACAGCAGTGAGGCCCTCCGCAGCGCGTGCCAAGCTGCCAGCGAACGCGCCTTCGCGCGGCAAGGGCACGCCAACCATTTGCTCAGCGGCAAAGCCCTGGACAGCCTGGCGCGGCACCCCGAAGCCCAGAAGTTGCTAGAGCGTGCGGCCCAGCGCTTGGGCTGGTCGGGCCGGGGTACCCACCGCTGCCTGCGCGTGGCCCGCACCGTGGCCGACTTACAAAACCATGCGCGCATTGAGGCCCAAGACATGGCCGAGGCGCTGCAATACCGCCCCGCCTGGTGAGTGTTTTCGCGGCGGGTCACACCCGCGACGGCCAAGCCCATTGATCGGGGCGGTTTCGCATAATCGGCGGATGACGCGCACCACCCCAGCCACACCTTCACACGCTTTGGTGTGGTGGCTGTCGCTGGCGCAACTGATCACCTGGGGCAGTGGTTTTTATGGGTTTGCCTTGTTCATGGGCCCGATGGAGGCCGCACTCGGCATGGACCGGGCGCAATCTTCGCTGGCCTTTAGCCTGGCGTTGTTGGGCGAGGGGGTGATGGCCTTTGCAGTGGGGCGCTGGGTGGACCAAGGGCATGCCCGGCGCGTGATGACTTGGGGCTCCTTGGCCGTGGCCCTGTGCTTTGTGGCGCACCGCTGGGTTGACAGTGTGGGCGGGTTTTATGCGGTGTGGTCGTGCATGGGCCTGGCCTGGGCCGCCACCTTGTACACACCGGCCTTCACGGTGCTGACCCAACGCTACGGCAGCGCTTACCGGCGCGCCATCATCACCATGACGTTTTTGGGTGGGCTGGCCAGCACGGTTTTCATCCCCCTCACCGCCGCTTTGGTCGAGCATTGGGGTTGGCGCGACGCGCTGTGGTGGCTGGCTGCACTCAACGCCTTGGTGTGCGCGCCCGTGCACGCTTGGTGGCTGCGCCCATCTGGGCATGTCCACGCCGAAGAGCCCAAGACGGACGGCCAACACCAACACCAGCACAACTCATCATCCCCCTCTCCCTCTCCCTCTCC
>JBEDFU010000325.1:0-22565 GCA_041174965.1 Pseudomonadota bacterium | reverse complement strand
GCTTGTGTGATCGCTTTGGGCCATGTGCGCAGCGGCCTGTATGCCACCGACGACGGCCTGGCCAAAGCCCTGGAAACGGCGGGCGAAGCGGCGCAAGACTTGTGTTGGCGCATGCCCTTGGACGAAGCCTATGCCGAAGGCTTGAAATCCAACTTTGCCGATGTGGCCAACGTGGCAGACCGGGCTGCGGGCTCGGTCACCGCTGCTAAATTTTTGCAGCGCTTTGCCACGGACTTTCCCTGGGCCCATTTGGACATTGCCGGCACGGCCTGGAAAAGTGGCGCGGCCAAAGGCGCGACCGGTCGGCCTGTGGGTTTGTTGCTGCATTACTTGCTGTCCCAAGCAGAGGCCGGCGGGCGCTGATGGAAGTGGCATTCCACTTCAATGTGAGCCAACCCACGGACTACTGTTGCCGTTTGTTGCGCAAAGCCCATGCCCGGGGCGCGCGGGTCACGGTGACTGGGCCCCTCGAACGACTGCAAGACATCGACCAGCAACTGTGGGCCTTGTCGGCCACCGAATTCGTGCCCCACGCTTGGGCCGATGCGCCGGTGGAAGTGCTGATGTGCAGCCCCATCGTGTTGTGCGAAACCTTGACACCTCCCGAGCCCGGCCAGGCGGCCTCCATGTTGCTTAATCTTTCTGAGCAAATTCCTGCGGCTTACACCCAATTCGAGCGGGTGATCGAAGTCGTGGGCTTGGGTGACGACGAGCGTGCCCTAGCGCGCCAACGCTGGCGTGCCTATGACCAGGCCCAGCACCGGCTGACTCGGCACGATGCGGCCCCATCTGCAGCGGCATCATGAGTTCACAAGACCATCCCCCGTCATGGGTGCCCACCCTGACCCAAGAAATTGCACTGGACCCGCCATCCACCCAGGTCCCTGTGGGCCAATCTCCCGCACATCCTTTTCCTTCAGCGCTGGACGAAGCCCGTTTGTGCATGATGGTCACCGACCAGTTGCTGGCCCAACTGCCCGACTTGATTCGCGCCACGGTGCGTGCGCATTTGCAGCAAAGCCAATCAACCCCCGGGGAACACAACCCCGGTGAAGCTGAAAACCTGGCCTCCAAAAATCCCTGAGCCCTGGCTTTCAAGCCCCTGCTGGAAGGGCATGCCATGACCCAGGGTTTTGGGCAAACCCTGGGTTCGCAGCGAAAAGCTTGGGGTATATTTTGAGCATGCCTCGTTCGGCCCAACCCTCTGAAAGGAACCCCCATGTTGATCAAGTATTCCCTCCTGGCCTCGGCCGCTTTGTTGGCGGTGTCGGCACACGCCCAAACCGTGGTGAAAATTGGCCATGTGGGCCCCATCAGTGGCGCCATTGCCCACCTGGGCAAAGACAACGAGAACGGTGCCCGTTTGGCCATTGAAGACCTGAATGCCAAGGGCATCAGCATAGGTGGCACCAAGGTGAAATTTGAATTGGTCGCCGAAGACGATGCGGCCGATCCCAAGCAAGGCGCAGCCGCAGCGCAAAAATTGGTCGATGGCAAGGTCAATGGCGTGATTGGCCACTTGAATTCGGGCACCTCCATTCCGGCGTCCAAAATTTACAGCGATGCCGGCATTCCCCAAATCTCTCCCTCGGCCACCAACCCCAAATTCACCCGCCAGGGCTACAAAACCACCTTCCGTGTGGTGGCCGATGACGTTCACTTGGGCGGCACCTTGGGCCGCTATGCGGTCAACACCATGAAGGGCAAAAACATCGCTGTGATCGATGACCGCACCGCTTACGGCCAGGGCGTGGCCGATGAGTTTGAAAAGGCCGTCAAGGCCGCTGGCGGCACCATCGTGGGTCGAGAATTCACCAACGACAAAGCCACCGACTTCATGCCCATCTTGACCACCCTCAAAGGCAAAAAGCCCGATGTGGTGTTCTTTGGCGGCATGGACGCCGTGGCCGGCCCCATGCTCAAGCAAATGAAGTCCTTGGGCGTGAGCGCCAAGTTCATGGGCGGTGACGGCATTTGCACCAGTGAGTTGTCCAAATTGGCCGGTGACGCCATGGCCGATAACCAAGTGGTGTGCGCCGAAGCCGGCGGCGTTGAAGGCACGCAGAAAAAAGCCATGGACGATTTTGGGGTGCGCTACAAAAAGCGTTTCAATGACGATGTGAAGCTGTACGCACCCTATGTGTACGACGCTGTGAATTTGATGGTGGACGCCATGGTCACTGCCAAGTCCAGTGATCCAGCCAAATACCTGCCCGTTTTGGCCAAAACCACAGGCTACAAAGGCGTGACCGGCACCATTTCCTTTGACGACAAAGGCGATGTGAAAAACGGCGCATTGACCTTGTACACCTACAAAGGTGGCAAGCGCGACGTGATGTCGGTGGTGCGCTGATCAGCGGCTGATACCACAACCATTGAAAAAGGCCCCGTGAGGGGCCTTTTTTTGGGGGGTGGTGCACAGGTAAAACCTGACTCACCTGTCACACCGCCCCAACCCAGTTCGCCCTCAGGGGGGAGGTCACGTTGGGCGAGGTGTTGGTTTTTACGCCGTCTGGGCCAGGGCCTGTGGCATGACTTGTTCCAGGGCGCCTTCGAGCAAGTCGACGGTGCGGTCCACATTGAGGAGCTTTTCCAAGCCAAACAAGCCGATGCGAAAGGTCATGAAGTCGCTGCCCTCATCGCATTGCAAAGGCACACCGGCGGCGGTTTGCAGGCCTTGGGCCAAAAACTTTTTGCTCGATTGCACTTCAGGGTCTTGGGTGTAGCTGACCACCACACCCGGGGCTTCAAAGCCGGGGGCGGCAACGCTGGGGATGCCGTGGCGGCTGAGCATCTCTCTGGCTTTGCGGCCGAGCTCTGCTTGGGCCAAGCGCAAACGATCAAAACCCAGGGCCTGGGACTCCAACATCACGGCGCACAAGCGCTTGAGCGCATCGGTGGGCATGGTGGCGTGGTAGGCATGGCTGCCAGCCTCATAGGCTTCCATGATTTGCAGCCATTTTTTCAGGTCACAGGCAAAGCTGGTGCTGGTGGTGCCGTCAATGGCTTGGCGGGCGCGCTCGCTCATGGCCACCATCGCACAACACGGCGAACTGCTCCAACCCTTTTGGGGGGCCGTCACCAGCACGTCGATGCCGCAAGCTTGCATGTCCACCCACATGGCGCCCGAGGCAATGCAGTCCAACACAAACAAGCCACCCACGGCGTGCACCGCGTCGGCGACTTGGCGCAAATAGTCGTTGGGCAACATCATGCCGCAAGAGGTTTCCACATGCGGGGCAAACACCACAGCGGGTTTTTCGGTGGCAATGGTGCGCACCACTTCTTCGATGGGGGCGGGCGAGAAGGGCTCTTGGGCACCCGGCTTCATGCGCCGTGCTTTGAGCACGGTGCAGGCCGATGGGATGCGGCCCATGTCAAAAATTTGCGTCCAACGGTAACTGAACCAGCCGTTGCGCAGCACCAGCACTGGCTTGTCGGTGGCAAATTGCCGCGCCACGGCTTCCATGCCAAAGGTGCCACTGCCCGGGACCAAGACCGCACTGTGGGCGTGATAGACCTCTTTGATCAAGCGCGAAATATCGCGCATGACGCTTTGAAAGTCTTTGGACATGTGGTTGAGCGAACGGTCGGTGTAAACCACCGAATATTCCAGCAGTCCATGGGGGTCGACGTGGGGCAGCAATCCAGGCATGGGGCTCTCCTTAAAGGGGGTGGGAGTCTATCACCGCAAGCCCAGGCGTGCATTTCCCCAGCTGCACCGATGTTGTCAAGCCGCGAGCTTGGCCATCTGCTGGCTGATGCCCGGTTCAGACCCCTGGTGAGGGTTCGATCACCACCCCGGGCAATTCGATGGGCATACCGTCTTCTGGGCTGTAGCGGTGCTGTTCCATTTGGGCCACGCAGGCGGACCGGTCTTGCTCGGTCAGGGCCTGGATCAAGCGCTCGTGTTCCATCAAGGTTTGCAGCCGTTGCGCATGGGTGTCAAACTTGTCCCACATGCCGGGTTCGATCAAAGCCCACAAACGGGCCACTTCGTCCATGATCAGCCGGTTGGGCGACAAACCAAAGATGGCGAAATGGAATTGTTGATTCAATTCAATGAGTTGCTGGGTGTCGGCCGCATCCACGCAGCGCTGCATCTGGGCGTTCAAATCGTTCAATCGCTGTAAATCTTCTGATCCAGGCCAGGCGATGGTGGCCATCAATTCGTTTTCCAACAAATGCAGCATGCGCCGGATTTGCGCAAACTGACCTGGGTCGCGTTTGGTCACAAAGTAGCCCTGGTGGGGGCGGTGATACAGCAGGCCTTGGTCGGCCAACACATTCAATGCTTCGCGCAAGGGGACGCGGCTGACAGCGAGTTTCAGCGCCATTTCTTCTTGTCGAATTTGCTCGCCCGGATTGAGCTCGCCATTGACGATCATGTCTTTGATCTGGCTCAGCGCACGCCCCATCGCCCCTTGGGCCTTGCGGCTGCGGTTTTTGGATTCTGGGGATTGTTCAAGCGCCATCTTGGTTGGCATTTGACGTGAGGGCGGCTTCACCGGTCACGAGGGATTCCCCTGATGGCATGCAAAATTGAATTCAATAGCATGGGATCAAAGCCGTGTGCCACCCCAGGCCGTTCGCAGGATGGCATCACGGGCGACTGCTTTAAAGCAAGCCATTGATTTTTAAGGACATTAAATGAGCACATCCATGCCCAACCGAGGTCGCAGATCGATCGAAGTGCCTGGCGTCAGCCATGGCAATGCCCCGATTCCCATGGGTGCCCGGGTGGGCAACATGATTTATTCATCCGGCATCATGGGCAAAGACCCTGCCACCGACACCTTGCCCGCCGATGGTCCCAGCCAAGCCAAGTTCATGTTCATGAACTTGCGCAGCTTGTTGGCCCAGGGTGGGGCCGATCTGGGTGATGTGGTGCATGTCAAAGCCTACGTGAAAGACAACAGCCACCGCGATGCGCTGAATGCAGAGTGGCTCCAATGTTTCCCCGACCCCCACGACCGACCCGCTCGCCACACCATGGTGGCCGATTTGCCGGGTGGCATGTTGGTTCAAATCGAAATCGTTGCGGTGGTCAAGGACGGTCAACATGGATGACCCGGTCAAGCGCTTGCAGCGCCTGGATGTGTGTGCGGTGTCCGACGCCATGGACAAATTGGGCCTGCCCCCCAGCGTCAGCGGCCTGACCCAACAATCGACCCAACAACGCATTGCGGGACGGGTGGTGACCTACAAATTGGTGCCGGCGGCTCAAGTGCCACCCCACGAAGGTGCACCGCGACACCTGGGCACCACCGCGATTGAAGCCGCGCAGCCTGGGGACGTGATCGTGATCGAGCAACGCACCGGTTTGGACGCAGGCTCCTGGGGCGGCATTTTGTCCTTGGCGGCCAAACTGCGGCAAGTGGCGGGGGTGGTGGTGGATGGCCCAGTGCGCGATATCGACGAGGCCCGCGCCTATGATTTTCCCGTCTACGCCCGTGGCCTGACGGCCCGCACCGCACGTGCTCGGGTGGCAGAAGCCTTCACCAACCAACCGGTGCGCATCGGCGAGGTGACGGTTTGCCCGGGGGATTACGTGATAGCCGATGCCAGCGGGGCGGTGTTCATTGCTGCCGCAGACATTGACCGCGTTTTGCAGGCCGCAGAAATGATCGTTGGCCGCGAAGCCGCCATGGCCCAAGCCCTGCGGGCCGGTCAACCCGTCAGCCAAGTGATGGGTGCGGATTACGAACACATGCTGAAATGATCAGCCCCGTTTTTAGGAAAGACCCGCCATGACCGACGCCAACGTGCAACGCGCTTCCCGGCTCGACACCGCCACCCTCAGTGACGCTTTGGATCGCCATGGCCTGAACGGGCAGTGCTACAAAATCAAACCCCGCTCCAGCGACTTTCGCATGACCGGTCGTGCGTGGACCTTGTTGTACGGCCCCGCGGGTTCTGTGCCCGGCACCGTGGGTGACTACATCGACGACGTGGCGCCCGGCAGTGTCATCGTGCTCGACAACGGTGGGCGCGACAACGCCACGGTGTGGGGCGACATCTTGACCGAAATTGCCCACCGCAAAGGCATTGCGGGCACGGTGATCGATGGCATCAACCGCGATGTGTCGCTGTGCCTGGAGCTGGGCTACCCTATTTACAGCCGCGACCATTGGATGCGCACCGGCAAAGACCGGGTGCAGGTGGAAGCCACCGGCACACCCGTCAACATTGGCGACGTGCGCGTTTGCCCAGGCGACTTGATGCGCGGCGACGCCGACGGCGTGGTGGTGATTCCCCAAGACCGCGAAAACGAGGTGTTGGATGCCGCTGAAGCGATTCAAGCGGCCGAAGATGCGATTCGCCAGTCGGTTCGCGAGGGCATGAGCCTGCGCCAAGCGCGGGAAAAACACCGCTATCACCAGTTGCAGACCCGCGCTTGAGCGCGCATTGTTGACGCATTCCCATTCAGACTTTTTCAGACACCCCACAGGAGAACCCCTTTGATCATCGATTCACATGCCCACGTCGTGGTGCCGCCCGAGAGCTACAAATTCATGGCCGAGTTGGTGGCCAGCCGCTCCAACCCATCGTTTCCGCCCAAGCTCACCGATGACGCGGTGCGCGTTGCCGGTCAGACCATCATTGATTTGATGGACCGGGTGGGCACAGACATCCAGTTTTTGTCGCCGCGCCCGTACATGCAAATGCACTCGGTCAAACCAGCCCGGGTCACCGCGCTGTGGACCCAGCACATGAACGATTTGGTCTTTCGCACGGTCACCATGTTCCCCACGCGATTTCGCGCAGTCGCTGGCTTGCCGCAATACCGCGACAGCAGCCCGGTCAATTGTTTTGACGAGTTGGAGTTTCGTGTCAAAGAGCAGGGCTTCATCGGTTGCTTGCTCAACCCCGACCCCACCGAGGGCGACACCTTGCCCCCGCCGGGATTGGGCGATGAGTTTTGGTACCCCTTGTATGACAAGCTGTGCGAACTCGATATCCCGGCTTTGATCCACTCCGCCGGCAGTTGCCAGGCCCGTGAAAGCTACACCTTGAAGTTCATCAACGAGGAGAGCATTGCCATTCACTCGCTCTTGAATTCGCCGGTGTTCAAAAAATTCCCCAAGCTCAAGCTCATCGTGCCCCATGGTGGCGGTGCGATCCCCTATCAAATGGGGCGTTTTCGAGCGTGGACGGTGCGCAATGGCGGCGAGTATTTCGACGACCAACTCAAGCGTTTGCACTTTGACACCACCACCTACGACAAGCTTGCGTTGGAATTGCTGTTCAAAGTGGTGGGCCCCGATCGGGTGTTGTTCGCCACTGAAAAGCCAGGCACCGGCAGTGCGGTGGACCCAACCACCGGTTTGGACTTTGATGACCTCAAACCGGTGATCGAAAGCATTGATTTCTTGACCGAACAAGACAAACGCAATGTGTTTGAGTGCAACTGCACCCGCTTGTACAGCCGTTTCAAGTTCTGACCCGCCATGGCATCCATTGTTTTGGGCATGGGGGTGTCGCACACACCGCTGTTGGCGCTGACGGTCGATCAATGGCAACGCCGCTCCGAAGTGGACTATGCCAACAAGGGGCTCAACCACTCGGACGGCCGCTTGGTCACCTATGAGCAATTGCTGGCCGAGGTCGGTCCGCGCTATGCCGAAGAAGTGAACTTCGAAACCTTCAGCCAAAAATCCAAGGCCTGTGACCAGTCTTTGGACCACTTGGGTGATGTGTTGGCGCAAGTCGCGCCCGATGTGGTGGTGATCGTGGGCGACGATCAACGCGAGTTGTTCACATCGGCCAATCAACCGGCCATCGCCATCTACCACGGTGAACGCTTCATCACCAGCAACAAATATGGTCACCCGGACAGCCCCGAATGGATTCAACAAATGGGCCGGGGTTATTTGATGGACGACTTGCACACCGTGGGGGCGAGCAGCGAATTGGCCTTGGCCTTGATCGAACGCTTGATCGATGCCGACTTTGATGTCGGCGCCTGCTCGCATGTGGCCCATCCCGAAAACGCAGGCTTTGGCCACGCTTATGGCTTCATCATCAAGCGCTTGTTCAGGGGCAAAGCCATACCGGTGCTGCCCGTGTTGCTCAACACCTATTACGGACCCAATGTCCCCAGCGCCCGCCGGTGCCATGATTTTGGTTTGGCCTTGGGACAGGCCTTGCGCGACTGTCCGCAAAACCTGCGGGTCGCGGTCGTGGCCTCGGGTGGATTGAGCCACTTCATCGTCGACGAAGCCCTCGATCAAACCATTTTGTCTGCCTTGCAAAGTGGCGATCATCAAGCTTTGCGCGATTTGCCGCGTGGGGCATTGAATTCTGGCTCGTCTGAAATCCTCAATTGGGTGGTGACCGCGGGTGCCGTGAAAGCCTTGCCGTTGACATGGCACCGTTATCACAGCTTGCGCCGCACACCTGCTGGAACCGGGGTGGGCGCGGCCTTTGCCGTGTGGCTGGCCTGATTCATCGCCCAGGGACATCTGAATTTTTCATGGGCTTAGGCCCCATGGCAGGAGAACCTTCATGCTCAGCCCGGAACAAAACGCACAACTGACCCAAGTGGGTGCGGGCACGCCCATGGGCGAATTGCTGCGCCGCTATTGGATGCCAATCGCTGGCGTGTCAGAGTTTGACCAACAAGCCACCAAGGCGATTCGTTTGTTGGGTGAAGACTTGGTGCTGTACAAAGATTTGAGCGGCACCTATGGCCTGGTGGATCGGCAATGCGCCCACCGCCGCGCCGACCTGAGTTACGGCATGGTTGAGGAAAAAGGCCTGCGCTGCAATTACCACGGGTGGAATTTTGATGAAACAGGGCGCTGCATTGCGCAGCCCTATGAAGACACCGTTTACCCCGAGCGCAAGGCCAAAGATCGCATCCGCATCAAGTCTTACCCGGTGCAGAGCAAAGGTGGCATGTTGTGGACATATATGGGGCCGCAGCCTGTGCCTTTGCTGCCCGACTGGGAGGCCTTTTCTTGGCCCAATGGCTTTAGCCAGGTGGTCATCTCTGAAGTGCCCTGCAACTGGTTTCAGTGCCAAGAAAACTCGATTGACCCCGTGCACTTCGAATGGATGCACGAAAACTGGGGCAACCGCCTGCGCACCGGCAGCACCAAGCTGGGCCCCACCCATTTGAAATTGGCCTTTGATGAGTTTGAATTTGGCTTCACCTATCGCCGCACCAAACAAGACAGCGACGAGCACAACCAAGCTTGGACAGTGGGCCGTGTGTGCCTGTGGCCGAATGGGTTTTTCTTGGGCGAGCATTTTGAGTGGCGTGTGCCCATCGATGACCACAACACCCTGAGCATCACCTGGAAATACACCCGCGTGCCGGCTGGGCGCGAGCCCTATGTGCAAGACCACATCCCCACTTGGCACGGACCGCTCAAAGATGCGCAGGGGCGCTGGATCGATACCCATGTGATGAATCAAGACTTTTTGGCTTGGGTGGGTCAAGGCGTGATCGCTGACCGCAGCCAAGAGATGTTGGGTGCCAGTGACGGCGGTGTGGTGGCGATACGGCGGCGTTTTTTTGATGAAATGGCGCGCATTGCCAAGGGCGAGGAAGCCAAAGGCATCCTGCGTGACCCGGCCCAAAATCAGCGTGTGGTCTTGCCCATGATGGACCGTGATGAGCTGCTACAAGCCCACACGGTGGAGCAAATCATGGCCAATCCGCGTTTGAAAATTCTGTATGCCACTTACCCGTTTCAAGCCGGCCAACCTGAGGCGGTGCGACAGGCTTTTTCACAAGCCATGGGCATCGATGCCAAACCCTATGACGGCATTGTGTTGCCGCGCAGCACTGAAAAAGCGGGCATGTGAAGCGCCGGTTTACACCGTTTTCAACCCAAGCCCAACACGGCGCGCAGCCGATCAGGCTGAGCCCCCGATGATCACGCCAGTGCCCAACACGCCCAAGGCGGCCGCGGCCACAGCGTATCGATTGACGGCTTCGCGTTTCTGAAAAAACACCAGCGCCACCAGGATGGTCAAAAACACATCCATCGACACAATCAGGGTGGCCCGCGACAAAGAGCTCCAGTCAATGGCCACAAAATAAAGCAACTGCCCCACCGAAGCCAAGATGCCCGCACTGAGCAGCCAGGGGTTGGGTTTTTGCAAGGTGTTTTTCACCGCCTCGCGGTAACTTTGCAAAAACACCGCAGAGGCTAAAAAAAGAATGGCCCCGACCAAGGCCCCAAACATGGCACCAAAAGCCGGTTCAGAGATGTGCAAAAGGCCAAATTTGCGCGACATGTTTCCGCTGGCATAGGCGGCTGCAGAAACCACGCCATACACCATGCCCATGCGCAAAGTTTTGCGGCTGGGGCCCATGTGCTGTTCGCTCTGTTGGGCTTGCGGCGCGATTTTTTGTTTCGACTCCCACACCAATACCCCGAAGCCTGCAAAGATCAATCCCATGCCCAAGACTGCTGACAGGCTCAAGCTTTCACCCAGACAAACCACCCCCAGCAACACCGAAAACAAGGGCACCAAGCGTTTGACGGATGAACTGCGCACCGCGCCCATGTATTGCACACTGGAATGGAAAAACACCCGGCCCACAAAAATGGTCAATGCGCCCGCGGCTGCAAACCAAGCCAGCCCTTCGGTGTTCAAGGCCTGCCCATCGGTGCCGCCACCGATGACCCAGACCACACCGGCGATGAAGGCGGTGAGCAAAATGGATAAAAAAGCCCCGTTCTCGCCCCCTTGGTGAGAGGACCCGCGTGCAATGCAGGTGTTGGCCCCAGCCCAACAGGTGGCAGCCAGCAAGGCGATGATGTCAGCCCAAAAGCTCATGAATCAGACAGGTTAAAAAAAGAGGACGGATGAAAGTCCTCTGGGCAAGCGCTGGGGCGCGTGTTCAAGCGGGGGTTTGGATGTGTTTCCAAACCGATTGAATGTAGTCGCGCGGGATGACCACCACCCCATTGTGATCCGCGATGATCAAGTCATCGCATTCCACCCGAACGCCACCCATCACGATCGCCAGGTTGAAAGCCTCGACCCGCACCCGTTTGTTGCCGTGTCTGGCTTGGCGCCCCCTGGCCAGGACGGGCAGGGCAGGGTTGTCCATGGAGTCCAGGCGACAAGCGCCATCGATCACCACACCCGCCACGCCCCGGGCCAGCGCACGCTGGTTCACAGGACCATCCCAGACACAACAGTCGAGACGCTCGCGGTTGTCGATGGCGATGACATAGCCCTCAGGCACATCGTCGATGTAGTCGCCAATGCTGCCCGAGGGAGTGCGTTCATCGGGCGTGCCGCAGGGCATGAATTGGACGGTGAAAGCGCGACCACAAAATGGTTTGAAGGCGCCAGCTGCTTGGGTGTTAAGCCCGGTGCATTGGCCGTGCACGCCCAGTGCATCGAGCGCGTCGCTGATCACAGCGGTGGAGATCTGGGCAAAGGATTGAACCGGGTGAAAACCGCTGATGGTGGTGTGCAGTGACATGGTGGTATGGGGTTGGTTAAGTCAAATCAGGCCGGTTCCAGGGCAAACAATTCATGCCAGGCGCCCATGATGGCTTGCATCTCATCGGCTGACAAAGCACCCTTGCGCAGGCCATCAATGGCACCGTGCAAATGCGACAGCTCAGAAAAACCAGCCACCGTGGTGGTGATGCGCGGGTCGGTGATGTTGAAACGATAAGCCAAGGCGGCCATGGCATTGGTGCCTTGGATGCCCAAGCGCGTCACCAAGCGTGCAGCCAATTCCACTTCGCGTTTGTATTGCGCCGCATTGCGGGTAAAACCGCCACCGGCAATCGGGTGTCGGGTCAGGGTGTTGGCCGCCGCCGACATCAAGGCTCCGCCACCCAGGGCGCGAAAACCGGCGATGGCCACACCCTTGTCGGCCGCCATGCGCGCCATGCCCCGGTAGTCCGCCGGCCCATTGACCTGCGTTGGGCTGGGGTCCAACAAAGACGATGGATTGAGCATGTTGAGCCAGATGTTGAGGATGGACACCGCCGGATGAGACACCAGAGGGGCCAGCGCTTCAGGGTGGGCCTCTTCGCAGGCAATGCCACCGATGCGCACCTTGCCTGCCGCAATGACCTCGCTCAAACCTGCCAATGCGCCGTCTGGGCGCAAATAATCATCCACCACCAGCGGGGCCCAGGTGGTGCGTTGCCAATCGTTGTGTCGCGAGGGTGGGTTGTGGATCATCAAAATGTCCACATGGTCGGTGCCCAAGCGGCGCAAGGAGTCGTTGAGCGACTCGTGGACTTTTTTCGCCAAGCGATGTTGGTCAGCGGGCATGACCTCCACCTTGGTGGTGATCAGAACTTCATGGCGCCGCCCCTTGAGGGCGCGGCCCAGATTTTCTTCGGCGCGGCCCCGGCCATAGTCGGGCGAGGTGTCGAAATAATTCACCCCCGCGCCGATGGCTTGGGCGACGGCTTCACGCTGGTCGGCCACGCTGCCCAAAACCATCAAACCGGCGTTGTCACCGGTGCCAAAACCCAGCACCGAGGCGCTCAGGCCGGTGTGGCCAATGGGTCGCTGGGCCAGGCCTGCGGCGTGGCTCATGGCTTGGCTTGCCACTGGACGCTGTCTGGCGGGTAAAGGGCTGTCCAATCTTGGTCCAGGGGAAGCAGCCCATCACGGGCTTTCAGGCCTTGGTAGGAAATTTGATGCGCAAAGCCCGGTTGGGCGGCGGCTTTGCCGTCGGCCGTCTCCAGCAACAGGCGGCGAAAGTGAACGATGGCCAAATCGGCTGGCCCCAGGTTTTCTTTGGTGCGATCGACGATGGTGCCCATGCTCTCTTGCACCACGATGTCTTGCAAGTTCACGCCTTTGAGCCCGGTGAAGGATTTTCCCTGCGCCATGGCTGCACGGTCTTGGCCCCACAAGGGCAGGGCGGCAGCGCGCAAGAAACCGTTTTCATCCACATCTTTGCCCGGCTCCAAGCCCGACCAGGCGGGCAAGTTGAGCTGGTTGAGGGGGTCGCGGGTGGAAAAGCGGATGTAGAAAAAATGGGTGTGGTCTTCATCGACCGGCACAAACACCTGCAGATCGCCCAAGGTATCTGCCGATGGAAAGGTCACATAGGAGGGATAGGCAAATGCCGAGGCGCGGATATAGACCCATTTGTCGGGGTCCACGGTGGGGATGCGCAAGGCGCCATAAATGAAGCCAAAGTCGGTGTCGCGCACCTGGATGCGGGGGTGCTTGTCGGTGGATGGACGGGTGAACTGCAATTGCATGCCCGCACCCACAGCGGTGCTCACGTCACCGGCTTTTTTGCTGACAATTTCATCGGAGTGCAAATGCGATGAATGGGAAGAGTCAATCGCCCCCTCCAAAGATTGCACCCAATTCGAATGGCACAAAGCGTCGACCACCACCACCTGATCGGCGGGGAGGTGAAACCAGGGCAGGTCGGGGAAGGGCGCACGCTGGGCTTCATCGGCGCAGATGTTCATCCAAATCAGGCTACCTGCTTCGCGCAATGCGGCGGTGCGCATCTGAATGCGTTGGCGGCCCCCTTGCTCGCGCTCATTGGGGGCTTCGAGCACTTTGCCCAAAGGGCTCATCAGCCAGCCGTGATAGATGCAGCGCAAGCCTTGGTCTTCGACCCGGGCCAAGGTGAGTGAGCATTGGCGGTGCGGACACTTTTCCTCCAAAGCCAGCAAGTCAGGGCCGTTTCTGGCGATGACAAAGTCCTCGCCCAACAAGCGAATTTTGCGGGTACATCGGTCTTGCAATTGGGCCGCGTGGAGCACCGGATACCAAAATTTGGACAAGGGCTCGTGCAAAGGGGTACCGGCGCTCACGCCAGTGAGTTTTTTGTTTTGTTCTGCGGTGATCATGGTGGTGGATCGGTGTGCTCTGGGGGGGGTTAGTCGGCTCTGGCGCCAGAGGCCTTGATCACGGCGCTCCAGCGTTCTCGGTCTTCGCGCATGAATTGCGCCATGTCTTCAGGGCTGCCCCCTGCGGGAATCATGCTCATGTCTTGGAGTTTCTTCATCACGTCGGGGTTTTTCAGCACCTCGTTGACCAAGCCAGACCACTTGCGTGAAATGGCCATGTTCATGCCAGGTGGGCCCACCATGCCTTGCCAAACCGTGGCAAGGTATTTGGGCAGTGACTCTGCCACCGTGGGCACTTGGGGGTAATCGGGTAAACGCTTTTCTCCCCCAACGGCCAGCAGCTTGAGCTTGCCCGCCCGCACATGCACGCCTGAGGTGGCCAGTTCACCAAAATAAACCTCGACCTGGCCCGACAAGGCATCGGCCAAGGCCGGGCCCGTGCCTTTGTAGGGGATGTGGGTCATTTTGATGCCGGCCATGGAGCAAAACAATTCAGCACTCAAGTGGGCGGCGTTGCCAATGCCTTGCGAGGCGTAATTGAGTTTATTGGGGTTGGCCTTGGCATAGGCGATCAATTCAGCCACGCTGTTGACCGGCAGTTTGGGGTGCACCAACAACACGCTGTAACCGGTGGTCATGAGCGACACCGGGGTCATGATGTCGGGGTCGAAGTTGAGTTTGGCGTAAAGGCTTTTGTTGGCGACCAAGGGCGGTTGCGCGGTGAACAGCAAGGTATAGCCATCGGGGTTGGCGCGAAAAACAGATTCGGTACCGACATTGCCGCCAGCGCCTGAACGGTTTTCGACAATCACCGTTTGACCCCATTTGGCTTGTGCTTTTTCTGCCAACAACCGGGCCAGGAAATCAGCGCCACCACCCGGCGGGTAAGGCACCACGAGTTTGACCGGCTGATTGGGGTAGTTGCTGGCATCTGCCGTGGTTTGCGCGCTGCTCAGTTGAAAACTCAACAGGCCGATCAGCAAAAGCCAAATCTGCGCCAGTCGGATGGATGGCCATTTCATGGGGTTCATGGTGGGATGTCCTTGGGTCGAAAAAAAGTGTTTTCTTGTTGCGCCAAGTTACCCCAAGCGCTGTCGGTCTTCAACAGGGTAAACCGCAGCTTTGTCGCCTTTGCTCAAGGCCATTTCTCATCAATTTGGAGATGGCTATCACATGATGTGCGGAATCTCTTGGTGGGCCGATCGCGCGCAGGTCGCAGCGGCCTCAGCGCTCAAGTGCTCGGGCCAATCCTTGGCGCTGTAACGGCCACCCGTGTGGGCGCTGGAAGCGTCTGACATCAACCACACGATGGGGGCACGCATTTGCTGCGGTGGCAGCAGTTTGTCTTTGGGTGTGTTGGGTGGCAGCATGTCGGTGGCGCTGGCTCCGCCGGGCAGCAGCACATTCACCGTGACACCGGTGCCGGCCAAATCTTTCGCCCACACCACGCTCAACGCCTCCAACCCGGCTTTGCTGGGGCCATAGGGGCTGTAGCCCCTGCGCACCATGGTGGATTGGCTGGTGGAGACATTCACCACCCGGCCAAAACCCTGTGCCACCATCAAAGGCACACAAGCCCGCGCCATGAAAAAAGGGCCCACCACATTGGTTTGAATGATGTCGGCAAAGGCCTGAGGTGCGGCTTGCCAAAACAAGGGGGGGTCTTGCAAAAAATCATCACGAATCGCCCGCATGCCCAAGCCCGCGTTGTTGACCAGGCCATCGACGCGGCCAAAGGTGTCCAGGGTTTGCTGGACCACTCTTTCACAGTCTGCCCACTGGGCCACATCGGCTTGCAAGGCCAGGGCGTGCGCTGCGCCAGCGCGCTGATTGAGTTGGTCTTGCAGTGCGCCCAGGTGGGGCCCATGTTGTTGACCGGTGATCACCACCCGGTGTCCGGCATCGATCAAGGCTTCGGCCATTTCCCAGCCCAGTCCACGGGTGCCGCCGGTCATGATGACGGTTTTGATCTGGGATGGGGTGGTGGCCATGGGGGCTCCTGGTGGTGTGGTGGGCTGCAAACTGTAACCAACAACATGGCCCAGCGCGCAGATCCTGTCGTGCACACGACTGAGCTGGCCAGCTTTGGCGCCAGGGCCAAATCGATTTGGTGTAATCTGCGCCGGTCTTTGTTCTCAGGCCGCAGTCCCTGCTCAGGCAATGCAGCCCAGGTGAGACAGCCTTTTTCTTCAACCAGGATAACCCATGAAATTTTTGCTCAAAACCCTGTCCATTGCCCTGGTTTGCCTGTCGCCTGTGCTTTCTTGGGCGCAAGACTACCCCGTCAAACCGGTCAAAATTTTGGTCGGCTATGTGGCCGGTGGCAGCCCCGATTTCGTGGCCCGCGCTTTGGCCCAAAAACTCACGGACATCTTGGGCCAACCCTTTGTGGTCGAAAACCGACCGGGTGGGGGTGGTTTGACCGCCACCGCTCAATTGGTGAAATTGCCCGCCGATGGCTACACCTTGATGTTGGGCGACACCAGCCAACTGGGCATTGCGCCACATATTTTCAAAAGCATGCCCTATGACACCTTCAAAGACTTGACGCCCATCTCTGGCTTGACCTATGAGCCTTTGTTGTTGGTGGCCAATGCCAAAACAGGCATCAAAAACCTGCAAGACCTGGTCAAAGAGGTCAAGGCGAATCCAGGCAAGGTCAATTACGGCTCCTCGGGTGTGGGCAGCATCCACCACATTTCGATGGAAGCCTTCAAGGCCGATGCGGGCTTGGACATCACCCACATTCCCTACAAAGGCAGCGGGCAGTCGGTGCCCGCCGTGTTGGCTGGCGATGTGCCGATTTTGTTGACCGCTTTCACCGCCTCTGCGCCCCACATCCGAGCCGGCACCTTGAATTTGCTGGCCGTGACCGGCGGCAAGCGCTGGTCGCGTTTTCCCGACACGCCGTCTTTGGCGGAAATGGTCAAAGACTACGACTTCCAGGCCGAGACAGGGGTCCTGGGTCCAGCGGGCATTCCCCCGGCCATCGTCAACAAGCTGCAGGCGGCAGTCAAACAAGCCACCGAGAGCCCTGACTTTTTGGCCAAGTTCAAGGAAACAGGTTTTTCCATCATTTACAGCAACGCCAACGAGTACGGCGAGATCATCAAGAAAAACGTTCGCAAATACGAGCGTGCCGTCAAATTGGCCAACATCAAATCCGATTGATGCGGCCAGCCCACCCGCAGCGCGCCCATATCACCGGCATGCTCAGATGTTGACGCCAGCGCAAAACGAGCGCTTGGTGCGTGTGGGTCCTGGCACCCCCATGGGCAACTTATTGCGCCACTATTGGATGCCGATCGCGGGCGTGTCTGAATTTGACGCAACCAGCACCAAACCGATTCGCTTGATGGGCGAAGACCTGGTGCTGTACAAGGACCTGGGCGGCACTTACGGCTTGGTGCAGCGCCAATGCCCACACCGTCGCGCTGATTTGAGCTTTGGCATGGTGGAGGCGCAGGGCTTGCGCTGCAGCTACCACGGCTGGCAATTCGATCACCACGGCGCTTGTATCCATCAACCGTTTGAGGACACTGCCCACCCCGAGCGCCAAGCCAAAGCGCGGGTCCAGCTCACGGCGTATCCGGTGCAAGCCAAGGGCGGCATGCTGTGGGCTTACATGGGGCCACAACCGGCCCCTTTGTTGCCCGATTGGGAAGCGTTTTCGTGGGACAACGGCTTTACCCAAGTGGTGCTCTCAGAGGTGCCGTGCAATTGGTTTCAATGCCAAGAAAATTCGATTGATCCGGTGCATTTTGAATGGATGCACGAGAACTGGGGCAACCGCCAGCGCACCGGCGAGGTTCGTTTTGGCGCTACCCATTTGAAACTGGACTTCAAAGAGTTTGAATTTGGCTTCACCTATCACCGGGTCAAACAAGACACCAGCGAAGATGATCAGGCCTGGACCGTGGGCCGGGTTTGCTTGTGGCCGAATGGTTTCTTTTTGGGGGAGCACTTTGAATGGCGTGTGCCCATTGATGACGACAACACCTTGAGCGTCACTTGGAAATACACCCGTGTGCCGCGCGAACGCGAGCCTTATGTCCAAACCCACATCCCCACTTGGTGGGGTCCGGTGAAAGACGAGCACGGTCGCTGGATCGACACCCATGTGATGAACCAAGATTTTTTGGCTTGGGTGGGGCAAGGTCGCATTGCCGACCGCAGCCAAGAAAACTTGAGTGCCAGCGACAGAGGCATTGTGGCCATGCGCCGCCGCTTCTTTGAGGAAATGGACACAGTGGCCCAAGGCGGCGAGCCCAAAGCCATCTTGCGCGATGCTGAGCGCAATGTGCGGGTGCCTTTGCCCATGGTCTACGGAGACCAAATCACCCAAAGCCGCACCCAGGCAGAAATTTTGGCCCATCCCACGCTCAAGCAGTTTTACACGGCTTATATTTTTCAAGCCGGGCAACCTGCCGCTGTGCGAGACATGGCCTCTCAAGCGCTGGGCATCGCCATGAAAGAATTTGACGGCGTGGTCATACCCCGCAAAGCCTAGGAGCGCGTACCCATGAACTTGGCCCATTTGCTCGAACGCGCTGCCCGCGATCACCCGCATGCCCCCGCCTTGGCTTGGGGAAAAACAGTGTTGCAAGACCATCTGGGTTTGTTCAAGCAAGTGTCCGCCATGGCATCTGGCATGCTGGCCCTGGGCCTTCAAAGCGGCGACCGGGTGGGTTTGGTGATGCGCAATCACCCTGCTTATTGGGAGTCACTGCTGGCCATTTGGCATGCCGGTTTGGTGGCTGTGCCCATCCACTCACAACTGCACCCCAAGGAGCTGGCCTACATCTTTGACGATGCTGGAACCCCTTTGGTGCTGGCCCACCCCAAAACCTTGAGCGCCTGTGAGCAAGGGGCCGCGCTGTCCCACAGCGTGCGCCATGTGGTGGATATCAATGGCGCGGCATACCGGCGCATGGCCCAAGCGCCAGCCATGACCTTGGCCGCGCGAGGGGCGCAAGATTTGGCCTGGTTGTTCTACACCAGTGGCACCACGGGCCGACCCAAAGGCGTCATGCTGTCGCACCACAACATGATGGCCATGTGCCAGCACTACTTCGCCGATGTCGATGACATCGGGGTGGAGGACTGCATCATCCACGCCGCGCCCATGTCACATGGCTCGGGCTTGTATTCAGTGCCTCATTTGGCGCGGGCTGCGTGCAACGTGATCCCCGAGTCGGGTGGCTTTGATGCCCAAGAGTTGTTTGATTTGGGCAACCACTGGCAGGGCATCTCCATGTTTGCCGCACCGACCATGCTCAAGCGCCTGGTCGAAGCCCCCAGCGATGACCCGTTCACCGGATTGAAAACCATCATTTACGGTGGTGGACCCATGTATGTGGCCGATATTGAAGCGGCCTTGGCCCGATTTGGCCCGCGGTTTGTGCAAATTTATGGCCAAGGTGAGTCGCCCATGACCATCACCGTGAGCTCCAAAGACATGCACCGCGATGCCCAGCATCCACGCCATGCCCTGCGTTTGGCTTCGGTCGGCAGGCCCTTTGAAGGATTGCAAGTGCAGGTGTTGGACGATGAAGACCGGCCTGTCGCGGTGGGCGAGATTGGCGAGGTTTGCGTTCGCGGGGAGGTGGTGATGCAAGGCTATTGGCAAAACCCTGCGGCTTCGGCGCAAACCCTGCGTCAGGGCTGGCTGCACACCGGCGACATGGGCAGCTTGGATGAAGAAGGCTTTTTAACCCTCAAGGACCGCAGCAAAGACCTGATCATTTCGGGCGGCAGCAACATCTATCCGCGTGAGGTGGAAGAGGTGCTGCTGCTGCACCCCAGCGTGTCTGAGGTGTCGGTGGTGGGGCGCACCCACCCAGAGTGGGGCGAAGAAGTGGTGGCCTTTGTGGTGTTGCGGCCCCTCGCCAATGGGGACGAACAACAAACCTTGCATGATCTGGATGCGCATTGCTTGTCTCACATGGCACGCTTCAAGCGGCCCAAGCAATACCGTGTGGTGGATCATTTGCCCAAGAACGAGACTGGAAAAGTTTTGAAAACCGAATTGAGAAAACTTCTCTATGTCTAATCCACCTTGGCGCACCTGGATGCCCTTGTTCATCACCTTGTTGATCCAGGCCCTGGTGACCATGGCATTGTTGACCTTGCCGGTGATGGCCCCGGTGGTGGCCAAAGCCATGAATGTCTCTCCCACCTTGTTGGGGGTGTACATCGGCATCTCTTATGTCGGGGCCATTTTGGCCAGCTTGGCCTCGGGTGCCAGCGTGATCCGCATGGGCCCCATTCGGGTGAGCCAGTGGGGTTTGGTGCTGTGCGCGCTGGGCTTGGCTTTGTGCGCCATGCCGTGGATTCCTGCAATGGTGCTGGGCGCTTTTTTGGTGGGTTTGGGTTACGGCCCCATGACCCCAGCGAGTTCGCACCTGTTGGCCCGCTCAACGCCAGCGCATCGCTTGTCTTTGGTGTTTTCGGTCAAACAAACTGGCGTGCCATTGGGCGGGATGATGGCCGGCGCAGTGGTGCCCACGCTGCTGCTGTGGGTGGATTGGCAGGCATCGCTGTTGATCGTTTCAGCGGCTTGCTTGCTGTGTGCCTTGGCGGCGCAACCCCAGCGCCCCGCCTTGGACGACGACCGCAAACCCGATCAAGCCCTGCGCTGGGGCAATATTTTGCAACCCATTCGCTTGGTGTTTTCGCACCGCGCATTGGCCACATTGGCCATTTGTTCCTTCATGTTCTCTGTGGTGCAAATGTCCTTGATGACGTATTTGGTCACCTATTTGCATGACGAACTGATGTTGACCTTGGTCGGCGCGGGCTTGGCCATGACGCTGACCCAATTTGGTGGGGTGATGGGGCGGGTGATGTGGGGCTATGTGGCCGATCGGTGGATCAAGCCCTTGCGCATGCTCAGCTTGCTGGCCATCACCATGTCGGGCACCGCCATGGCCTGTGCCTGGTTTGAGGTGGGCACCTCGGCCCTGTGGTTCAACACGGTGTTGGTGGTCTTTGGTGCGACGGCCATCGGCTGGAACGGTGTTTACCTGTCGGAAGTGGCGCGCCAAGCCCCCAAGGGCATGGCCAGCGTGGCCACTGGCGGCACCCTGGCGGTGACCTTTTTGGGTGTGGTGTTTGGCTCGCCCTTGGTGGGTTGGATATCCAATGCCACCGGCACTTATCGTTCCGGCTTCATGGCCTTGAGCCTGTTGGCGTTCACCTGTTTTTCCTTGTTGACTTGGTTGAGCCGAAACCGTAAAAGCAGCCCACCCATGCCCATCACCCAAGGCGTGGATTGATCCCATGGCACGCAACAGCCTTGCCATCATTGTGTGCTGTGCTGTACTGGCATTGGCGGCCTGCCATTCTGAGGTGGACAAATGCGTGGCCTCGGGTCTGTCCGCCGAGTTGGAGTCACAGCAAGACCAAAGAATCCGCCTCACCAAATGGGAACAGCAAAACCAAGAAAACACGCAGGCTTGGGAGCGGTTCATGGCCAGCCGACCCATGGAGTGCACGGACCGCGACAGTTTTTACACCAGCCCTGTGGGTGTCTCACATCGAAAAGAATATGCGTTTTTGCGCAATGGTGGGGATCTGCGACCTGGCTTGTCGGCATACGAAAAGCATTGCCAGTTGTCGAGCTTCAAGCCGCCTCACCCAGACTTGCCCAAAGACCCGCCCATGTCTGACACCAGTTCGTCCGAGCAAATGGAGTACCGGGTGCGCATGGCTTGTCTGCAGGCGGCTAAAAAGTAATTGGCAAGCGCATCCAGTTGAGCGCATCGGACCAGTGCAACGGTCCGACCCAAAAAAATACCCCATGAATGGGGCATTTGGCGGAGAGGGCGGGATTCGAACCCGCGGAGGGCTGTTAACCCTCACACGCTTTCCAGGCGTGCGACTTAAACCGCTCATCCACCTCTCCGGAAGCCTCAAATTGTAGCAGTGCCATGCAGGTACACTTCGCGCCTATTTGACCCGCCCCTCACCCGGCGTGACAGGAGTCGTGCATGAAGTTTCGTTTTCCCATCGTCATCATCGACGAAGACTTTCGCTCTGAAAACACATCGGGATTGGGCATCCGTGCCTTGGCCGATGCGATTGAATCCGAGGGATCAGAGGTGCTGGGTGTGACCAGTTACGGCGACTTGAGTCAATTTGCCCAGCAACAATCGCGCGCCAGTGCCTTCATCTTATCGATTGACGATGAGGAGTTTTCTCCCGGTCCCGACTTGGACCCGGTGGTGGTGAACCTGCGCAGCTTCATCAACGAAGTGCGCCGAAAAAATGCGGACGTGCCGATTTATGTGTATGGCGAAACCAAAACCTCGCGCCATTTGCCCAATGACATCTTGCGCGAGCTGCATGGTTTCATCCACATGTTCGAAGACACGCCAGAGTTTGTGGCCCGTCACATCATCCGCGAGGCAAAAACTTATTTGGAGGGCGTGCAACCGCCTTTCTTCAAGGCTTTGCTTGATTACGCGGAAGATGGTTCTTATTCCTGGCATTGCCCGGGTCACTCGGGAGGCGTGGCGTTTTTAAAGAGCCCCGTGGGCCAAATGTTTCACCAATTTTTTGGCGAAAACATGTTGCGTGCCGACGTGTGCAATGCGGTGGAAGAGCTCGGTCAATTGCTCGACCACGATGGCGCCATTGGCGAGAGCGAGCGCAATGCCGCGCGGATTTTCAATGCCGATCACTGCTTTTTTGTCACCAACGGCACCAGCACCTCCAACAAAATGGTGTGGCACCACACGGTGGCAC
>JBEDFU010000324.1:0-2705 GCA_041174965.1 Pseudomonadota bacterium | reverse complement strand
GCCCTGTGTGGGCGCCGAAGTTTGCGCCCATGACGCACCGGCGCTTGCCGCGCACCAACACAGCACCAACCAGGGCACGATGGGTTGCAGTGGATAAGCCGTCATGTCACCAACATCTGTGTTCAGGAGGGCCAGCGCTGCAGCAATATGCCTTGTGCCGACTCCAAAATGACTTGTGCTCGGGCGTGGGCCAATTGCTGCTCGATCACCATCAAGCGGGAATTGATGGTTTTTTCTTCGCGCATCAATATTTCACGAATTTCACTGCGCCCGGCATTGAATTTTTTGCGCTCCACATCGAGCTGCAGTTGTTCGCGCACGGCGACTTCTTGCCAATGGACCCAACGCTCCATGGCACTGTTGCGCATGTGCACACCGGTATCGATGTCGTTGGTGATTTGCACCTCCAATGCCTTGATGGCCAGCAAAGCGTTTTCACGCCGCAAATTGGCAGCGGCCACATCAGCTCGCCCCTGCAAATTCCCCCCCAAGGGCACTTGAAGCTGCAAACCCAAACTCCAAGTGGCGTAGTCACGCATCACCTCTGCGCCGAATGCCGTGCCAGCTGCGTAGGCCAGGCCATTTTGGCCGTAGCTGGCGACCAAATCGATGCGCGGCAAGGCTTGGTTCTTGGCATAAACCAACTGCACGCCTTCGCGTTCGAGCATCTTTTTTTGCATCAAATAATCGTGCCGCGACTCCATCGCCGTGCGCAATGCCGCTTCCAATGCCTGGGCTTGTGCTGATCGGGGCACTGCGGGCAAATCCTCGGCGGCCTTCCACACGGCCACATCGTTGCCAGTGACGGCCATGATCAAGGTGTTGAGGCGGTTGAGGCGTTCGCGCTCGCCTTGTTTGGCTTCACTCAAACCGGCGCGAAACCGCGACAGCGAGTTCTCCACTTCCACCACATCAATGTCGGCCAGTCGGCCTTGGCGTGACAAAGCTCGGGCTTCACTCAGCAAGCGCTGGGCGGTTTGGATTTTTTCCAAGGCCGCATTCACCCGGTGTTGGGCCATGACCAATTCGTAATAGCCCAGAACGGCCTCGGCCACAATGCTCGACTCTGTTTCACCCAAGGTGTGCTTGGCCACATCCAAGTCCAAATCGGCCACCTGAGCCCGCGCCAGGGTGACGGCCACACCGCCGTCCTTGGCCAAGGGCTGGGTCAAGGTCAAGCCCCAGTTTGAGCGGTTGTCTTTGGCCCCAGCGGGGCGGGTGGCATCGTTTTGGTTGATGTTGGTGATGAACTGCGACAAGGTCGTCTTGGCTTCCAACTTGGCACCAGTGGGCAGCAGTTGGCTCACCCCGGCCGCATAGTCTTGGCCATCTCGCATGTACAAACTGCTCATGGAGTTGGTCAGCTTTTCAGCTTCGGTGGCGCGCGACAACTTTTCTTCGTAGGTGCTGGGCTGCCGATTAACGCCATTGGTGGCCGACAGTGTGGCCATGGGCATGAATGCAGCCACTGCCCGGTCGATGCCCGTGGCAGAGACGTCTCTTTCAATTTGTTTGTTGCGGATGTCTTTGTTGGCCGTGCGCACCTGAAGGATCAAATCTTTCAAACTCCAGGACTTGACCTGCGCCGATGTGCTGCCCGCGTCGGGCACAGATTGGGCCTGTGCATGGACGCAAGCCATCCACATCACCACAGATATGCCGTGTGTCAACCACCGCCGCTGGCACCATGCCTTGTCCATGCCCATACCTCGAAAAATGGATGCTTTTGCGCATCTCCCACCCCAAGGGCACACATCTTCTGTGCCAGCAGGGTGAGAGACTTGCTTATTGGAGGACTTCTTTGGTTTTGCGCCGTGCAGCGGTGCTGGCAGGGGCATCCTCTGCGCTGAGCGATGACGCAGGTTTTTTCATGCTGGCCAAGCGCTCAATTTGCGACAAAGAAATCAAGTGCGCATAGATCGCGGGCAGGTAACCCTTTTGCCGGATCTCGACAAATTTGGCGTCGGTGAAGTTGTTCAAGCGCTCTTCGTTGATGACATAGCAACCGGTGATGTTGCGCACTTGGCTGGCCGCATTGACACGCATGTTCAAAGGCGTGAGCAAATTGTTTTGAATCAGGAATTTGCTGAACTCGTGGGTCATGGTGTCCATTTGCTGGAGTTCGCCCAAATAGCGCTTGACGTTTTCGATCACTTGGGTGGGGTTGCCCTGTTCATCGAACATGGCAGCGCCCTCGGTGTCGCTGAGCAAGTCGCTGGCTTCGTCGATGCAGACGATGAAACGATCGGCCTCAGCGGCTTTGGTCAGCGCAAAGGGATAGCGGCGGATGATGGCGGGTATGTATGAGCCGGCCCAGGCCCCATCGCTGCCGACAAACAGATTTTCACCAGCGTCCAGGCCCATCAAGGCCACTGGGCGAAAGTCATCGCTGGCTTTGTCTTCCAAAAAGACCAGCGGGTAAATGGCTGCTGCGCGCGCAAATTCGTGCACGGTGACGTAGGCCACATGGAACTTGGCAGCGAAACGAAAATCGTTGCTGGATCGGATTTTTTTGCCTGCATGGCGCTCTTTATTGACAGGCACGACTTGCTCAAACATGTTTCCCCCTTGAAGATTGATCACACTTTCAGCACCATCCCAGCGCCCGATGGCGGTTCAAAAATGCCATGGCGGCCCATGGAATGGATGAAGACATGGAATATTAATCTTGCTAACTTTTTTAGCCAAGATGCCAATTTCGACAT
>JBEDFU010000323.1:0-12013 GCA_041174965.1 Pseudomonadota bacterium | reverse complement strand
GTGCTGGGTATGGACTCCCCCTCGAAAACCGCCATCTCGGGGTATGCGAGCTTCCTCCGGTCGCTTCGCTCCAACGTCGTCCGCCCGCACACCCACTCGTGCCGGTTTCGGTCAGGGGTTGGTTTGCCAGTTGTAGGCACACAGCCATTACTTCGCAGCACCGGTGGTGGGTGCGTCGCCCGACAACATCGGAGCGCAGCGACTGGCGGAGGGCGGCGTGCCCGCCGGCGGGGCGGGTTCAGCCAAAGCGGTGGCAAACACCTCCACTCGCCTCACGCAAAAGTTGGAAAAGCGAACGCTGAACCGCAATCAACTGCAGCGCATTAAAATCAAACCGTGCTGCAACAACGAACACTCAAGACCATCACCACCGCCGTCGGTGTGGGTTTGCACAGCGGACAAAAGGTGGAGCTCACTTTGCGGCCCGCGCCCCCCGACACCGGCATTGTGTTTCGCCGCACCGACTTGCCGCAGCCGGTCACCATCCCCGTCTCGGCCACGGCCGTGACCGACACCCGCTTGGCCTCCACCATTTCGCACTTGGGCGCCAAGGTGCTGACCGTGGAGCACCTGATGTCAGCCTGCGCGGGTTTGGGCCTGGACAATTTGTTTGTGGACATCACCGCCGAAGAAGTCCCCATCTTGGACGGGTCGGCGGCCTCGTTTGTTTTTTTGCTCCAAAGCGCGGGCATTGCTTTGCAAAACGCGCCCAAGCATTTCATGCGCGTGTTGGAGGTGGTGGAGGTGAGTGAGGGCGAAGGGGCGGCGCGCAAATGGGCGCGGCTGAGCCCGCACAATGGTTACAAACTCAGCTTTGAAATTGACTTTGACCACCCAGCGGTGGACTCCACCGGCCAGCGGGTGGTGTTTGACACCGATGGGGGCAGCTATGTGCGCGACATTGCGCGCGCCCGCACCTTTGGGTTCACCAAAGATGTCGAGGCGATGCGCGCCAATGGCCTGGCCTTGGGCGGGGGTTTGGACAACGCCATCGTGATGGACGACTACAAAATTTTGAACAGCGAAGGACTGCGCTACGACGATGAGTTTGTCAAACACAAAATTCTCGATGCCATGGGCGATTTGTTTTTGCTGGGCCGGCCTTTGCTGGCGGCGTACAGCGCGTTTCGCTCGGGACATGCCTTGAACAACCGCTTGTTGCGCGAATTGCTCAGCCGACCGCAAGCCTATGAAGTGGTCAGTTTTGCCGATGAACGCCAAGCCCCGCGTGGGTTGGCGCAGTTGGCCCCAGCTTGGTGACACGCCATGTTGCTGGTGCGCTGGGCGGTTTTGTTTTTGCTGTTGGTCTCGGCCTTGCTTTTTGCCGCTTTCATCGCCACCGGTGAAACCCGTTATCGCATTTGGGGTTGGAAGGTGCTGCGGGTCACCGTGGGCGCTGCTTTGGTGTTTTTTGCTGTGCTGATTTTGGAGCGCTTGTGAAGAGCCATCCGGCTTGGCCGCAGTTCCACCGCGACCCCAAAGTTGTTCAAGCTGTATCCGCCCATAGCAAGCGCTGATCAGCCGCTGCGCCCACCCCGAAACACTGCGCTGGACTTGCTGCGTGGGGCCCCAGCGGTTTGCAGCAGCGCCAAACCGCGCCCGGCGTGGGCGTGCATGATGGCCAAGCCCAGGGCATCGGCCGCGTCGGGGCCGGGCAGGCCGGGCAAATTCAACAGCCGCTTGACCATTTCTTGCACCTGCGCTTTGGCCGCTTTGCCGTGACCGGCCACGGCTTTTTTAATTTGCAAGGCGGTGTAATCGGCCACCGGTAAATCGGCGCAGACCAAGGCGGTCAGGCAAGCACCGCGCGCTTGGCCGAGCAACAAAGTCGCTTGGGGGTTGACGTTGACAAACACAATCTCCACCACCGCTGATTGCGGTTGGTAGCGCGCCACCACTTCATGGATGCCGTCGAACAACAGTTTGAGTCGCGCGGGCAGGTCGGCGCGCTGTGCCGATTGGGTGCGGATGGTGCCGCTGGCCACATAGCTCAGTTGCGCGCCTTCAGCGTCGACCACGCCAAAGCCCGTGGTTTGCAAGCCCGGATCGATGCCCAAGATGCGCATGGCGTTTCCTTTCACGGCAAGCGCGCCGCACCCAGGCGGGCAGCGATCACTTCGGCGCGCTGGGCCAAATAGGCAGAGTTGGGCAGCCGCTCAAAGTATTTGGGCCGCGGCAGCATCACCGCCAGGCGCGCGGCCTCATAGGGTGTGAGCTGTTGGGCCGATTTGCCAAAGTAGTGCTGGGCCGCGGCTTCGGCGCCAAACACGCCTTCGCCCCATTCCACGCTGTTGAGGTAAATCTCCAAAATGCGCCGCTTGCTGAGCAGGCCCTCCAGGGCCAGGGTGAGGGCAAATTCTTGGGCTTTGCGTGCCCAGGTGCGCTCACCGGAAAGCAGCAGGTTTTTGGCCAACTGCTGGGTGATGGTGGAGCCGCCCACAATCTTGGGTGTGCTGCTGCGCGCTGCGCTCGCTTGCGCCGCTTGTTGCTGGGCGCGGTTGTTTTTGGACCAGGCTTTTTCGATGGCATCCCATTGCACCCCATCGTGCTGGGCAAAGATGTCGTCTTCCGACACCACCACGGCGCGTTTGAGGTGGATGGATATGCGATCGTAGGGCTGCCACTGATGGCGCCAGGGCAAGCTGTTTTTTTGCCGCAGGATGCGCACGGCTTCTGAGCGTTGAAAGCTGGTCGACGCCGGGTCCCACCAAGCCAGGGCAGCAATGCGCAAGATGAAAAACAATTGCAGCCCCAAGCCTGCCAGCAGCACCAAGGCCAGCCAACGCATCAGCGGGCTGGTGACAGAGGACAGGGTGGGCCAGCGCATGTCAGCGGGTTTGCACACTGCCGTCGCGGCTGAACTGAAAACGAGCCACCATGGCCAATTGGTCGGCACTTTTGCGCATGTCTGGATCAAAGGCACCAAACGGTCCCGCACTGCGGGCAATGGCCACCGCACGCAGGTCAAGGGCGCGTTGACCTGAGCTGGTCGCCACCTCTGCGGTGAGCACCTTGCCTTGTGCATTCACGGTGATGATCATGGTCAGCTCGCCATAGAGTTTTTGGCCGTCTTGCTGCGGAAAGTGGCGCGTGCCATGGGCCTCGATTTGGCGCCGCATGGCGTCGTGGTACTTGGCATACACCACCTCTTGGGTGCTGGGGCTGATGTAGCGTTTGCGCGGTTTGGCATTGTCTTGTTCGATGCGTTGTTCAATCTCGGCAAGGAGTTTGAGCAGTTGCTGGCGTTTGGCTTCCTGCGCTTGTTGCTGGGCGTTGTCGGGTGTGGGCAGGGTCTCGGGCAACATGGCCAAGCTGGCCTTGATCTGGCTCAGCAGTTGGGTTTGCTTGAGTTTCAAGGCTGCCAATGTTTGAGCCGCCGAGGGTTCGAGTTGATCGCCCTCGGTGCTCAGGGCCGCGCTGGGCAGGGGAGAGCGGGAACGGCCTTGATCGGCGTCACCGCCACCGGCCAAGCGGGTTTGCGCCAGGGCTTGGGCGTTGGTGGCCTCATCCGATTTGGCCCGGGTGTTGACCAAGATCACTTCCAGTGGGCTGGCTTGGAACAAGCGATCAAAGCGCTCAGGGTCAGCGATGCGCAGGCTGAGCAGCCCGCCATGCACCATCAGGGACACGCCCAAAGCAATTTGCAACGGTGACCAGCGCTGCCACATGCCTAGTTGTGGGTGGGGGCCGGTGTGTCGCCATCGGCGTCGTTCAGGTCGACGGCAATGGCGATGGTGCCCGTGGATTCTTCTTCGTCACCCTCAGTGGCGGGTTCTGGACCGGGGTTGCCCTCCATCAGGCTGACAAATTGCCCGGGCACATCCAGGCTGATGTCGTCAATCGACCCCAGGCGCAAGCGCACCTGTTGGCCGCGTGCCAGCGTCGCCGGTCCGCCCACGATGGGCAGCACCAGGGGCAAATGCTGGGCACGGGCCAGCACGGGCTGGCCGGGCATGGCTTTGATGACATCGGCGTCAATCTCTTGGGTTTGGTGCTGGCGCAGCCATTGCAAGGTCCAAAAACGTTCCATGCTGGCCTGGTGGGCGTTGTAGGCGCTGTAGGTTTCTTCAAAAGCCGAGATGATGGAAAACAGCGCGGCATCTTTGGGTTTGAAGGGGGCGGCGAGTGCCGCCGTGGCACCGTGGCGCACGCAGGCGATCAGCTGCCACTGGTTGACCAAGTCGGTGTAGCGGCGCAGTGGCGATGTGCTCCAGGCATAGCAAGGCACGCCAATGCCGGCATGCGGCAAGGCCTTGGTGCCCATGCGCACCTTGATGCCCGGGGCCAAACTTGCTTGGCTGCGGTAAATGGCGGGCACGCCCAGGCTGGCCAGCCACTGACCCCAGGTGCTGTTGGCCAAGATCATGGCCTCGGCCACGATCAGGTCCAGCGCCGCACCGCGTTGGCGCACGCTGATGTCCACCGTTTCATGGCCACGCGGTGGCGCTCCGTCCAAACCCAGGAGGCGAAAGTTGTAGTCGGGGCGGTTGAAGGTTTCGGGCTTGCCCCGCACCACTTCGCGCTGCGCTTTGAGGTGGCGCGCCAAGCGGTGCAAAAAAGACAATTGGGTGCGCGGCATGGCCGGTTCGGTCACGCTGCCCGGGTGGGAAAAGCTCGGGTCGTCCAGCCACTGCGGTGTGACCACATCGTCGAGTTGGTCGTGGCGCAAGTTGGCGGCAATGGGCACTTGCTCCAATCGGGTGTGGCTGCCCGTGATGGCCAAGGTGTCGGCATCGAACTGCACATACAACGACAGAGCGGGGCAAGCGCGTCCCTCTTGCAAGGTGTAGTGCTGCACCACGGCGTCGGGCAGCATGGTGATTTTGTGGCCCGGCATGTAGACGGTGGACAGGCGTTGCCGGCCGACCTGATCGATGGCATCACCTGGTTGCAGCGCCAAGCCCGGCGCGGCGATGTGGATGCCCACGGTGATGTGGGCGCTGCCCAGGCCTTGCACCGACAAGGCGTCGTCGATCTCGGTGGTTTGTGAGTCGTCGATGGAGTAGGCCTGCACGTCGGCCAGTGGCAAATCGTCCGTGGTGCGGGGCGCTTGCAGCGCGGGAAACTGGGTGCCCTTGGGAAAGTTGTCAAATAAAAACCGCTGCCAATGGAACTCGTAGGCCGAGGTGATGGCCCCAGCGCGTTGCAACAAGGCCAGCGGGGGCAGTTGGGTGGCGCGGGCGGCTTGCACCACGGCTTTGTATTCGGGCCCGTTTTTGTCGGGTTTGAAGAGAATTTTGTACAACTGTGCCAACACTGGCTCGGGGCATTGGCCGTCGCCCAGGGCCAAGGCCCAGGCATCGATTTGCGCCAATTGCTGTTTTTTCTTGTCGATCGCCACCAGGGCTTGTTGGATCACTTCAGCGGCGGCTTTTTTGAAGCGCCCGCGCCCGGCGCGGCGAAAGTAATGCGGGGCTTCGAACAAGCGCAGCAAGGTGGCGGCTTGTTGGACCAGGCTGGGGTTGGCGCTGAAGTACTCGCGCGCCAAGTCGGCAAAGCCAAATTCCTCGGGCGGGGCAAACTCCCAGGCCAAGTCCAACTCGATGGTGGGGGCCAAGGTGCTGGCCTCGCGCATCAAATCGGCGGGGCTGGGTTGGTCAAATTTGATCAGCACCTGGGCCGACTTGACTTTGACGCGTTTGCCCGTGTCGAGCTCGACTTGGGCCGAAACCTCGGCTTCGGACAGGACCCGACCGGTCAGAAATTTTCCGGCATCTTCAAACAGTGCATACATGCAGGGATTGTCCCACGCGCCCATGGCGACACGGGTTTCAGGGCATGGCGCTGCCCCAACCCAGGTAGGTGGTCACGCTGGGCAAATGCGCATCGAAATCGCTCAAGCCGTGGTCAGAGCCGGGGATCAGGCGCAGTTGGGCCTGGGGGTAGCGGGCCACCATTTCGCGCCAGTCCAGCACCTCGTCGCCCTGGGCCACGATGGCCAACACTTGTTGGGGGTCAGCCAAAGGTGCCGCGTGGGTCGCGGCCGATGGCGTGCCAAGCCCTGTGCGCGCGCTGCCGACATACAAATCGCGCAACTCATCCACAAAATGGGCCTGGAAGAAAACGGTTTCTTCGGGTTGGTGCCATTGGGGGTGGACGCCAATGTGAGCGGCCAAATCGCGCGCCGGGTCGACCGCAGGGTTGAGCAACACCGCTGGACAGCCCCACCGGGCAGCCACCCAGGTGGCATAAAAGCCGCCAAGCGACGAGCCCACCACGGCCATGTTCGCGTGCGGCCAATCGCGCAGGCCTTGGGTGATGAGCGTGGCCGCCGCTTGCGGTGACGCTGGCAGTTGTGGGCACCACCAGGTCACTGTGGGTTGGTGCTGGTGCACCCAGGCGGCCATGCGCTGCGCTTTGGCTGACAGCGGGGAAGAGCGAAATCCATGCAAATAGAGCAAATGGGTGATGGCCATGCCCGATAATCGCACGCCATGCCCATCGTGATCGAAAAGCCCCACATCTTGCAGCGCTTGGCGCATGTGTTTCGGGGTTATGACAGCCAATTGGCCTTGGCCGTGATGGCGCTGGCGCTGGCCGGCTTGATCACCATGTACTCATCCGGTTTTGCCAACGGCGCGCGCTTTTGGGACCATGCCCGCAACCTGTCCCTGGCGTTTGTGATCATGGTGCTGGTGGCACAAATCCCACCCCAGCGCTTGATGACCTTTGCCGTGCCGCTGTACACCCTGGGCGTGGCCTTGCTGATTGCCGTGGCCTTGTTTGGTCTGACCAAAAAAGGGGCGCGCCGCTGGCTGAATGTGGGCATCGTGATTCAGCCCAGCGAAATTCTCAAAATTGCCATGCCTCTCATGCTGGCTTGGTGGTTTCAAAAGCGCGAGGGGCAGTTGCGCTCACTGGACTTTGCCGTGGCCACAGCGCTGCTGGTGGTGCCGGTGGGGCTGATCGCCAAGCAACCCGATCTGGGCACGGCCATCTTGGTGCTGGCTGCGGGCTTGTATGTGATCTTTTTTGCCGGCCTGCGGTGGATTTGGATTTTGCCGCCGGTGTTTTTGGGCTTGCTCGGGGTGGTGTTGCTGGTGTGGTTTGAGCCCACCTTGTGCGCCGAGGGCTTCCGGTGGCCCTTGCTGCGCGAGTACCAGCAGCAGCGCGTGTGCACCTTGCTGGACCCCGGTCGCGACCCGTTGGGCAAAGGATTTCACATCATCCAAGGCATGATTGCCATTGGTTCGGGCGGCATTTTTGGCAAGGGCTTTATGCAGGGCACGCAAACCCATTTGGACTTCATCCCCGAGCGCACGACCGACTTTATTTTTGCCGCCTATGGCGAAGAGTTTGGCTTGTTTGGCAACTTGTTGCTGATTGCTGGCTTTGTGATCTTGGTGCTGCGCGGCTTGGCCATTGCCTTGGAAGGCCCCACCTTGTTTGCGCGTTTGCTGGCCGGCAGTGTGACCCTGATCTTTTTCACCTACGCCTTTGTCAACATGGGCATGGTCAGTGGCATCTTGCCGGTGGTGGGTGTGCCCCTGCCGTTCATCAGTTATGGCGGCACCGCCATGGTGACCTTGGGGCTGGGCATCGGCATTTTGATGTCGGTGGCCCGCTCCAAACAACTGGTCCAGTCATGACCTTGGCCTTGCCCCCTGTGGCCATCATGGGTGTGGGCAATATGGGAGGCGGCATGGCGCGCAACCTGCTCGCCAAAGGCGTGGTGGTCCATGTGTGCGACATCGATGCCGACAAAACCCAAGCCTTGCTGGCCCTGGGTGCCCGTGTGGCGGCGTGTCCGGCACAGTTGGCGGGGGTGGCCGCCTTGTACATTGTTTGTGTGGTGACCGCTTCGCAGGTCAACGACGTTCTGTGGGGCGAGCAGGGCTTGGCCGCCCAACTCCAACCCGGCAACACAGTCATGTTGTGCCCCACCATCGCCCCCGAAGACACCGAGGCCGTGGCCGCGCGCCTGGCCGAACATGCTGTGGCCACCTTGGACGCGCCCATGTCCGGTGGCCCCCAGCGGGCAGCGCTGGGCACCATGAGCTTGATGGTGGCGGGAGCCGATGCGGTGATTGAGCGCCACCAAGCTTTGTTGAATGCATTGGCCAACCCCGTGTTTCGCATTTCGCAGCGCGTGGGCGATGGCGCTCGCACCAAGTTGGTCAACAACCTGCTCGCCGGTATCAACTTGGTGGGTGCCGCCGAGGCGCTGGCCCTGGCCGAGCGCATGGGGCTGGATGGGGGCCGCACTTTGCAGGTGATGGCGGCGTCCAGCGCCCAAAGTTGGATCGCTTCAGATCGCATGCCCCGCGCCCTGGCTGGGGACTGGACCCCGCGCGCCCACATGACTTTGCTGGAAAAGGACACCGGCTTGGCCCAGCAAATGGCTTTGAAAGCGGGCTATGTGGGCCCCTTGGGGCCTGGTGCGGCAGCGGTGTTTGCCCAAGCCAGTGCCGCTGGTTTGGCCGAACTGGACGACGCCGCCGTCTTGCGGCATCTGCGCGCCCAGGTTTGAGCGATCGCTGCACGGGCTTTCAAGCGGCGGCCAAGGTCATGTGAAAGCCCGCGCCGCCCAGGGCAGAGGCGCTCCTACAATCAAGCCATGATTTCACGCGAACCCACCCTCGAGCGATTGACCATCGCGCAAAACCTGCTCCTGACCCCTTACGGTTTGGACGAATCCCACCTCACCCAAGCTTTGTCGGCCATCCGTGCCCACCAGGTGGATGACGCCGATTTGTACTTTCAATATACCCGCTCCGAAGGCTGGAGTTTGGAAGAGGGCATTGTCAAAACCGGCTCGTTCAGCATCGACCAAGGGGTGGGTGTGCGGGCGGTGAGTGGCGAAAAAACCGCCTTTGCCTATTCGGACGATATTTCTCTGGCTTCTTTGATGGACGCGGCGCACACGGTGCGCAGCATCGCCACCGCAGGTCGGCAGGCGCGGGCCAAGGTGCCGGCCAAACGGGTGGCACGCAGCCGCAGCCTGTATGGCGGTCAAGACCCGATTGGCAGCTTGGACAGCGCGGCCAAGGTGGCCTTGCTCGAGCACACCGAACAACTGGCCCGTGCACGGGACCCGCGTGTGGTGCAGGTGATGGCCGGTTTGGCCTGTGAGCACGATGTGGTCTTGGTGGCGCGTGCCGATGGCACCATGGCCGCCGATGTGCGCCCTTTGGTGCGCTTGTCGCTGAGCGTCATTGCCGAGCAAAACGGGCGCCGCGAAACCGGCTCCGCTGGTGGCGGTGGCCGCTTTGGCTTGGCATATTTTAACGAGGCTTTGATTGCGTCTTACGTGCAAGAAGCGGTGGACGCCGCCCTGACCAATTTGGAAGCGCGTGCCGCCCCTGCCGGCGAGATGACCGTGGTGCTTGGCCCAGGCTGGCCTGGGGTGTTGTTGCACGAAGCCATTGGCCACGGCTTGGAGGGCGACTTCAACCGCAAGGGCTCGAGCGCCTTCAGCGGCAAGATCGGCCAGCGGGTGGCAGCCAAGGGCGTCACGGTGCTCGACGACGGCACCATGGCCGATCGGCGTGGTTCGCTCAATGTGGACGACGAAGGCCACCCGACCCAGCGCAATGTGTTGATCGAGGATGGTGTGTTGGTCGGCTACATCCAAGACACGCTCAACGCCCGCCTGATGGGCGTGGCCCCCACGGGCAACGGGCGCCGCGAAAGCTATGCCCACATCCCCATGCCACGCATGACCAATACCTATATGTTGGCGGGTAACAAGCCCCCAGAAGAAATTGTTGCCAGCATGAAAAAAGGCTTGTATGCCACCAACTTTGGCGGCGGTCAGGTGGACATCACCTCGGGCAAGTTTGTGTTCTCCGCCAGCCAGGCTTACTGGGTGGAAAACGGGAAAATCCAATACCCGGTCAAGGGCGCGACCTTGGTCGGCAATGGGCCCGATGCCCTCACCCGCGTGACCATGATTGGCAACGACCTGGCCTTGGACAGCGGTGTGGGCACCTGTGGCAAAGAAGGCCAAAGCGTGCCTGTGGGGGTGGGTCAACCCACTTTGCGCATCGACGGCTTGACCGTGGGCGGCACCGCTTAATGGCAACCGAAAACCCTGTGCTACATTAATGCCCATGGTTTCAGTGCACTTTTATTTTGTTTATTTTTGCTTCTCACGCTTCATTGGCGGTCGAGAGGTTTAATCGCAGACAGCGCCTGAACCCCTGAACCCACCGCCGAACACCGGCGGTTTTTTTTTGCCTTTCAGACCTTTCACCACCGACCCGTTTTTGAAGGAATCGAGCATGAAAACCCAACGCACTGAGGTGCCCTATGTGGCGCACGACGACCAAACCAGCCAGACCGATGACCAACGCATCAAGGACATCACCGTGTTGCCGCCCCCTGAACATTTGATCCGATTCTTTCCCATTGCCGGTACCGCCGTTGAGAGCTTGATCGCCAAAACCCGCCAGCGCGTGCACAAAATCATGGCAGGCAAAGACGACCGCTTGCTGGTGGTGATGGGCCCTTGCTCCATCCACGACCCGGCTGCCGCCTTGGACTATGCGCGCCGCTTGAAAATCGAGCGCGAAAAATACGCCGATACGCTGGAAATCGTCATGCGTGTTTACTTTGAAAAACCACGGACCACGGTGGGCTGGAAGGGCTTGATCAACGATCCGTACTTGGACGAGAGCTTTCGCATCGACGAAGGTTTGCGCATTGCGCGCCAGTTGCTGATTGAGATCAACCGCGCCGGTGTGCCCGCAGGCAGCGAGTTTTTGGATGTGATTTCGCCCCAATACATTGGCGACCTGATCAGCTGGGGCGCAATTGGTGCCCGCACCACCGAAAGCCAGGTGCATCGTGAACTGGCCTCTGGTTTGTCTGCGCCGATTGGTTTCAAAAACGGGACCGACGGCAACATCAAAATCGCGACAGACGCCATCCAAGCCGCCGCGCGGGGTCACCACTTTTTGTCGGTGCACAAAAACGGTCAAGTGGCGATTGTGCAAACCCAAGGCAACCCCGATTGCCACGTGATTTTGCGCGGCGGCAAAACCCCCAATTACGACGCTGCGAGCGTCGCCGCCGCCTGCAAAGAGTTGGAAGCCGCCAAATTGCCCGCCAGTTTGATGGTGGATTGCAGCCATGCCAACAGCAGCAAGCAGCACGAGCGCCAGTTGGTGGTGGCCCAAGACATCGCCGACCAAATGGCCGGCGGTTCACACAGCGTGTTTGGCGTGATGATTGAAAGCCACCTCCAAGCCGGTGCGCAAAAATTCACCCCTGGCAAAGATAAGGTGCAAGACTTGGTTTACGGCCAAAGCATCACCGATGCTTGTCTGGCATGGGACGACTCCTTGCAAGCGCTGGACGTGCTGTCCAAAGGTGTCAAAGCGCGGCGCGGTAAGAAATAAAACACGCCGCCCCGGGCTTGGCCCTGATCGCTTGTGGGCTTTCGGCCGGGGGGTGCGCGGGGCGCTTTTGGCACGCCTGGACATGTCCATGAATCAGATGTGAATGCCTATAATGTACATTTCAAAAGTACATGAAGGGTATTTATGTCCATGTCCATTGCCCAATCTCGACAGCAGCTCTCCGCCCTGATTGCCGCGGCCCAACTGCAACCCCAAACCATCACCAACCGCAACAAACCAGTGGCGGTGCTGGTGTCGGCCGACTACTTTGCCCGCAGCGAGGCCACTGTCAAACGTGAGGTTGGGTGTTTTTACAGCCAGTGGCTGCAGCTGCGAGAGGCCTTTGCGCCGATGGATGACACCGGCCTGGGCACTGCCGACACCGAAGCGCGGTCCGCAGCCTGGCAACGCGAGAATGCTTTTGTGGCGCCCATCACAGGGCCACGCCCATGAGCGGGACCATCGTTTTGGCCGACACCAACGTCATCAGTGAGTTGGTGAAGAACAAGCCCGACACACAGGTGATGCGCTGGTTGCAGACGGTGCAACGGATGGCCATCTCAGCCATCACCCTGGAGGAAGCGCATTTTGGGCTGGCGTGGCAACCCAATGCCCGCAAGCTGGCGCTGTTCAACGCCTTGGTTGAGCGCCTGCACGCTGTGTATGCCATC
>JBEDFU010000322.1:0-2879 GCA_041174965.1 Pseudomonadota bacterium | reverse complement strand
GTACAGTACCATGCAAACCTCATTCGAAATAATTAAAATTCTAAAAAAATGAATTCCTAATAATTAATTTAATGATTTAACTTTGTATTCATGCAACACAAAACACTCGTTTTGGGTGAATTTGTGTGTTTGCTTCCGGCCAAGCCTGAGGGCCGCCTGAATGGCCTAGGCCCGATAATTCCCCCTTTTTCGAGATGGAAACCCCGTGGATCTGACCCTGTTGCTCAAAGCGGCCGTGATGGGCGTGGTGGAAGGTTTGACCGAATTTCTGCCCATTTCGTCAACGGGTCACCTCATCTTGGCTGGCGCCTTGCTAGGTTTTGACGATGAAAAAGCCAAGGTGTTTGACATCGCCATCCAAACCGGGGCCATCCTGGCGGTGATCATTGTTTATTGGCAAAAAATCCAAAGCACCATCGTGGCTTTGCCCAGCCAGCGTTTGGCGCGGCGTTTTGCTTTGAATGTGCTGATTGCCTTTGTGCCGGCCGTGGTGCTGGGGCTGTTGTTGGGCAAGGCCATCAAAGCGCATTTGTTCACGCCCACGGTGGTGGCCACCACCTTTATCGTGGGTGGTTTCATCATTTTGTGGGCCGAGGGCTGGGGCCGCGCCCGTGAGCCGGGGGCACACCCCGACGACGGTGCCCGCATTTTGAATGTGGAGTCCATGTCACCCTTGGACGCATTGAAGGTGGGGCTGGTTCAATGCCTGGCCATGGTGCCGGGCACCAGCCGCAGCGGCGCCACCATCATTGGTGGCATGTTGCTGGGTTTGTCGCGCAAAGCGGCGACAGACTTTTCGTTTTATTTGGCCATACCCACCTTGGTGGGGGCGGGCGCCTACAGCTTGTACAAAGAGCGGGCCTTGCTCAGCTGGGCCGATGCACCCATGTTTGGTGTCGGTTTGTTGTTTTCTTTTTTAAGTGCCTGGGCCTGTGTGCGCTGGTTGTTGCGCTACATCGCCAGCCACAGCTTTGTGCCTTTTGCGTGGTACCGCATTGGCTTTGGTTGCCTGGTGCTGCTCAGCGCTTGGGGCGGCTGGGTGGAGTGGAAGGCCTGATCGGTCCGAGGTCTGCTTTCAGCCATTCATCCACCATGGCCGCTGTTTCCAGGGGTGACTCCATGGGAAACAAGTGGCTCCCCTTGACCATCTGAATGCGGCCTTGGGTGATGCGCCGGGTCAGCCCCAAACCCACTTTGCGCACCTCTTTGGATTGCTCTCCGCCGATGAATCCCACAGGGAAAGGCAAAGGGCCTGACCCCAGCAGTTGGGGCATGACATGGGGCAGGTGGTTGTAAATGGCCGTTTCAATGTCCCGGTCAAAACTGAGCGCGCGCTGGCCACCTTCGCCAACCGCGTGGGTACCGAGAGTCACGTAGTCGCGCAGCACCTCGGGGTGCCAGCGGGCAAATTTGCCTTTGTCCAAAAAATGGGCCATGGCATCGTCTTCGCTGTCCCACAGGACCCTGCGGCGCTGGCTGATGGCACCGGGCGAGTAGGCGTGGATGCGACCACTGCGCTTGGCCCAGTGCAGCAATTGGGCCCGCCATCCCCCAATCAAGGGTGAATCGAGCATCAACACACCGCGGACCAAATGGGGAATGCGGACACCGGCCAAGGCGCTCAAAAAACCGCCCAAAGAGTGACCGACCAAATACACCTGGGTGTTGTGTTGCGCCGCGATGGACTGAGTGAAGTCTTGCAGTTGTTGCACCAGGTGGGGCCAGTTGTCGCTGACCGGGTAGGCCGGGTCGTGGCCAAACTTGTCGATGGCATGCACCTGCCAACCCCGGGCGCGCCATTCGTCGTGAAGCAGGCGGTAGGTGCTGGCAGGAAAACTGTTGCCGTGGCTGAAAACCAGGTGCGGTGTCATGCGGCTTGATTCACAGCAAGCGTTTCAAAGCGTACAAAGCGTCGAGCGCTTCGCGCGGGCTCATGGCATCTGGGTCGATGTGTGCCAAGTGCGCCTCTACCGGGCTGGGCGCTGGTGCTTCAGGGGTTTGGGCTTGGGCAAACAAGTCCACTTGCAACTGGCCTTGCTCGCCATGGGCTTCCAAAGCGCTCAAGGTGTGTTGGGCCTGGTTGAGCACAGCAGCGGGCATGCCGGCCAAACGCGCCACTTGGATGCCGTAGCTGCGGTTGGCCGGCCCAGGCTCGATGTGGTGTAAGAACACAATGCCCGCCCCCTTGCCCGTGCCTGCCGCTGCGCTCACGTGCACATTGGTGGCCCCCCGGTGCTCGGTGGGGAAGCTGGTGAGTTCAAAGTAATGGGTGGCGAACAAGGTGAAGCACTGGGCTTTGTCGTGCAAGTGGCTGGCGATGGCCGCGGCCAATGACAAGCCGTCGTAAGTGGAGGTGCCGCGCCCAATTTCGTCCATCAGCACCAGGCTGTGCGGGGTGGCGGCGTGGAGGATTTGCGCGGCTTCGGTCATCTCGAGCATGAAGGTGGACTGCGCATTGGCCAGATCGTCGGCGGCACCGATGCGGGTGTGGATGGCATCGATGGGCCCCAGCCGACAGGAAGTGGCAGGCACCGGGCAACCCATGCTGGCCAGCAACACGATGATCGCCACTTGGCGCATGTAGGTGGATTTGCCGCCCATGTTGGGGCCGGTGATGACTTGCATGCGCTGGTGCGGGCCCAAGTGGGTGTCGTTGGGAATGAAACTGCCACTGCTGGCCTGGGCCAAACGCGCTTGCACCACGGGGTGGCGACCGCCTTCAATCTCGATGCACGGTGTTTTGACAAACTGTGGGGCGCGCCAATCCAGGCTCAAGGCGCGCTCGGCAAAGGTGCACAACACGTCCAGCTGCGCGCTGGCCTGGGCCAAGCGCATCAAGGCCGGGACAAAGGGCTGCAAGGCGTCGAGCAGTTGTTCGT
>JBEDFU010000321.1:0-5180 GCA_041174965.1 Pseudomonadota bacterium | reverse complement strand
TCCAAGCGGCCAAACGCATGCGCGCCAAGGCTTGGCTGTAAAACTGGCTTTGCATGGCGGGCGTGAAGTTCACGCCGTCGGCATACACGTAGGTGGAGGGGTCGGCACCGCCCAAGGTAGCGGTGGTGCACAAGGCCGCAGACAACTGGCCGGCGGGCACGGCCCCCACAGCGGCAGTGGGTTTGAGCCCGGTGCCAATGCTCTTGGCCATGACCGTGGTAGCGGTATTTGTGGTGGCTGCACAAACAGCTGTGGTGCGGTTGGCAAAGGTGGTGTTCGTGCCATCTGTCAAGGTATTGACCAAGCCACTGATCTCCACAAACAGCACCGGGTTGTTGGTCTGGTTGCCAAACGTGGCCTGAATCCGAGCCAAGCCCTCGGAGCCCATGGAAATCACGCCCGAACCCGTGTTGTAACTGAGGTTTTTAAACAAATCAGCATTGCCAGTGGTGGCGGCCCAAGGGCTGCGCCCCACATTGGGGGGGCCCACAACCAACACGTATTTGGCGCCGGCATCGGTCAAGCGCTTGACCTGCACGGCCAAGGCGTTGGCGGCGGCTTGCATGGTGGTGCTGACACCAGCGGCAGCCAAGCCGGTTTGCACATCATCCAGTCCTGCGGTCACACCCGCCGCATTGATGGTCAGGTTTCGGATGCCCGTGGCCATGATGTCACCGGTGCCGATCGAGATGACAAACAAGTCTTTGGAGCTCGGAGCGCCTTGGGCCAAAAACAAATCAATTTGGGCTTGCAGGTTGTAGGCGCAATACGCATTGGCGACAGCCCCAGCCGTTCGGGTGGCTTTGTTGGCCGCCACTTTTTGGCAACCCCGCGCATCGGAAACTTGCAAGGTGCCGTCGGCCGGCTCTGATGTGCCCGCACCAAAGGCGGCCGCGCCTGACACCAGAGCCCCAAACTCGCCGTAACTGTAGGCACCCGTGCTGGGCAAGCGTCCGGCTGTCAGGCTGTCCAAGGCATATGTAACGGTGCCGATGCCGAAATAGCTGGCGACCGCTTCAACGAAAGTCGTGCCAACGTTGAAAGCCGTGGCCGTTTCAACTTGGTTCACCGTGAATCGGTATTTGGTGCCAGCGTTATTCGCATCCACTCGCCCCACTTGCCCCACATCCACCAAGGCATCGCCAAACGCCACGATGCGCGTCGGGGTGATGGGGTCGTAGGTGCTGGCCGAGCCGCAGCCCCACAGGCTGAGCGTGCCGGCGATCAAGCTGGCGCAGGCCAAGTAGCGTGCGAAGCGGTGGGTCTGTTTCATGGTGGCAATCGGTGCTGAAAGCAAAGTCAGAGTTTAACGATATTGGGGGAGGTCGCTGTCCCCCGCCTGGGCGGCCGCGGCAGCGCGTTGCAAGCGGTCGCGCACCCCGTCCCAATCCGGCCCAGGCGGTGGGTTTTCAACCCATATTTCGGCCACGCCGGCGTCGTCGCATTGGCGCATCCAGGCAAACAGCATTTGGGCGGCTTGGGCCGCGCTTTGGGGCATGGGGTGGTGCTGCACGCCGGGCCCGTGCACCGGTTGGTGCGACCAAATTGCCACGCCCGAACCCCTTGGCAATTTGCCTGCATTCAACCGGGCTTGCATGTGCGCGATGCTGAGCAAGCGCACCGTGGCGCGCGGCGCATAGTGCGCGGCCAAGGTGCCCGAGGCCTTGGGGGCAGGGGCGGCCAGACCTTTGCCCGCTAACGCTGGGTGCCCATCAGCGGCAAAAGCTGGCTGCGCAGGGTGAGCGCCCGCTGCGCCAAAAGCGCCCTGAACACCTGAGTTGTCCGAGCCGCCCTGGGGCCACACGGTTTGCCCGGCGGCCGCGCTGAGCGCGTCCAGTGCCAGCATGCCCGGGCGCAGCAAAACCGGTGCACCGCGGCTGCAGTCGATGATGGTGGACTCGATGCCCACCGCGCAAGCACCGCCATCGAGCACCAGCAAATCGCCCCCCAGCTCCTGCGCCACATGGGCGGCAGTGGTCGGGCTGACACGGCCAAAGCGGTTGGCGCTGGGCGCGGCCACGCCGCTCACGCCCAAGGTGAGCGCCTGCTTCAAAACCGCCCGTGCCACCGGGTGCGAAGGGCAGCGCACGCCGACCGTGGCCTGCCCGCCCGCAGCGTGCGCGGCCACGCCAGCGCGGCGCGGCAAGATCAGGGTCAGCGGCCCCGGCCAAAAGGCGTCCATCAATCGGCGGGCAAAGTCGGGCACCTCGGCAGCAAACACAGCCACTTGGTCGATGGACAGCACATGCACGATCAGCGGGTGGTCGCTGGGCCGGCCTTTGGCGGCAAATACCTGGGCCACGGCAGCGGGGTTGTTGGCGTCGGCACCCAAGCCGTAGACCGTCTCGGTGGGCAGGCCGATCAATCCCCCGTCGTGCAAGCGCTGGGCGGCCAGGGCCACGGCCTGGTCATCGGTGCCGAGGTAAATCATGCGCGGTTCACCACGGCGCCAGCCCCAGGCACTGCGCCGCTTGCCGCGCCACATCGCGGGCTTGCCCCAAGGTGGCGGCGGTGCAAGTGAGGTGACCCATCTTGCGCCCCTGGCGCGGCTGGGTTTTGCCATACAGGTGCAGGTGCACGCCGGGCAAAGCCAGGACAGCGGCCCAATCGGGCTCGCGGGCTGATTCGGTGGGTGGGTGCGTTTTGGGATCCTGTGGCTCAGGCGCACCCACGGGCACAGCCGCAGGCCACCACAAATCACCCAACAGGTTGAGCATCACGGCCGCACTGTGGGCGCGTGGCGGCACCAAGGGCAAGCCCGCCATGCAGCGCACCTGCAAGTCAAACTGCGACACGTCGCAACTGTCGATGCTGTGGTGCCCGCTGTTGTGCGGGCGCGGCGCGATTTCGTTGACCACCAAGCTGGGTTTGCCGCCGGGGGCGTCGGGGTGCAGCACAAAAAACTCCACGCACAACACACCCACGTAATCCAGGCCTTGGGCCACATCGCGGGCGGCGGCCAAGGCTTGGTCCGCCAGTGCGGTATCGAGCGCGCCATCGCCCACCTCGGTCACCGCCAAGATGCCATCGCGGTGCAGGTTGGCTTGCACCGGCAAGTGCACCATCTGACCGTCGTGTCCGCGCGCCAACACCACCGAGCATTCGGCGGCCAGGGGCAGCATTTTTTCCAGCACACACACGGTGTCGCTTGGTGTGGCATGGCCTTGAGGGGCAGCGATGGCCTGCGCAGGGTGGGGCTGGTGCATGTTCGGCGAGGTCGCCCGCGCGGCGTTTGCGCCAGGTGCTTGACCGCCGCTTTGCATGGCCTGCCAAGCCGCCAACAATTCAGCGCGGTTGGCGACCCGGGCTTGGCCTTTGCCGTCATAACCCAAGCGGGCGGTTTTGAGGATGCCGGGCAGCAAGGCCTCGCTCACCGCCGCCACATCGGCGGCATGGGTCAGCACTGCATGCGGGGCCACCGGCACGCCGCAGCGGGTAAAGTGGGCTTTTTCTTGCGCCCGGTCTTGGGCCACCGCCACCGATGCCGCGCTGGGGGACACGGGTCGGGTCTGGGCCAACTGCGCCAGGGCCTGGGCGGGCACGTTTTCAAATTCGGTGGTGAAGGCCGCGCACTGCTGGGCCATTTGGGCCAGGGCCTGCGGGTCCAGGTAATCGGCGCACAGGTGCAGGTGGCTGACCCAACCGGCGGGGCTGTGCGGGTCGGGGTCGAGCACCGCCGTTTGGTAACCGAGCGTCTGCGCGGCATGCGCCCACATGCGGCCCAACTGACCGCCGCCGAGCACCCCCAGCATGGCCCCCGGTGGCACAGATGTGCGCAAGGGTGGTGGGCTCACGCCAGCGGGGGCAGCGTCATCTGCCTGGCTGCGTCGGTTTGGCGTTGGCGAAATGCTTGCAAGGCCTGGGTCAAAGCGGGGTTGCCGTGCGCCAACATGGCCACCGCAAACAAAGCCGCATTCGCCGCACCGGCCTGGCCAATGGCAAAGGTGGCCACCGGAATGCCCTTGGGCATTTGCACGATGCTGTGCAGCGAATCCACGCCCTGCAAATGCTTGCTCGGCACCGGCACGCCCAGCACCGGCAGCGTGGTTTTGGCCGCCAACATCCCCGGCAAATGCGCTGCGCCACCGGCACCCGCGATGATGGCGCGCAGCCCCCGACCGTCTGCGGCCTCGGCGTAGGCAAACATGTCATCGGGCATGCGGTGGGCCGAAACCACCCGGGTTTCGAAGGCGACGCCAAATTCCTGGAGAATCAGGGCTGCGTGTTGCATGGTGTCCCAGTCTGAACTGGAGCCCATGACAACGCCCACGTGCGGTTGAGTCATGTTGTAGGGCAGGCAAGCTGCGTGTGGTCAATGTTGAATTTTAAGGTTTCACCCCGGACACCCCCATGATTGATGTGACAGTTGAAAATTTCGAAGCCGAGGTGCTGCAAGCCTCGTCCCAAATCCCTGTGTTGGTCGACTTTTGGGCGCCTTGGTGCGGCCCGTGCAAATCGCTCGGCCCCGTGCTGGAAAAGCTAGAGGCCGATTACGGCGGCCGCTTCAAACTCGTCAAGATCAACTCGGATGACGAGCAGCAACTGTCACAGGCCTTTGGCATTCGCTCCATCCCCACCTGCGTGCTGCTCAAAGATGGCAAACCCGCCGACGGCTTCATGGGCGCGCTGCCCGAGGGCAAGGTGCGCGAGTTTTTGGACAAGCATTTGCCCAGCGCCGACGAGTTGATCGCCGAAGAAGACCTGAGCGAGGCCGAGCAACTGCTGGCCCAAGGCGACACCTCATCCGCCCTGGCCAAGCTACAAGAGGCCTTGGCCGTCAACCCCGCCAACGACGAAGCCCGCTTTGACTATGTGAAGCTGCTCATCGCCATGGGCGAGCTGGAAACCGCCCAAGCCGCCCTGGCCCCGGCGCTGGCGCAAATCCCTTTGCAATTGCGCTTTGACGCGCTGCACCACTGGCTGCAAGCCATGGTGTTTGCCACCACCGACGAGCGCGGCCAGTGGGAGCTGGCGCAGTTTGACGCGGTGATCGAGAAAAACAAACGCGACTTCGACACCCGCTTGGCCAAAGCCCGTTTGCTCATGGCCGCCGGTCAATGGACCCAAGCCATGGACGAGTTGCTCGAGATCATCATGCGCGACAAAGCCTGGTCCGACCAAGCCGCGCGCAAACACTTTGTCGCCATCTTGGAGTTGCTCACCCCACCCAAGGCCAAAGG
>JBEDFU010000320.1:0-13403 GCA_041174965.1 Pseudomonadota bacterium | reverse complement strand
GATTTAAGGTGCGCTCAAAGCTGGCCGTCGTTTGCATGGGTAAACCGTAAATCAAATCGAGATTGACCGAATCAAACCCCAAGACCCTGGCAGCGACCATCAGGTTTTTCACATCGTTCGTGGACTGAATGCGGTGCACCGCTTTTTGCACCGCCGGCTCAAAGTCTTGCACGCCCAAACTCAGCCGGTTAAAGCCCAAACCACGGATGAATGCCAAGCGCGAGGCATCCACCGTGCGGGGATCCACCTCCATCGAGTACTCACCACCAGGCAGAAACTGAAAGGCCTCGTTCAAACGCTCTTTCAATGCCTTCATGTCGTCATCGCGCAAGAAGGTGGGCGACCCTCCACCCCAATGCAGTTGCGACACGGGTTGGCCGCGGCCCAATTCGGCCACCGTCAAGTCAATTTCTTGGCCCAAACTTTGCAGATAGCGCTCGGCCTGGCCATATTGCTTGGTGATGATTTTGTTGCAAGCACAGTAGTAGCACAAAGAAGCACAAAACGGAATGTGCACATAAACCGACAAAGGTACACCGCGCAAACCCAAGCCTTGCTGCCGCTGACGCAGGGCTTGCACATACTGTGTGTGACCAAACGCACCGACAAAACGGTCAGCCGTTGGGTAGGATGTGTATCTCGGTCCAGGCACGTCGTACTGGTCAAGTAATTTTGGGTTCAGTAAACTCATCAACAATCCTCTCTGAGGAAGATAATGTGCCCTAAAGGCTCATTTTTGACTTTGCGTTGAATCAAGGTTTGTTGTTCATCTAAACAGGTCGTACCCATGAACCCATCCGCCATCAAAGTCGCTTGTTCCAACTGCAATTTGCGCGAACTGTGTATGCCCGTGGGCTTGAGCGATCAGGACTTGCTGCGCATCGAAGAAGTGGTGAAGGTGAAGCGCAAAATCAAACGCGGCGCCAATTTGTTCAGCGATGGCGACAGCTTCAATGCCCTCTACGCGATCCGCACTGGGTTTTTCAAAACCTGTGTGGCCACCGAGGACGGGCGCGAACAGGTCACCGGTTTTCAAATGGCTGGCGAAATCATGGGCCTGGACGGCATTGTCAGTGACCACCACACCTGCAATGCTGTGGCCCTGGAAGATGCCGAGGTGTGCGTCATGCCATTTGACCAAATTGAGCATTTGTCGCGCGAGGTCAAGGCCTTGCAGCACCATGTGCACAAAATCATGAGCCGCGAGATCGTGCGCGAACACGGCGTGATGTTGCTCTTAGGCAGCATGCGTGCCGAAGAACGCTTGGCTGCGTTTTTGCTCAACCTGGTGCAAAGGTTGCACGCCCGGGGCTTTTCACGCACCGAACTGGTTTTGCGCATGACCCGCGAAGAAATTGGCAGCTATTTGGGCTTGAAGCTCGAAACCGTGAGCCGCACCTTCTCCAAGTTTGCCGAGGAAGGCAGCATCGAAGTCAAGCAACGGCATGTGCAAATTTTGGACCCTCAGGCCTTGCAGCAAATCGTCAACGCTGGCGCTTGCGTCTGAGATAGACGCCAACAGTCAGGCCGATGTTCACCGCACCTCTTCTCGCTTCACCGCCTCCCCCGCCAAATTGACCGATTCACTGGAGCGGCTGAGCATCAAGCTCAAACTGCTGGCGATGGCGGTCAATCCCCACAACACAAAAAAGCCCACGCTGTAGACGGCTTGTCTGGGCCACGCCAGAGACTGCCCCATCCAGCGCATGTCCTCGGGGTCGATGACGGCAAACACCAGCATCTCCAGCACGCCGGCGGCCAAAAATGCGGGCCACATTACCCACATCAATTTCAGTTTCCACATCGGGGCCTCCCAGGTCAACAGGTCACTTGGCGGGTGCGGTGGACACTGGCACCGGCAAGCTTGGGGTGGCCGCGTGGTTGCGGGCTTGGTGGGCTGGTACCAGGGCGCGTTGCGCAACCGGCGACCTGATTTGGCTGGGGTGATCGATCACCACATCCGCCCCTTGCCAGGCGAGCGCACCGGTGACCAAAGACGCCACCACCACCACAGCCGGGCCGAGAACAACCAACCACACATGGCCATAGCGCCACCAGGCCATTGCAGGGGATTCATTCGTCTTGTTCATGGTTGGCCTCACTGTTTCATCGGGGGATCAAAAACACCGACGCTTCCACCACTTTTTTTCCGTTGTGGGGGTCGTCAATGTCAAACCAAATTTTGTGCGATCCGGCTTCACCAGATCCATAAGGCACGTCCACACGCACCACCACCCAGCGCGCTTGGGCGGCCTCGACATGGATCGGATCCTTGTCACGCAGCTCTATGCCATACAACCCGCGCACCGACACCTGGTAGTCGTTGCTGTGCTCGGTGGCGTTCATGATTTGCAAGCGATACACATTTTGTAAAGTGCCGTATTCGGTGATGCGCGACAAAGTGGTGCGGTCGCGCACGATGTCCACCCTGAAGGGTGAGCGCAAAGCCAAGCTGACACCGAGGCCAATCACCAAGGCCGCCAAAAATCCCGTGTAAATCACCACCCGCCAGCGCAGCACGCGGCGCCATATGTGTGCGGTGCTCCAACCCTTTTGAATGGCATTTTGGGTCGCATAGCGCACCAATCCCCGGTCGCTGCCCACCTTGTCCATGACCGTGTCACACACATCGGCACAGGCGCCACAGCCAATGCACTCGTACTGCAAACCCTGGCGAATGTCGATGCCGGTCGGACACACTTGCACACACAAGCTGCAATCGATGCAGTCACCCGTGCTGCGATGGACTTCAGCCATTGCGGTGTGCCGACCTCTGGGTTCACCCCGCTGGGCGTCGTAGGTGACGATCAGGGTATCGGCATCAAACATGGCGCTTTGAAAACGCGCATAAGGGCACATGTATTTGCACACCTGCTCACGCATAAAGCCCGCATTGCCATAAGTGGCCAAACCATAGAAGAAGACCCAAAAGACTTCCCACGAAGTCATGCGGGTTTGCAAAAACTCAAGCCCCAAAGATTGGATGGGCGTGAAATAGCCGACAAAGGTGAAACCGGTCCACATGGCCAAGCCCAACCAGATGATGTGCTTGTACCACTTCTTGACCAAGCGCTCGAGGCTGAAGTCCCCTGCGTCCAAGCGCATGCGGGCACTGCGGTCGCCTTCGACTTTGCGCTCGATCCACATGAATATTTCGCTGTAAACCGTTTGCGGGCAGGCATAGCCACACCACAGCCTGCCAGCCACCGCAGTGAACAAAAACAAGGACAAGGCCGATATCACCAGCAATGCGGTGAGGTAGATGAAATCCTGCGGATACAGCACCAAGCCAAACACATAAAAACGCCGAGCACCCAAGTCGAACAACACCGCTTGACGTTGGCCCCATTCCAGCCAAGGCAAACCATAAAAGACCAACTGGGTCAGCCACACCAATGCCCAACGCCAATGGGCAAACCGCCCTTGCACCGAGCGGGGATATATTTTGGGTGTGGGCGCGTACAGCGATGTGCCCACGTCGTCCACGGCATGGATGGGGAAAACTTTTCGAATCGGGTTCAGCATGTCGCGTCTGGCCGATCACCCAAAGGGGTCAAGGTTTCTGGGTGGCGGGTTGGGACAGGCCCCACACATAAGCACTCAAGACATGGATTTGCGAAGGCGTGAGCCGCCCCTCTTGCCCAGGCATCTGGTTGAGTTTGCCCTGGGTGACCATTCCCACAATCGCCTCCTCACCCCAACCATGCAGCCACACTTTGTCGGTCAAGTTGGGGGCGCCCAAAGCCTGATTGCCTTTGGCATCGGCACCATGACAGGCAGCGCAAGCGCCAAACTTCCCTTTGCCCAGGGCAGCCCGCAAAGAGTCGTGCGGTGAACCCGATAAGCTCAGCACATGGTGGGCCAAGTTTTTGACATCTTCCGGCGAGCCCACGGCTGCTGCCATGGGCGGCATTTGGCCTTGGCGCCCCAAGGTGATGCTGGCGCGAATTTGCTCAGGGCTGCCACCATACAACCAGTCGGCATCGGTCAAATTGGGAAAGCCCTTGGTACCACGGGCATCTGATCCGTGGCATTGCGCGCAGTTGTTCAAAAACAAATGCTCGCCAATGTGCCGCGCCTGCGGGTCCCGGGCGACTTGCTCTGGGGCCATGGCATCAAAACGGGCATACAAAGGTGCCAGGTCGGCATTGGCTTGATTCACCTCTTGTTGGTACTGCTTCTCAGAGGTCCACGTCAAACTGCCCTCACTGCTGCCCAGGCCAGGGTACAGGGTCAAATAAAACAAAGCAAACACAATGGTGATGACAAACAAACCCACCCACCACAGGGGCAAAGGGTTGTTCATTTCGCGCAAGTCCTCATCCCACACATGGCCCGTGGTGTTGTCGGCGGAGCCAGAGAGCTTTTTGCGAGAGGTCAACCACAACAACACCACACAGGCCACGATACCGGCCAAGGTGATCCAAGCGATGTAATGGGACCAAAAAGAATGGACAAAATCACTCATGTGCGGACTCCTCAATCACCCAAAAAAGGCAGTTGGGCGGCTTGTTCAAACGCTTGGGTTTTGCGCCTGTCCATCACCCAGACCACAATGGCCAGAAAACACACAAAGCCCAACACGGTGGTGGCTATTCTCAAAACGGTGATGTCCATGGCTTTTCTTCCTTACTTCAAAGCGCGGCCCATGGCCTGCAAATAGGCGATCACCGCGTCCAAATCGGTCTTGCCCTGCACGTCCTGGCTGGACTGAGCAATTTCGGCATCGCTGTAAGGCACACCGACCCGACGCAAGGCCGTCATGTGGGCCGGCATGGCAGCCGCGTCCACCAGAGATTTCTCCAGCCAGGGATAGGCTGGCATGTTCGACTCGGGCACCACATCGCGCGGGTTGTGGAAGTGAATGCGGTGCCATTCGTCGCTGTATTTGCCACCCACCCGGTGCAGGTCGGGGCCGGTGCGCTTGCTGCCCCACTGGAAGGGGTGGTCGTAAACAAATTCACCCGCCACCGAGTAGTGGCCGTAGCGCAGGGTTTCGGCACGCAGCGGCCGAATCATTTGCGAATGGCAGTTGTAGCAACCTTCACGCACATACACGTCTCGCCCGGCCAATTGCAAAGCGGTATAGGGTTGCACGCCCTCGATGGGTTGGGTGGTGGACTTTTGAAAGAACAGCGGGATGATTTCCACCATGCCGCCCACCGCGATCACCAACAGGATCAGCACCACCATCAACAGGTTATTGGTTTCGATCTTCTCGTGGGTGAAGCCAGATTCAGGTTTGTTGCTCATGGTCTCTCCTCAAGCGTGGGCGATGGGGGCTGGGATGTTCACCACAGGTACCTTGCCCTGCCACGCGGTCATGGCCACGTTCCAGAGCATGACCAACATGCCACCCAGATACAACAGACCACCCAAAAAGCGAAACACGTAATAGGGGTAAGTGGCTTTGACGCTTTCGACAAAGGTATAGGTCAAGGTGCCATCGTCGTTGACCGCACGCCACATCAGCCCTTGCATCACACCAGCGATCCACATGGCGGCGATGTACAACACAATGCCGACGGTGGCCATCCAAAAGTGCAGTTCAATGGCTGGGATGCTGTGCATTTTTTTCTGCCCAAACAATTTGGGAATCAAAAAGTAAAGCGCACCCATGGACACCAGCCCCACCCAACCCAAAGCGCCTGAGTGCACATGGCCCACGGTCCAATCGGTGTAATGCGACAAAGCATTGACCGTTTTGATCGACATCATGGGCCCTTCAAAGGTGCTCATGCCGTAAAAGGACAAGGACACGATCAAGAAGCGCAAGATTGGGTCGTCGCGCAGCTTGTGCCAAGCGCCCGACAAGGTCATCACGCCATTGATCATGCCGCCCCAACTCGGTGCCAACAAAATCAACGAAAAAGCCATGCCCAAAGATTGCGTCCAGTCGGGCAAGGCGGTGTAGTGCAAATGGTGCGGGCCGGCCCACATGTACGTGAAGATCAGGGCCCAGAAGTGAACGATCGACAGGCGGTATGAATACACCGGCCGCTCGGCTTGTTTGGGGATGAAGTAATACATCATGCCCAGAAAACCTGCGGTCAAGAAAAAGCCCACCGCATTGTGGCCATACCACCACTGAATCATGGCGTCTTGCACACCGGCGTAGGCTGAATACGACTTCATCCAACCCGCTGGCACGGCTGCGCTGTTGACCAAGTGCAGCACCGCCACGGCCAGGATGAAGGCACCATAAAACCAATTGGCCACATAAATGTGTTTGACCTTGCGTTGCCCCACGGTGCCAAAAAACACCACGGCATAAGACACCCAGACCAGGGTGATCAAGATGTCGATGGGCCACTCGAGTTCGGCATATTCTTTGCCGCTGGTGTAACCCAGGGGCAAACTGATGGCCGCCGCAACGATCACCGCTTGCCAGCCCCAAAAGGTGAAAGCCGCCAACCGAGGGGCGAACAACCGGGTTTGTCCCGTGCGCTGCACCACGTAGTAACTGGTGGCAAACAAAGCACATCCTCCAAACGCGAAAATCACCGCATTGGTGTGCAAAGGCCTGAGGCGGCCGTAGCTCAGCCAGGAGATGCCAAAGTTCAACTCGGGCCAAGCCAGTTGGGCGGCGATGATCACCCCCACCAACATGCCGACCACGCCCCAAACGACGGCCATGATGGAAAACTGGCGCACGGCCGTGTCGCTGTAAGCTGTTGTCATGTGCTGTTGATTCATGTCTTAAAAACCTCTAGAAAACCGCAGTGCCAGTATGGGTGTCGTGGCCCTTGAACGCCTTGATGCAGATCAATCGTTGTGCAAAATCCGCTCGCCCTCTTGCTCCATCGCCTCAAATTGCCCGCTGTGAATGGCCCACCACAGCCCGGCCAAGATCAACAAGACCAAGGCCACCGACAGGGGGATGAGTAAAAACAAAATATCCATGCGCGAATCTTTCAGTCAGCGGACAACAAGGCCCGTTCCTTGGCCAGTTGCAAGGCATGCAGGACCACGGCCAAAGAGCTCAGTGCCATGCCCGCCCCTGCCAGCCATGCCGGCATCCAACCGATGACGGCCAGAGGGATGCACACGGCGTTGTACAGCGCGGCCCACCACAGGTTTTGGCGCACCACCACCATGGTGCGGCGCGCAAGACCCAGCATTTGCACCACGGGCCACAAGCGCTCGCCGCGCACCACGGCGTCGCTGCGCGATCGCGCCAAAGGAACGGCCTGGCCCACGGCGATGGATGCATGGGCAGCGGCCAAAACCGGCATGTCGTTGAAACCATCGCCCACCACCAGCACCCGCCGTCCTTGCTGCTGCCAAGCCTGAACCTGATCGAGTTTGTCTTGGGGACTCATACCGCCGCGAACCTGATCCGGGCGCAAACCCAAACGCTGGGCCACGGCCGCCACGGCAGTGGGACGGTCGCCCGACAGCACCTGGATTTGCATGCCCATGGCCGCCAAACTGCGCATCACCTGAGGGGCATCTGTGCGCAAGGTCTCGCTGACTTCAAAGCTGGCCAACCAACCGGCCTCACCCCACAAATGCACGCCCGCGTCCATGGGTTCCTTGAAAGGGGCCCACGGCTTGTTGCCCCGCTGGGATTGCCCAAACGACCATGACCCCAGCCAAAGGCTGTGCCATTGCCCACCGTGCCACACCTCGCCTTGCAAGCCAAGACCAGGATGTTCGGACACTGACCGAGTGGGCAGATGGTCACCATTCAAAGCATCCAAAGCGCGTGACAAAGGGTGCAAGGAGTGTTGGGCCAAGGCTGCAGCCCATGACCATGCCGCCACAGACGCGGGAGCCCATTGGCCATCTGCATGGGGCGCGTCCACGCCCATGGGGGTGTGGATGCGCAACACACTTTGGGCGTCGGTGGTCAAGGTGCCGGTTTTGTCCCAAACCACCAGGTCAACCTCAGCCATGGCTTCCAGCGATTGCAAATCGCGCACCAACACGCCATGGCGGGCCAGGTTTCCAGCGGCGGCCAGCATCGCCGCCGGGGTGGCCAAGGACAAGGCACACGGGCAGGTGACGATCAACACCGCCACAGCCACCATCAGCGCCTGCCCTGGGCTTGATGACCACGACCATGCAGCCGCGCCCGTGGCGGCCAACAACACGAACCACAAAAAGGGCTTGGCCCAGCGATCGGCCAGGCGTGCCAAGCGCGGTTTGCTCAGGGCGGCCGAAGCCATCAATGCCACAGTCTGGGCATAGACCGTGGCGTCGCCCACCGCGGTCACGACCACGTCAACTGTTTGGCGCAGGTTGTGGCTCCCCGCCAGCACCGGGTCATTCACCTGCCGGGCCAGCGGTTTGGATTCACCAGTGAGCAAGGCCTCTTCAACCCAGGTGCTGCCTTGCACCACCCTGGCATCGGCAGGAAAGGCTTGACCGGGGCCAATGCGCACGGTGTCGCCCACCTGCAAGGCCGATGCGGCCACGCTATCGAGCAGACCTTGCGCATTCACCCGCTGGACCTGCTCTGGTAAGCGGTTCATCAGCGCATCCAAAGCACCCGCTGTGCGGTCGCGCATGCGCCCTTCCAGCCAACGACCGGTGAGCAAGAAAAACACAAACATGGTGAGTGAGTCGAAATACACCTCAGAGCCCCAAGGCCCGGTGGGATCCCAGGTGGCCGCGGTGCTGACCGCAAAGGTGATGCCAAGCCCCAATACCACCGGCACATCCATGCCCATGCGGCCTTGGCGCACGTCGCTAATGGCTTGGCGCCAAAAGGGGCCCGATGAAAAAACCATCACGGGCAAAGACAAGACCCAGCCGGCCCAGTGCAGCAACGCCAACATGTCGGGGCTGATGTCGCCCGGATCGGCCACATACACCGGGACCGAATACATCATGACTTGCATCATGCAAAAGCCCGCCACCAGCCATTGCCACAAGGCTTGGCGCGATTGTTTTTCGCGCAGGGCGTGCCGGCCAGCGTCATGGGCCGGCAAGGCCTGGTAACCCGCTTGGGCCACGGCACCCATCCACCGCGAGGGTTGGGTTTGATCACTGCGCCAGACCACTTCTGCGCGCTGGCTGTGGGCGTCGACACGCGCCGATACAACACCTGGTTGCGCCACCAAAGCTTGTTCAATGCTGATGGCACAACTGGCGCAATGCATGCCTGACATCACCACCTGGGACGCCCATGTCGGCCCGGCGTCAGCCGCTGGCCCGTCCGGCCCAACCATCTGGCGCCCAAACAAGGGCCATTGACGCGGGTCGTCGAGCAACTTCAACGCAGCCTGATCCTGCGAAAACTCGACCTGGGGTGTTTGGCGTTCACTGGCCGATGCCAGCAACGATGGCGGATCCCTCAACATGGCTGAATTCTTGATTTTTCTGCCGATGCACTTCTTGACTTGGATCAATACCGCCTTGAATCAAACCCATAAACTGCCACTCAGCGGTCCTGCTCAAGGGGCTGCATGTTGTGAAGGACACCTTATGTATCGAAAAATCATGGTTGCCACAGACGGAACCCCTTTGTCCAAAAAAGCGGTGATGGCCGCCATTGGCATGGCCCAGTTGTGTGATGCCGAGTTGACCGCCGTGAAGGTGGTGCCCCGTTACATCCAAAGTTACTTTGAAGGCTCGGTTCCCTTGGGGGCCAGCGAAGTCAAGCGCATTGAGGCCCAATGGAACCAAGATGCCCAAAAAATCTTGGACGCTGTGGGCAAAATGGCCGCCGCCAAAGGCGTCAAACTGAAAACCATGGTGATCAAGTCAGATCAAGTGGCCGATGCACTGGTCGCCGCGGCCAACAAGGCCAAAACCGATTTGATCGTGATGGCCTCACACGGGCGCAGTGGCATCAAGCGCTTGCTGCTGGGCAGCGAAACCCAGCATGTGTTGACCCACGGAAAAATTCCGGTGCTGGTGCTGCGCTGAACCAGCGGGCGGATGGGGTATTGGGTCAGGCCGCGCGCATTTGACCCAAGGCCCATTGCACGTGCTCTCGCACCAAGGGGTCGGGGTGCAACAAGCGCGCTTGCAAGGCTGTTGCCGCCTGGGCCTGCCAATCGGGGTCATGGCTCACGCGCAGGGCATTGCCCAAGGCCACCGACACATTGCGCAGCCAGCGCACATGGCCAATGCGGCGAATGGCCGAGCCTTCGCTCAAACGCAAAAATTCCTCTTCCGACCATGCCAACCAGATCAGCAAATTGGCATCGGTCCAGGTGCTGCGGGCCGTGAAATCGGGCACGGGGCTGACCTGGGCGTATTTGTTCCAAGGGCAGGCCAACTGACAATCGTCACAGCCGTAAACGCGGTTGCCCATCAAGGGGCGAAGAGCCGGATCAATCGCGCCGGGGTGCTCAATCGTTAAATAGGAAATGCAGCGCCTGGCGTCCAAACGGTACGGGGCGATGATGGCTTGGGTCGGACACACATCGATGCAGGCACTGCAAGTGCCGCAGTGTGGTGACTGCGCCGGCGTGGGGTTGAGTGCCACATCAACAAACACCTCGCCCAAAAAAAACATCGAGCCGCCTTCGCGGTTGAGCAACAAGGTGTGCTTGCCGCGCCAGCCCAAACCACTTCGCTGCGCCAACTCCACCTCCAGCACGGGCGCTGAATCGGTGAACACCCGGTGCCCCGTGGGGCCAAGGTGGTCTTGCAAACGGTCGGCCAATTGTTGCAAGCGCTGTCGCAACACCTTGTGGTAATCGCGTCCTCGGGCATACATCGACACCACCCCATGTTGTGGATTGGACAAGCGCTGCCACTCCAGGCTTTGCCAATCGGCATCTGGTTTCGGGGCCATGCGCTCGTCAACACCTGTTGGGGAAGGCAGGTAATCCATGCGGGCGGTGATCACGCTGACGGTACCGGGCAACAGCTCGGCGGGCCTGGCGCGTTTCATCCCGTGGGCCGCCATATAGGCCATGTCGCCATGAAAGCCTTGGGCCAACCATGCCGCCAAGCCGGGCTCGGCATCGCTCAGGTCAACGCCAGACACGCCAATTTGCGAGAATCCCAGTTCTTGGGCCCAAGCTTGCAACCGGCCCCACAAGTCCACACGATCGATCAACACCCCTGCCCCTTGATGTACCCCGGAATGGTTCTCACCGAACAATGGCCCGATGAGGCCGCCACCATCGCCAATGCGCAGCGCATGGCCGAGCGCTTGCGTGGTTTGCCGGTGCCGGGCGACGCCATTGTGCACTTGCACGGGGACCTGGGCAGCGGCAAAACCACTTGGGTGCGCCACCTGTTGATGGCCTTGGGGGTATTGGGGCACATCAAAAGCCCGACCTATGCGGTCGTGGAACCGCACCACGCCCACCTGCCCACGGGTGAGCTGGCCATTTGGCATTTTGACTTTTACCGGTTTACCGACCCTGAGGAATGGGAGGACGCGGGCTTTCGCGATGTTTTCGCTGCCCCTGGGCTCAAGCTGTGCGAGTGGCCACAGAACGCTGGCCCTGCACTGCCCGCACCGGACGTGGTGATGCAATTGCATTGGACCGGTGACAACTCGCGCGAGGTGCAGTGGCGAGCGCACAGCGCCCGCGGTGAGGCTTTGTTGGCATGAAGCGCCGCCATCTGCTCAAAGCCGGCAGCTTGGTGCTGAGCTTGGGCTTGCACGAGTTGGCGCACGGCGCAGCCATTTTGGCGGTGCGGGTGTGGCCGGCCAAAGACTACACACGGGTGACCATTGAGTCCGACAACGCCTTGTCCACCCAAACCCAGTTCGTCGCCAACCCGCCGCGCTTGGCGGTGGACATCGAGGGCATTGAGCTCAACCCCGCCTTGCGCGAATTGGTCGGCAAGGTGCGATCCGACGACCCCTACATCACTGGCGTTCGGGTGGGCCAATTCACCCCGACCACGGTGCGTTTGGTGCTCGATTTGCGCACCATGGTGCAACCCCAGGTGTTTCAGTTGGCGCCCATCAAATCTGGACAAGCCCAATACCAGCACCGGCTGGTGCTGGACCTCTACCCCACTGAAGCCGCTGATCCGCTGGAAGCCTTGATCGCCGAGCGCATGCCCAAGGTCAACCCCAGCGCAGCTGAAAAAGCCACGCCCAAAGGCAACACCACCGACCCGCTGGGTGAGTGGATGGCCCAACAAGCAGGCACCACTCGCGCCCCACTGCCCTCACCCGCTGTACCCAAGGCCAGAAATGAGCCGGCCTCAGCCCAGCAAACCACGCCCGCCAGCGCGGGCTCACCCATGGTTGCATCCAACGGTGAACCAACCAGCCTGCCCAACCCTGCCCCCAGGGTAGACAGCCACAGCACTTCACCCACAGGTCCCATCTCGGCTCCGCAACCAACCCCTGAGCTTCCAGCCATGCTGCGCTATGTGGTGGTCGCACTGGACCCCGGACACGGCGGCGAAGACCCCGGGGCTTTGGGCCAGCGTGGCACACGCGAAAAAGATGTGGTGTTGCAAATCGCCTTGCGCTTGCGCGACCGCATCAACCGCGCCAGCGTGCGCACGCGCCAAGGCGTCTTGCCCATGCGCGCCATGCTGACCCGTGAAGCCGACTTTTTCATCCCCTTGCAGCAGCGGGTGCAAAAAGCCCGGCGGGTGCAAGCCGACTTGTTCATCAGCATCCATGCCGATGCTTTCTTCAACCCACAAGCCCGCGGTGCCAGCGTGTTTGCTTTGAGCCAAGGTGCGGCGTCGAGCGCCGCGGCCAAATGGATGGCTGGCCAAGAAAACCGTGCCGACGCGATTGGGGGGCTGAACATCAAAACCCAAGATGCCCATGTGCAACAGGCTTTGTTTGACATGAGCACCACGGCCCAAATCAACGACAGCTTGAAATTGGGCCAGGAGATGTTGGGGCAGATGCGCCAATTGATCAAATTGCACAAACCCACGGTCGAGCAAGCCGGTTTTGCAGTGCTCAAAGCCCCCGACATTCCCAGCGTGCTGGTCGAGACCGGCTTCATCAGCCACCCCGAAGAAGAACTGCGCTTGGCCAGCGAGGTGTACCAAGAGCAATTGGCTGAAGCCTTGATGCGCAGCATCGAGCGATACTTTCAGCGCAACCCACCTTTGGCCCGCAACCGCTCGGTCTGAAGCCAAGCATGGGCTTGTCCCGCACAATGTCACCCTTTTAACCACAACCCGAACCCAAAGGACCCCCCATGAAAGCAGCTTGGTACACCCACAACGGCGACGCCAAAGACGTATTGGTGGTTGGCGACATGCCCACCCCGCAAGCAGGCCCCGGTGAGGTGCGGGTGCAATTGAAAACCTCTGGCGTCAACCCATCAGACGTGAAAAACCGCAAAGGCCGCCCCCTGGTGGGCGAGCGCTATATCCCCCACAGCGATGGGGCCGGCGTGATCGATCAAGTCGGTGCAGGCGTGGACGCCAGCCGCATGGGCCAACGCGTGTGGACATGGAACGCCCAATACAAACGCCCTTTTGGCACCGCCGCGCAGTACATCGTG
>JBEDFU010000319.1:0-3311 GCA_041174965.1 Pseudomonadota bacterium | reverse complement strand
TATCAATTCGAGCCTTATTCAATGACCTGGCAAGCTGCGCCATGCGTCGCCAAATCCATTGCCATAGGCGACGCACAAAACAAACGCGCCCCTGGTTGACAGTGGATGGTTATGGCCCCTTCCGGCCAAGGCGAATGCGAGTGTTATCGCCCCGCAGCCGTTAGATGCCACACCCGCTGCTAGCGCATCACCTGGGCGTGTTCAGGGGGTTTACTTGAGCACGGCCAACAAGCTGCTGTAGTCGTCACGCCAAGCGGGAAAACCTTCAGGCGCCTCGACCTCGCGCATGGCCTGCAGCGACGCGTGGTCGAAAAAATCCTTGCTGTCCGTGATCACGACCCACCTGGAGGCAAACGCCAAGTCCTGGTCGCCAGGGTGCTCAAGCAGGCGCAAATGTTTGCCATGGTGTTCGGCCGCGCGCTTGAGCACGGGCACCAGGTCCAAAAAGGCATTGGTCACGTTCATCGCCAGTACACCGTCGGGCTTGAGGTGTTTGAAATAGATTTGGAAGGCTTCAAGGGTGAGCAAATGCACGGGTACCGAGTCGCCCGAGAAAGCGTCCATCACCAACACATCAAATTGCTGCGAAGGCTCACGCTCGAGTTGCAAGCGGCCATCGCCCAAAACAATCTCCAGCTTGGCCGGGGTGTCGCTCAGGTAGGTGAATTTCTCTTGGGCCAGTTCGATCACCAAGGGGTCGATTTCATACAAGCGGTATACATCGCCGGCACGCCCATAGGCCACCAAGGTGCCCACGCCCAAGCCCAGCACACCCACGCGCAAGGGGCCTGTTTCGCCTTTGGCCAACATCGCCAAACCCACGCCCGAGGCGGGGGTGAAGTAGGTGGTGGGTCGCCTGCGCAAATCGTCGCTCACATACTGTTGGCCGCGGATGATTTGGCCGTGCAGCATGCGGCGGTAGCCGCCGTATTCGTACATTTTGAGCGAGCCGTAAAAATTGCGCGCCTTCCAAGTCACCCCCTGCGATTTGGCTTGGTGGTAGCTCACGCTGGCCCACACCAACGCCATGGACATGGCCCCACCCAGCACACCCACCGATGTGCGCCAGTTGGGCGTCATCCCCAGCGCTGGGCCCAACAAAGCCGCCAGCACCACGACCGCCGACAGCACCAGACCCACCGAATATTCATAGTTGCTGTTGAAGAAATAAGGCGCGATCACGCCGACAAAAAAACCACCCAAGAAGCCACCCACCGACAGCATCAGGTAGTAGCCCGTTAAATGACGGGGGTTGGGCTTTTCCAGCGCCAACTCGCCATGGCAGGCCATGCACAATACAAAGAATGCGAGCAAATTCAAGCCCACATTGAGTGGCACCGGCCATTCACCGATGCGCAAGTAGGGCAAATAAGCCAACAGGGCCAAAGACAGCACAAACACGGGCACCCAAAACGCCCGCTTGTACCAAGACGGCAGCTCAAAACAAATGATGAATGAGAGCAAATACAAGGCCAACGGCATGACCCACATCAAGGGAATGGGGGCGATGTTTTCGGTCATGAAGCTGGTGTCGGCCACCATCAGCATCGAGGGACAAGCGGCCAAGGCCACCCAGATGAGCTGCTGGACCAGGCGCGGTGCTGCTTCGGGCAACTCTGCGCTGTCCTGGGAGGCGCCACTGGGGGCCGTCTGAGCGCCGGCCAAAGCCAAACTGCGCCGCGACAAATACACGCAGCACAGCACAAACACCACAAAGAACGCTGACCACATCCACGACTGCATGCGGGTGGGCAAGGCCGACTCGATCACCAAGGGATAGGCCAGCAAGGCCAGCATCGAGCCCAAATTGGACAAGGCAAACAAGCGATACGGCACCACGTCTGATCGCTCTTTGGCAAACCAAGCTTGCACCAAAGGGCCGGTGGTGGACAAGACCATGTAGGGCAGGCCAATCGTCACACCCAACAAATACAAAATCAACCACGTCGGGTCTTCAGACCCCTGGGGCTTCAGACCCCTGGGGCTTCAAGGACTCCGAGGGGCTGATGGGTAGAAAGAACAGGCACAACAGCAACAGCGCAATGTGCAAAAAGCTCTGTCGTGACGGGCTCAGGAGGCGCATCACCCAATGGGTGTACAAATAGCCCAGCAACAACAAGGATTGAAAAAACAACATGCACGCCGTCCACACCGATGCGGCACCGCCAAACCACGGCAAGATCATCTTGCCCATCATGGGCTGAACTTGAAACAACAAAAACGCGCTCAAAAAAATGGTGATGGCGTAAGCCAAAATCGGGGCTTGATCGTGCTTTTTCATGTTGTATTTATTTAAATTATTGATTTTTTTATAAAAATCTCTTCTCATCGATTATTAGCCAAAAGCCCAACACCATCAGGAAACAGCCATGAACGAACAGCCCACCATGACCCAACCCAGCTTGTCCCACGCCCATGCCGTGGTCACTGGCGCACAGCAAGGCATTGGTTTGGCCATTGCGGTGGCACTCGCGCAAGCCGGCGCCCGCATCATTGCCAACTACATGGATGAGGCCGCCGCCGAAAATGGCATGCAGACCCTGTCCGACATGGGCGCGAGGGTCACCTGGGTCAAAGCCGATTTGACGGACACCGCGCAGATCGCGCATTTGTTTGCACAAGCCGACGCCCAGGGCGGCGTGGATATCTTGGTCAACAACGCCGCCATATTTCCGCGCGCTGATTTCCTCGATCTCACCGAGGCCATGTGGGACCAAACCTTGGCGGTGAACCTCAAGGCGCCTTTTTTATGCACCCAACAAGCGGCGCGGCGAATGATCGCGCAGGGGCGTGGCGGCAGCATCATCAACATCACCTCTGGCGCGGCCTTTCGCAGCTCGCCCAAAGCCGCCCATTACGTCTCGAGCAAAGCCGGTTTGGTGGGCCTGACGCGCGCCAGCGCCATGGCCTTGGCGGCCCACCGCATCCGGGTGAATGCCGTGGCACCGGGCATCACCGACACCGCCCAACCGCGCCAGGGCATGAGCGAAGCGGAGATTCATGCAGCGGCCGATCAGGTGCCCCTGGGCCGCATTGCCAGCGCCAGCGACATCGCCCCCATCGTTCAGTTTTTGGCCTCAGAGGGCGCGGCCCATGTCACCGGTCAAACCTGGCATGTGAATGGCGGGCAATACTTGGCGTGAGTCCCCACCGATAACCAGCGGCTGGTTTTATGGGGCTGGCAAGCGGATGCTGGCCAGGTCCGTGCCCACCACCACATTGCCGGTGAAACCCGCCTCGAGCACCACCTTCAGGTAATCCGCTTGGGTAAACGGGCCACCCGGCACCTTGTAGGGACCGTGCCGCAAGGC
>JBEDFU010000318.1:0-40055 GCA_041174965.1 Pseudomonadota bacterium | reverse complement strand
TCCAAGTGGTAGGCGTACAAGGCGTAATGGGCCTCGTCCACCGACAGACCCACACCCCAGGCCAAGATCAGGTGCGCCACTGCGCCTAGCGTCAGGGCCCAGCGCATGAATGGTTATTTGTTTTGGTGGCTGAGGGCATTGCTGACCAGCCGTGACGTGATGTCCACGATTTGGATCATGCGCTCATAGGGCATGCGGGTGGGGCCAATCACCCCCAATGTGCCCACGACCTGGCCATTGACCTCATACGGCGAGCTGACCACCGAGAGTTCTTCAAAGGGCACGATTTGGCTCTCGCCGCCAATGAAAATGCTCACCCCCTCGGCTTGGGAAGACACGTCGAGCAAGCGCATCAGTTGCGCTTTTTGTTCAAACAGCTCGAAGGCCCGGCGCAAATGGCCCATGTCGCTGGAGAAGTCGCTCACCGCCAGCAGGTTGCGCTCGCCGCTGATGATGACCTCTGCGGTGGTGTCGCTCATCGCCTCGGAGCCAGCCGCAACCGCCGTTTGCATCAAGGTGGCGATTTCGCTGCGCAGTTTGTCCACCTCGCTCTTGAGGCGTTCGCGCACCTGCTCGATGGCCATGCCTGCGAAATGGGTGTTGAGGAAGTTGGCCGCCTCGACCAGTTGGCTCGAAGAGTAATCGGTCTCGGTGAAGATGACCCGGTTTTGCACATCACCCTCTGGCGAGACGATGATCAGCAGCAAACGGCGCTCCGACAAGCGCAAAAATTCAATGTGGCGAAACACCGAGGTGCGCCTGGGTGCAATCACCACACCCACGAAATGTGACAAGTTGGACAGCAACTGCGCCGCATTCAAAATGACTTTTTGCGGTTGCTCGGCCGCCAGGGCCGGGGTTTGGAGTTGCTCGCGTTGCACCGTCAGCATGGTGTCGACAAACAAGCGGTAGCCGCGCGCCGTGGGCACCCGACCGGCCGAGGTGTGGGGACTGGCAATCAAGCCCAGTTCCTCCAAATCGGACATCACATTGCGAATGGTGGCGGGTGACAGCTCCAGGCCGGAAGCCCTGGACAAAGTGCGCGATCCCACCGGCTGGCCATCGGCGATATAGCGTTCAACCAACGCTTTAAGCAATAACTTGGCGCGATCGTCTAGGATGGTCATGATTTCGAATGATTTTAATGATGTAATTTCCCCATGCCCATTCGCTTTCAACAAATCGCCCTGATTGGTAAATACCCCAATCCCCAAAGCACCACCCAGCTGTCCGGCGTGCGCGATGTTTTACAAGACATCGCCCACTTTCTGACCCAGCTGGGCTGCAGCGTTTGCCTGGAACAAGAAACCGCCAACCACACCGGCCTGAAAGGCTTGCGCACCCTGGATGTGGACGGCATTGCCCAGCACTGCGATGTGGCCTTGGTGGTGGGCGGTGACGGCACGATGCTCAGCTTTGGTCGGCGCTTGGCCGCGGCGGGCGTGCCCTTGATTGGCATCAACCAAGGCCGGCTGGGCTTCATCACCGACATCGCCCTGGATGGCTACCAAGCCACCTTGACCCCCATGCTGGAGGGCTTGTATGAGGTGGACCAGCGTCCCTTGATGCATGCCAAGGTGTGGCGCGATGGGGTTTGTGTTTTTGACGCCTTGGCCATGAACGATGTGGTGGTCAACCGCGGTGCCACCTCGGGCATGGTGGAGCTGCGGGTCGAGGTGGATGGCCACTTTGTGGCCAATCAGCGGGCAGATGGTTTGATCATTGCCTCGCCCACGGGCTCCACTGCATACGCTTTGTCGGCGGGCGGGCCGGTGCTCCACCCCGCGTTGTCGGGCTGGGCGCTGGTGCCCATTGCGCCACACACCTTGTCCAACCGCCCCATCGTGCTGGCCGATCCGGGTGAAATTGCGGTGGAATTGGTGTCCGGGCGCGACGCCAGCGCCAACTTTGACATGCAGTCGCTGGCCAAACTGCTGCACGGCGACCGCATCACGGTGCGGCGCTCACAGCACCAAGTGACTTTCTTGCACCCCAAGGGTTGGAGTTACTTTGACACCTTGCGCAAAAAACTGCATTGGAACGAGGGGGGAGCATGAGCCTGCGCGCCATGGGTTTGCGCGATTTTGTGATTGTGCGCAGCCTGGACCTGGAGTTTTCATCGGGCCTGAGTGTGCTCACGGGTGAGACGGGCGCGGGCAAATCCATTTTGATTGATGCCTTGCAGTTGGCCTTGGGAGCACGTGCTGAAGCCAGCGTGGTGCGCGAAGGTGCAACCCGGTGTGAAATCAGTGCCGAATTCGACATCTCAGCACCATTGCAGCAGTGGTTGAGTGACGCTGGCTTCGATGCCAGTGACACCTTGCTGCTCAAACGAACCATTGACGCGCAAGGCAAAAGCCGGGCCTGGATCAATGGCAGCGCCGCCACCGCCACCCAACTGCGCGAGGTCGGCGATTGCTTGGTCGACATCCATGGCCAACATGCCTGGCAAAGCCTCACCAGACCCGATGCGGTGCGCGGCTTGCTCGACGCCTACGGCGGCATTGACACCAAAGCCTTGGCAGTCCTGTGGCAAGAATGGCGCGCCAGCCAACTGGCCCTGGAGCAAGCCAAACTGGCCCAATCCAACTTGGTCCAAGAGCGTGAACGCTTGGAATGGCAAATTTCTGAGTTGGAAAAACTCAACCCCTTGCCCGATGAGTGGGAAACGCTCAATGCCGATCACACCCGCCTAAGCCATGCGCAAGCCTTGCTCGATGCGGCCCAACAAGCCTTGCACGAGCTCGATGGCGACGAGCAAGGCACGCTGGCACAGCTGTCCAAAGCGCAGCACCTCATGCTTGAGCAGAGCCAAGTTGAACCTGAGTTTCAAAATGTGGCCGATGTCTTGGCCTCGAGCTTGGCGCAAGCCTCGGACGCCGCCCACACCTTGCAAAGTTGGTTGCGCCGCACCGACCTGGACCCGCAACGCCTGCAAATCCTGGATGAGCGGATGGGCCTGTGGATGTCTTTGGCCCGTCGCTACAAACGTGCGCCGGCTGATTTGGCTGGCTTGCTGCTGTCTTGGCGTGCTGAATTAAAAAAACTGGAGTTGGCCAGCGACTTGGCCACGCTGGAAAAGGCCCAACAAGCTGCGGCCCAAGCCTACCAAACAGAGGCCAAACGGGTCTCTCAAGCGCGCGGGCGCAGCGCGCCCAAATTGGCCAAGGCCATCACCCAAGCCATGCAAGGCCTGGGGATGCAAGGCGGCAGTTTTGAAGTGGCCTTGAACAAATTGCCCCAAGGCCAATCCAGCGGCTTGGAAGAAGTGGTTTTTTTGGTGGCCGGGCATGCAGGCAGCACCCCTAGGCCGGTGGGCAAAGTCGCCTCTGGTGGCGAGTTGTCTCGCATCGCTTTGGCGATTGCGGTGACCACCAGCGCGCTGGGGCAGGCCCAGACCTTGATCTTTGATGAGGTCGATTCAGGGGTCGGTGGCGCGGTGGCCGAAACCGTGGGTCGATTGATGCAGCAACTCGGTGCCGACCGCCAAGTGCTGGCCGTCACCCATTTGCCGCAGGTCGCTGCATGCGCCCACCACCACTGGGTGGTCACCAAGCGCAGCGACAAAAGTGGCAGCTTCAGCCAGCTGCAAGCGGTCACGGACAACGATCGGGTGCAAGAGATTGCCCGCATGCTCGGCGGCGACAAGCGCTCCGCCACATCCTTGGCCCACGCACAAGAGATGCTGCAAAACCTCAGCGCTGGCGGTGGGGCATGAAGAAGCTGCGGCAAGAGTTGGTGCTCATCACCGGCATGTCCGGATCGGGCAAATCGGTGGCGCTGCACGCCTTGGAGGATGCGGGTTATTTGTGTGTGGACAATTTGCCGCCCGAACTGCTGCGCTCGTTTGTACAGCTTGAGCAAAAGCGCAAGGAAAAGCGCATCGCCATTGCCATGGATGTGCGCAGTGCCGCCTCGCTGCCACTGCTGCCGCAAGAGCTGGATTTGGTGCGCCAAAAAGATGTCGATGTGCGCATGCTTTTTTTGGATGCCAGCACCGACACCTTGGTTCAGCGCTACTCAGAAACCCGCCGCCGTCACCCGCTGTCGCGCAACGATGCCCTCAGCGTGGACCCCGATATTGAGCGCAACTTGATCGAGTCCATTGAACTGGAACGCCAGCTGTTGGTGGACTTGCGCGACAAAGCCCACATCATTGACACCAGCCACCTGCGCAGCGCCAAGCTTCAAAGCTACGTCAAGTCATTGATCTCCGCACCAGCGGCCAAGCTGACACTGATGTTCGAATCATTCGCCTTTAAGCGCGGCATCCCCATGCATGCCGACTTTGTGTTTGATATGCGCATGTTGCCCAATCCCCATTACGAAAATGAGCTGCGCGATCTGAGCGGGCGCGATGGGCCCGTGATGGATTGGCTTGAGCAACACGCCACCGTGAAGCGCATGGCTGATGACATTGAGCGTTTTTTGCGGGACTGGTTGCCCTCTCTCAACCAGGACCACCGCAGCTATGTGACCGTGGCCATTGGTTGCACCGGCGGCCAACACCGATCGGTTTACATGGTTGAGCAATTGGCCCAGCGCTTTCACACCGATTGGGTCACCCTGTCGCGGCACCGCGAGCAAGCTGACAAGGCCTGAGCTTCAACCAAGCAACAAACGACGCAACGGTGCTGCCAGGCCCAGCTGGGGCCAGGCATCTGCAGCCCACCACTGCCCTTCGCCCCAGCGGGTAGTGGCGGGGACCGTCAGCCACATCGGATGCAAGTGCAAATCTCGATGGGTGAGCACATGCACAAAAGGCGCATGAACGTCTGTGTTTTTTTGCCAACCCAAAGGGATGGCTGCCATCGCCAGAGCTTCGCTGTCAAACACGGGTGGACCATACAAACCGGCCCAAATGCCGCTGGCGGGCCGCTTGCGCAACCACACGGCACCCTCGGGCGTGCGCAACAACAGCAACCACCACGCCTGTGAACGGCGCACCAATTTGCGGGTTTTGCGCGGAAATGCCGTGGGCACCCCGCTGGCATGGCCTTGGCAAATGGAGCGCACCGGGCATTGGTCGCAATCGGGTTGGCGGCTGTGGCACACCGTGGCGCCCAAGTCCATCAAACCTTGGGTGTACTGGTGCATGGATTTGACCCAGCGCCCTTGGGGCAACAAGGCATGGGCGTGCCGGTTCAGGTTTTTTTGCGCAGAGGACAAGGCCAGATCTTCATCAAAGGCCAGCAGCCGGGTGAGCACCCGGCGCACATTGCCGTCCATGATGGACACCGCTTGACCGAAACACAATGAAGCAATGGCCGCCGCAGTCGAGGGGCCAATGCCGGGCAGCTTTTGCAACGCGGCCATGTCGTTGGGAAAGTGGCCCGCATGCTCTCGCACCACAGTTTGGGCGCAGCGGTGCAGCATGCGAGCACGGCTGTAATAGCCCAACCCGCTCCACAAGCCCATGACCTCGTCAAGTTCTGCTGCGGCCAAATCCTCTACCCGGGGCCAGCGACTTAAAAATCGCTCGTAATAGGCTTTGACCGTGCTGACCTGGGTTTGCTGCAACATGATTTCCGACAACCACACCGGGTAGGGCTCTAGGCTTTTTTGCCAGGGAAGGTCATGGCGACCATGTTGCCGCTGCCACTTGATCAGCTGTGGGGCAAAGTGGGTCAGGTCAACGGACATGGCTTATGCGCGCTGGCATTGAGGGCAATAAAACGTCGAGCGCTGCCCTTGAACCCGCCGACGGATGATGGTGCCGCAGTCGCGGCAAGGCAAGCCCTCGCGGTCATAGACCTTGGTTTCCAGCTGGAAGTAGCCGCTTTGTCCCTCGGTGCCGCTGAAGTCACGCAGGCTGCTGCCGCCAATCGCAATGGCGCGGGACAAGACCTGTTGAATGGCCGCATGCAAAGCCGTGGCCCGCACCCGGCTGATGCGCTGGGCCGAGAGCGTGGGCCGAATGCCGGCCATGAACAAGGCTTCGCATGCATAGATGTTCCCCACCCCCACCACCACAGCGCCGCCCAGCAGCAAGGGCTTGATGGCCGTTCGCCGCTGGTGCAAGGCCTGATAGAAGGATGAGGGCTCGAAACCCGGCTCCAAAGGCTCCACCCCCAAGTGGCCGAGCAATTGCTGGGCTTGCGGGCTGTCTTGGCCTGGGGCATAGACCACAGCGCCAAAACGGCGCGGATCGTTCAAACGCAAACAACCGTTTGATGTGACCAAGTCAAAGTGGTCATGCAGCCCGGGTTCGGGCCGGCGCGGCCACACGCGCAAGCTGCCGGACATGCCCAAATGCCACAACAAAAGACCCTCACTGAGGTCCATCAACAAATACTTACCGCGGCGACGTACACCCAAAATCGTGCGCCCGACCAAACTCTGGGGCAGACACTGCAACGGCCAGCGCAAGGGTTTGCCCATGTAAACCGCCTCAATGCGGGCCCCTGTCAGGGGGGCCGCCAATCCCATGCGGGTGACTTCAACTTCGGGTAATTCGGGCATGAGCGCAGCAGCAAAAGCAAAGCTGCGATTATCATCTGTGGATGAAAAAATCAGCGCGCTGGACCTTGTGCATTTTGTTGGCTGGATCCACTCTCGCCTGGGGCCAAACCGCCACAGGCCGAAACCCGGCCCAAAACCGCCAGCAATCGGCCCTGATGGCCGAAGCCTTTTATGAGGTCTTGCTGGGCGAACTCAACGCCCGCCAAAACAACCCTGGAGCAGCCTTTTCTTTGCTGCTGGATGCAGCCACCAAAGTCAACGATGTCCGCCTCTACCAAAGGGCCGTTGATGTGGCTTTGCAGTCACGCTCGGGTGAGGCAGCCTTGCAAGCGGCCAGGGCTTGGAAGCGCGCCAATCCCTCTTCGCGCCAGGCCAACTTGTACACCTTGCAAATCTTGTTGGCACTCAACCGCGTGGGCGACGCAGCAGAGCCTTTGCGCGCCGAAGTCGACCTGGCCCCGGCCGAGGAGCGAAACATGGCCCTGGCCAACCTGCACCGGCATTTGGCACAGGTGAGCGACAAAAAAAAGGCCGTTTCTATTTTGGAACAGGCCATTGCACCTTATCTTCAAACCTCAACCACCGCCGCTGCGGCTTGGACCAGTGTGGGGAGGGTGCGGCTCAATGCCGGTGACACATCAGGGGCTTTGGATGCGGCCCAAAAAGCCTACCAAGCCGAGCCCAGCGCCATGGGCCCAGGGTTGTTGGCCTTGGATCTGGTTGAAAAAAATGTCCCGGCCGCGATGGATTTGTTGAATCTGTCCTTGACCAAAGTGACGCAGCCCGAACTCCGACTCAGCCTGATCCAATGGCAACTGGAAAACAAGCAGTACGCTTCAGCGTTGGGCCAACTGCAGGACATGACGCAGTCGCAACCGCAGGTACCACAGGCTTGGCTGATGCTGGGCTTGTTGCATGCGGATGAAAACCGACCCGAGGCCGCCGAAGTGGCTTTGCAACGCTATTTGGGCCTGGTGCAAACCCAGGCCAATCCATCGCAGCGCGGCTTGGCTCAGGCTTACCTCGGTCTGGCCCAGGTGGCCGAGAAGCGCCTGGATGAAACGCGCGCACAGGAATGGCTGCAAAAGATTGAGCATCCTGACTTTGTCCTGCAAGCGCAAAGCCGACGCGCCCAATTGCTGGCCCGCCAAGGCAAACTCAGCGAAGCGCGCAGCTTGATCCAAAACCTGCGCGTTGAAAACGCCAGCCAAGCCCGGGGGAAACTCTTGGCCGAAGTCAAACTGCTGCGCGACAGCAAGCAATTCTTGGCAGCACACGAGTTGCTCAGCATGGCGGTTTTGCGCGACCCCCAAGACAACGACATGCTTTATGAGCTGGCCATGTTGGACGAAAAACTCAATCGCCTTGACGACATGGAGCAGCGTTTGCGCGAGTTGATCCGGCGCCTGCCCGAGCAACCCCATGCCTACAACGCCTTGGGCTATTCCTTGGCCGATCGAAATTTGCGTTTGGGTGAAGCCAAGCAACTGATCGTGCGCGCCCTGGAGCTGGCACCCAACGATCCCGCCATCACCGACAGCCTGGGCTGGGTGGAGTTTCGCTTGGGCAATTTACCCGTGGCCTTGGCCTTGTTGAAAAAGGCCTACGCCAGCCAATCCGATCCCGAGATTGCAGCCCACATGGGCGAGGTGCTGTGGCAACTGAATCAACGTGATGACGCCATGAAGATTTGGCGTGAGGGGATGCAAAAAGGCGGCGACACCGAAACCCTGCGTGAGACTTTGCGCCGATTGAAGGTCGATCTTTGATCAAACGCGCGTTGCTGGGGCTGTTTGTGCTGGCGTGGCTGGGTGCTTGCACCCTCCCCCCCCAACTCCCACGCGACGCTTTTTGGCAAGGGCGCATGAGCCTGACCGTGCACCAAACCCCGGTTCAACATGTTTCAGCCGCCTTTGAACTGGAGGGCAATGCCAACGAAGGTGAATTGACCCTGTTCTCACCCCTGGGCCATGCCAGCCTGGTGTTGCGCTGGTCGCCGGGGCTGGCCCAATGGCTGCAAAACGGCCAAACCCGCAAATTTGCCAACCTGTCCGAAATGACCCAAGCCGCCACCGGAACCGATTTGCCCTTGACCGCTTTGTTTGAATGGTTGGCAGGCCGCGACCTGGCCGTGCCGGGCTGGACCATCGAACGAACGGGCGCCGCTGGACCCTGGAGCGCCAAGCGCCATCAACCCGAACCGGCCGTGACCTTGATGGTTTCACCCAGCCCATGAGCGCGCTCTACGACATCGCGGCCCCGGCCAAAATCAATTTGTTTTTGCACGTGGTGGGTCGCATGCCCAATGGTTATCACGCTTTGCAATCGGTCTTCATGCTGGTCGATTGGTGCGACCGCTTGCACATTGAAACCACCGCCAAATCTACCATCACCCGCCTCGACTTGGGCCCACCCCTGCCGCCCAACGACCTGTGTGTGCAAGCCGCGACGGCCCTGCAAGCCGCTTCAGGTGTCACGATGGGCGCGCACATCACATTGGACAAGCGCCTGCCCGCCCAGGCGGGTATGGGCGGCGGTTCCTCTGATGCCGCCAGCACCTTGATGGCGCTCAACCGCTTGTGGCAACTGCATTGGCCGCTGGAGCGATTGCTGCCCATTGCCTTGGCCCTGGGAGCGGATGTGCCCTTTTTCTTGCACGGCCAATCGGCCTGGGTGGAAGGCGTGGGCGAGCGCATCACCCCGATCGAGCTGCCAGAGGCGCAATTTGTCATCGTCAAACCGGCTGCGGGCCTGGACACCGCCTTGATCTTCAAGGATCCGGACCTCAAACGCGACACAGATCCTGCTACAATCTCCGGCTTTGCTGCACAAGGCTTTGGCTTTGGTCGAAACGATTTGCAGCCGGTGGCCCAAAAGTGGTGCCCCGAAGTCACGCAGGCCCTGGATTGGCTCACGCGGCTCGGGTTGCAAGCTCGGATGACCGGTTCTGGAAGTGCGGTGTTTGCCCTGCTGCCCCACGACCTGGAGTGGCCACAAACACCCCAAGGCTGGCAAATCAAGGTGTGTCGCAATTTAAAAGCCCATCCCTTGGCAGCATGGGCTTTAGGTAAAGATTGATCGGCAAAGGGTTTTGGTCCTTTGCCCGTGTAGGGGAGTCGCCAAGTTGGTCAAGGCACCGGATTTTGATTCCGGCATGCGAGGGTTCGAGTCCTTCCTCCCCTGCCAAAGTTTTTAAGGCGGCACGCGTGGGTCACGGTCAACACCGTAGGCCAGCGGTGTTGTGGCGTTGGTGGTCATCGATTCGGTATTTCAAACAACATCATCATGTCGACCCCTCTATCTGATTTCATGGTCTTCACGGGCAATGCCAACCCAAGCTTGGCCGCAGAAATTGCCGAAAACTTGGGCATCGAACTCGGGGCAGCCACGGTGGGCCGCTTCTCAGACGGCGAAGTCACTGTCGAATTGCACCAAAACGTCCGCGCCCGCGATGTGTTTGTGGTTCAGCCCACCTGTGCCCCCACCAATGAAAACCTGATGGAATTGCTCATCATGGTGGACGCCCTCAAGCGCGCGTCGGCCGAGCGCATCAGCGCCGTGATCCCCTACTTTGGCTATGCCCGCCAAGACCGCCGCCCGCGATCCACCCGCGTGCCGATTTCGGCCAAAGTGGTGGCCAACTTGCTGCAAACCGTGGGTGTGGCCCGCATCCTGACCATGGATTTGCACGCCGACCAAATCCAGGGCTTTTTTGACATCCCGGTGGACAATATTTACGCCTCGCCGGTGTTGCTGGGCGACTTGCGTCAAAAAGGCTACGAAGACCTGATCGTGGTCTCGCCCGATGTCGGTGGCGTGGTGCGCGCCCGCGCTTTGGCCAAACAACTCGGCTGCGACTTGGCCATCATCGACAAACGCCGCCCCAAAGCCAACGTCAGCGAAGTCATGCACGTGATTGGCGAGATCGAAGGGCGCAACTGCGTGATCATGGACGACATGATCGACACAGCAGGCACCTTGGTCAAAGCCGCCGAGGTGCTCAAAGAGCGCGGTGCCAAAAAAGTTTATGCGTATTGCACCCACCCCATTTTCTCGGGACCGGCCATAGAGCGCATCAACCAAGGCAGTGCCTTGGACGAGGTGGTGATCACCAACACCATTCCCTTGACCATGAGCGCCGCCCAATCCCCCAAAATCCGCCAACTCTCGGTGGCCGCACTGATCGCCGAAACGATCCAGCGCATTGCCAAAGGCGAGTCGGTGATGAGTTTGTTCTCCGACCAGGAGCAATTGTTTTAAAACATTGCCCTGACGAAGAACTCAACAGCGGGTTGTTCGCAGCCCTTTTTTTAACCCTGAATCCCACTGGTCGCGGTGGATTCACACAGGAGTCATCATGAAATTTGTCGCATTTGAGCGAAGCAAGCAGGGTACGGGTGCGAGCCGCCGTCTGCGCATCACTGGCCGCACGCCAGGGATTGTGTACGGCGGTAAGGGCGAGCCCCAGCTGATCGAACTCGACCACAACGCCTTGTGGCACGCCTTGAAAAAAGAGGCTTTCCACTCCACCATTTTGGAGATGGAGTTGAACCAACAAGCTGCCCAGGTGTTGCTGCGCGATGTGCAGTTCCACCCCTTCAAGCCGCTGGTGCTGCACATCGATTTCCAACGCGTGGATGCCAACACCAAGCTGCACATGAAGGTGCCCTTGCACTACAGCGGTCAAGAAAACTCCCCCGCTGTCAAGGCTGACGCTTGCTTGATCAACCATGTGTTGACCGAGATTGAAGTGTCCTGTCTGCCTGCCGATCTGCCCGAGTTCATCGCGGTGGATCTCAGCGGTTTGAAAAAGGGCAACTCGTTGCACTTGCAAGACATCACATTGCCCAACGGCGTGAGCGCTGTGGTGCGTGGCAAAAACAACCCGGTCCTGGTGGCCGTGGTGTCAGTGGCCGCAGAAGAAACCCCGGCCCCTGCTGCACCCGCAGCGCCAGCCGGCAAGAAGTAATCCACTTCCTTTTTCTTGTGTCCACAAAAACGGCCCACCTCGGTGGGCCGTTTTTCTACACAGTCAGATAATGTCTCCATGATCAAACTGATAGTGGGCCTGGGCAACCCTGGCCCCGAATACCAAGACACCCGCCACAACGCCGGTTTTTGGTGGGTTGATGCGCTCGCACAAAAACTCAAGCTGCATTTGCAACATGAACGGGGTTACCAAGGCTTGGTGGCACGCACACAAGTCAACGGCCAAACCCTTTGGTTGTTGGAGCCGCAAACCTTTATGAATGCCTCTGGCACATCGGTGGCTGCCCTGGCGCGTTTTTACAAAATTGAACCCGAGCAAGTCTTGGTTGTGCACGACGAGCTTGACGTGGTGCCCGGCGAGGCCAAGCTCAAGCTGGGGGGTAGCCATGCGGGGCACAACGGTTTGCGTGACATCCATGCCAAATTAGGCACAGACGCCTACTGGCGCTTGCGCTTGGGCATTGGCCACCCCGGGGTGAAGTCAGAGGTGATTCACTGGGTGCTGAAAAAACCCAGCCCTGAGCAGCGTGAACTGATCCACGCTTGCGTGGCGCGCAGCCTATCGGCGGTGGACGACTTGCTCAGCGGCGACTTCACCCGCGCCACCCAGCGCATCCACACCAGCAAACCACCCCGGCCCAAACCGCCCCGTCCGGTGCAGGCTGAACCACAGGCGCCCGCCGACACGGTCCAGCCTGCGACACCAGACACGCCGCCCCATTGACGGTGGCGCCAGCGCACAAACAGGCGTGGCCTCACAGGCCAGGCCACAAACAAAGTGACTCACTATTTCGCCTGCGCCTGCAAGCGGTGGAATTTGGCCCACAACTGGTCAGCCCCCTCGATGCGCTCGGGGTTGACCGGGATGCAGGCCACGGGGCACACTTGAACGCACTGGGGCTCGTCGAAATGCCCCACGCATTCGGTGCATTTGTCCGGGTCGATTTCATAGATCTCACTGCCCATGTAAATGGCCAGGTTGGGGCACTCGGGTTCGCACACATCGCAATTGATGCATTGATCCGTGATCATCAAAGCCATGTCATTTCCCAAGGCTTGAATGGGTCGGCTGCGCTGCGGCACAAAACCCGATCAGCGCGACCCGAAATGGGATGACGGGTGATCTCACGCATCAGGCCACCGGGCGCAAACGCTGTTTGAAATTGGGTTGTTCGGGCAAGCCCCCCAAGTGCGCGGTATCGGCCCAACGCACAATTTGGGGCTGATCGCCCTGCCAACGCATGTGGTTCAAGCCCACATTGGGGATGTCACAGGTGCGCGGGCCGTCGAGTGGCAGGCCTTGGGCGCTGCGCCACAGCATGTCGAGCACGCCACCATGGGTGACGATGACCAAGGTGTGGTCGGCATGGGCCTGTGCCAAATCGCGCACCGCTTGGCACACCCGGGCATGGAATGCACGCGTGCTCTCGCCGCCGCCGGGGATCGCAAAATCAGCTTCAAATTGAAGCCAGCGCTGCCACACATCGGCGTGATCGCGCTGGATGTCGGCCGACAACAGGCCCTCAAACAGGCCGAAGTGCTGCTCGCGCAGCGGGGCATGGGCCGTCACCGCCAGGCCCAAAGCCTGGCCCAAGGTTTGTGCGGTTTGATGGGCGCGTTGCAAGTCGCTGCTGAACAGGCGCAGGGGTTTGTCAAACCCGCTTTGCCACTCCACCCGCAAGCGGTCGGCCAAGCGCTGCGCCTGGATGAGCCCCAAGTCGTTCAATGGCACATCGATTTGGCCTTGAAAACGCAACTCACGGTTCCAAGCGGTTTCGCCATGGCGCACCAAAAAAATATCGGCCATGGCTCAGGCCGCCGCTTGTTTTTTGGCCATCAAACGGCGCAGCACCTCAGGGGTGACCCAAGGCTCCACCTCGCCTCCCAACAGCGTGATTTCGCGCACCAAGGTGCTGGAGGTGTGTTGTTGGCTGGCAGACGGGGCCATGAAGATGGTTTCCACCTCAGGCATCAAGTGGCGGTTCATGCCAGCCAATTGGTGCTCGTAGTCAAAGTCGCTGACCGAGCGCACACCGCGCACCATGACCACGCCGCCTTGGGCGCGAACAAAGTCACGCACCAAGCCATCAAACGGCGCCACCCGCACCGCGCCCAGGCTGGCCGTGGCCTCTTGAACCATTTCCAAGCGCTCATCCAAACTGAACATGGTTTTTTTGTGGTGTGCCATGGCCACCCCCACCACCACCTGGTCAAACAAGGCACAAGCGCGCCGCACCAAGTCCAAGTGGCCCAAAGTGATGGGGTCAAAAGTGCCGGGGTAAACCGCGATCACGGGTTGGCGCATGCTGGCTCCTGTTGATTAGCGTGCGAATTATCCGCTGGAGACCAGGCTGGCCAGGCCCAGCAAATGCGCATGAACCGCACCAGCGCGCAAATGGCGTTGGAGTTGCCATCCCAAGGGGGCCAATTGGGCCTCGCCCCAGGCTTCGCCGGCCTCCAAGTACACCCGGCCACCCGGCTTGATCGCGGCTTGCGCCGCTTGCAAGCTGGGGGCCAACAAGGCGCTGTCAAACGGGGGGTCCAAAAAAACCAAGTCCCAACTCGCCGGGGCCTGGGCCAGCAAGGCATTCAGCCCATTGGCGCGCTGGATCAGCACACCATCGGCTTTGAGCTTGGCTTTGCTGGTCAACAACTGCTCGACCAAGGCGCCATCGGTTTCGCACGCCAGCACCTCTTTGGCGCCGCGTGAAGCAGCTTCAAAGGCCAGGGCACCGCTGCCCGCAAACGCATCCAGGCAGCGCCAACCATGCAAGTCTTGGCCGAGCCAATTGAACAAGGTTTCGCGCACCCGATCGGGCGTGGGCCGCAGCCCCGGGCGATCGAGCACCGACAGCTTGCTGCGCTTCCACAAACCCCCAATGATGCGCACCTCGCCTTTGACTTTGGCCCGCTGCGGCCCGGCAGGGGTTTTGCGGGCGGGCTTCAGGGCGCGCCTCCCACCACCACCGTCACCAGGCGGTCAGGCTGGACTTTGCGCGCAAAAGCTTGGGTGATGTCTTGCACGGTCAGGGCCTGCACTTTTTGCGTCCAGGTATCAAGGTAGTCCAAGGGCAGTTGATGCCAGGCGATGTTGGCCAAGTTGTCGAGCAATTTGCGATTGCTGTCCAAGCGCAGGGCAAAGCCACCGTTCAGGTTGTCTTTGGCCGCTTGCAACTCAGCCTCGGTGGGGCCTTTTTCCACAAACTCTTTCAGCACAGAACGCGCCACTTCCACCGCCTGGCGCGCCTGGTCAGGCCGCGTTTGCAAACCAATGGCAAAGGGTCCCGCATGCAAGCCAGGGGAAAAATAACTGTAGACGCTGTAGCTCAGGCCTCGTTTTTCACGCACTTGCTCGGTCAAGCGCGACACAAAGCCACCGCCTCCCAACACATAGTTGCCCACCGTGAGGGCAAAAAAGTCAGGGTCATCGCGTTTATAGCCGGGTTGCCCCATGCTGACATGGGCTTGGGCAGATTCAAACGGAATGGAGATTTCTTTGGCTTGCGTGAGTGGCTGCACTTCTGGCACGGCAGGCAATGCGGCACACGAGGCCCCGGCGGGCAAAGCCGCCAGCAGTTCGGTCACCCGCGCTTGCACCTGGGCCCGGCTGAGCGCACCCACCACGCTGACCTTGGCGCGGCACGGCACGATGTGACGCGCATGGAAGGCCTGCATATCGGCCACCGACACCGACAGCAAGCTCTCGGGTGTGGTTTGTTGACCATAAGGATGGGTGCCAAACACAGCGGGGGTCCAGGCACGATCGGCCACTGTGCCGGGTTTGGTCAGAGCCTCGCGCAAACTGGCACTCCAGCGCTCACGTTCGCGGGCCCATATGTCTGCGGCGAAGGCGGGATCTGCCAAGTGTCGGGCGGCCAAGCGCATGGACGCGTCCAGCACCTCGGGTCGGGTCAGGCTGCGCAGGGTAAAGCTCATGCGGTCGCTGCTGGCTGAAGCAGAGAACAAAGCACCCCCGTCGGCCCAGGCTTCGCCCACCGCGTTTTCGTCCATGGCTGGCAAATTGCCGCGAGCTTTTAAACCTTTGCCAATCATCATCGCGGTGGCACTGGCCAAACCAGAACGCTCCGTTGGGTCACGCCGACCCCCGGCATCGAAATCAATTTGCACATCCACCATGGGCAGGTTGGGGCTGTGCACCCAATAAACCCGGGCTCCATTGGCCAAGGTCCAATGCTCAATGGGAATACCGGCCTGGGCACAACCCAGGTAGATCCACCCTGCCACCCATCCTGTTAGCCAGCGCTTCATCGCTCACCCCCACCATGCCTCAGGGGCACCGACGGTTTGCGCAGCCCTGTGGCAGCGCGGGCTTGGGGCAGCAAATGCGCCACGGTCAGTGCGTCATCGCCAAAATACCGCGCCGCCACCGACTGCACCTGCGCCGGTGTGATCGATTGCAAAGCAGCGATCAAACGGTCATTGGTGTCGAGCGGTAAACCTTCGGCCCAAAAGCTGCCGATTTCTCGGGCCTGGTTGAACAGCGAGTCGCGCCCGTAAACGGCTGAGGCTTCCCACTGATTTTTCACCCGGCGCAGCTCACTCTCGCTGACACCGTCGCGCGCCACGATGGCCACTTGCTCGCGCATGGCGCGCTCAAGATCGTGCGCACTTTTGCCAGCCGCCGGCACACCTTCCAAGACAAATGTTTGTGGGCCGCGCCCGGTCAAACCATTGTGGGCGCCCACGCTGTCGGCCAAACGCTGGGGCCCCTGCGTCAAAGCACGGTCCAATCGGGCGCTGCTGTAGCCGTCGAGCACGGCGGCCAAGACCGTCAGCGCCAAGGCGTCTTGATTGCTGTCGCTGCCGTCAAACCCGGTGAAGGTCGGCACCTTGAAGGACAGGGCCACATAGGCTTGCTCGGCGGGGGCTTTCACTTCTAAGCGGCGCATACCGCGCTGGGGCGGTTCGGTGCGCGGTTTGCGCTCGGGCAAGGCGCGCGCCGGTATGGATCCGTAGTGGGTCAAGGCCAAGCGGTGAACCTCATCGACCACCACATCACCCACCACCACCACCACCGCATTGGTGGGTGAATACCACTGCCTGTAAAAAGCGCGCGCATCGTCTGGCTTCATCGCATCCAAATCTTCCATCCAACCCACGATGGGTCGGCGATAGGGAGACGCGCTGAACTGTACAGCCGACAGTTGCTCGTACAACAGGGCACGGGGTGTGTCCTCGGTGCGCATGCGGCGCTCCTCTTTGACCACCTCCAACTCTTTGACGAATTCTTCGTCAGCCCACCGGTTGTTGGCAAACCGATCGGCCTCGAGTTGCATGACTTCGGCCAAACGCTGGGCCGGTATTTGCTGAAAATAACCGGTGTAGTCTCGGCTGGTAAAAGCATTTTCACGCCCGCCCAAGGCGGCCACTCGGCGCGAAAATTCGCCCGCTTTGACGCTGGGCGTGCCTTTGAAGAGCATGTGCTCCAGCACATGGGCCACGCCAGAGACGCCGTCCACTTCGTCCATGGAGCCCACCCGCAACCACACCATGTGCACCGCCGTGGGCGCACGCCGATCGGGTTTGACCACCAAGGTCATGCCGTTGGGCAAAGTAAACGTGCTGATCGGATTGGTTGTGGGTTGCGCCCCCAAAATGGGACACAAACACACGGCGACTGCGGCCAAGCAGCGCGCAAAGAACTGTTTCATAGAATAAGAACCACGCACACACTGAGCATTGCTCGATCCAACAACTATATACCCTGCCGCATGTTCAGTTTTTTCAAAAAAAGCAAAGCCATTGATCCAGGTGGTGGCAATCCAAACACGCCCGAACCTGGGTCCAACAGCCCGGCCACCCCAAGCCAGGACAGCCCTGAACGAGGGGGGTGGCTGCAACGCTTGCGCAAGGGTTTGGCCCGCACCGGACAAGGCTTGGCCAGCGTTTTCACCGGCGCGCGGGTCGATGCCGAGTTGTATGAAGAATTGGAGTCGGCCTTGCTCATGGCCGATGCAGGTGTGTCCGCCACCACCCACCTGATGAAGCAGTTGCAGCAAGCCGTCAAGTCCCAAGGCATCACCGAGGCGCGCCAAGTGCAAGCCTTGCTAGAAGACCTGCTGTGTGAGCTGCTTCTCCCCTTGGAAAAGCCGTTGACCCTGGGTCAGGCCCATCCCAGCGTGATCATGGTCGCCGGGGTCAATGGGGCCGGCAAAACCACCAGCATTGGAAAACTCACGCGCCACCTTAGCCAAAGCGGGGCCAGCGTTTTGCTGGCAGCTGCCGACACTTTTAGAGCGGCCGCGCGGGAACAACTCGAAGTCTGGGCCGACCGCAGCCGAGTGGACATCGTCAGCCAAGCCGGTGGAGACCCTGCCGCCGTGGCCTTTGATGCGGTCAGTGCCGGCAAAGCCCGGGGCAAGGACGTGGTCATTGTCGATACCGCAGGGCGATTGCCGACCCAAAACCATTTGATGGAAGAGTTGAAAAAGATCAAACGGGTGGTGCAAAAAGCCGATCCCTCTGCCCCTCACGAGGTGCTGTTGGTCATCGACGGCAACACCGGACAAAACGCCCTGGCCCAGGTTCAGACCTTTGACCAAGCCCTGGGGCTGACGGGCTTGATCGTCACCAAGCTCGATGGCACGGCCAAGGGGGGCGTGCTGGCCGCCATCGCCTTGTGGTCGCAAGAACGCCAACGCACAACGGGTGCCACCGTGCCGGTTTACTTCATTGGCGTGGGCGAGAGCTTGGAAGACTTGCAAACCTTCTCGGCCCGGGAGTTCTCCCAAGCTGTTCTGGGCAGCACCACTGCAGATGCCCGCGCTGTGGCCTGAAGCCGGCTGCGGGACAGCCCTGCTTGAGCACCCGTTGGCTGCGACACATCAACACAGCTTCACAAACCACCAATATCTCCTATCTGTTTGATTTTTATCAGTAAAACGAGGCTTTCCCCAGCTGCAATCAAGGGATAACCCTAGAATCTATACCAGATTGGCACTCAACCAGACAGAGTGCTAACATTCTCACCTAAGTATCCATTCAGGAGAAATGTCATGACAGAACTTGCACTGAGCAGCCGCCCCATCAGCGTGGCCAATCCCTGGGCGCTGGTTCCACCCTTGGGCAACCTGGACGCATATATATCAGCGGCCAACCGCTTGCCCATGCTCACCTTGGAGCAAGAACAAGAATTTGCCCGCCAATGGCGCGACAACCAAGACATGGAAGCCGCCGGCAAACTGGTGCTCTCACACCTGCGCTTGGTGGTGTCCATCTCACGCCAGTACTTGGGCTATGGCCTGCCCCATGCCGACTTGATTCAAGAAGGCAATGTGGGCCTGATGAAGGCGGTCAAGCGCTTTGACCCCGAGCAAGGCGTGCGCTTGGTGAGCTATGCCCTGCACTGGATCAAAGCCGAAATCCATGAATACATTTTGAAAAACTGGCGCATGGTCAAGGTGGCCACCACCAAGGCCCAGCGCAAACTGTTTTTCAATCTGCGCTCGATGAAGCAAGGCATGCGCGCCGAGGTCAGCGATGCCAATGCACACCGCCAAAGCCTGAACCCTGATCAGGTCAACCAAGTGGCCGACAACCTGCATGTCAAGCCCGAAGAGGTGCTGGAGATGGAAGCGCGCATGGCCGGTGGCGATGTGGTGCTCGACCCCAACCCGGGCGACGATGGCGAAGATGCTTTTGGCCCGATTTCCTACCTCACCGATGTGCGCCACGAGCCCACCGCGGTGATGGAAGCGCACCAACGCGATGTGCTGTCCAGTGATGGCTTGGCCATGGCGCTCGAAGGTTTGGATGCGCGCAGCCGGCGCATCGTCGAAGAGCGTTGGCTCAAGGTCAATGACGACGGTTCGGGCGGCATGACCTTGCACGAGCTGGCGGCCGAATATGGCGTGAGCGCTGAGCGCATTCGCCAAATCGAGGTGGCGGCGATGAAGAAAATGAAAGCCAGCTTGGCCGAATTTGCCTGAGCCTCATCGGCCTCGAATGAAAGAGCCGCCTGCGGGCGGCTTTTTTGCGGGGGTCTGGCTCAGCCCAGGTACCCTTCAGCGGCCTTCGAGCAAGCTGGCGACGTCAGATTGCAAATCGGCCGTGTTCATATTCGGTCGGCTGAACAAGCGCAAACGCCCTTGCATGTCATACATGTAAAACCCCGCGAGGTGGTCCATGGTGTAACTGGTGGGCGTGGGGCCAGCGACTTTTTTGCGGTAGACCTTGTAATGCGTGATCACGGCCTCGAGTTCTGGCAGCGTGGGCACCAAAGCGACAAAACTGGGATCGAAATTTTCCACATATGCCTTGAGCATTTCAGCGCTGTCGCGCTCTGGGTCCAAGGTGACAAAAACACCCTGAACCATGTCGCCTTTGGCACCCAAGCCGCGTTTGAGCTCGGCCAACTGAAACATCGCCGTGGGGCAGGCATCGGGGCACTGGGTGTAACCAAAAAACACCATCACCACCCGCCCTTTGAAGTCCGCCAGGCTGCGGCGCTGGCCCCGCTGATCGGTCAGGTCAAAGCCCAGAGCGTAGTCTGCGCCCGTGAGGTCAAACGACTTGAAGCTGGGTTTGGCCGGGGCGCAAGCGCTCAAGGCACCCGCAGCAACCAGCGCACCCGCCATGAAAGAACGCCTTGTTGGTCGGGTCATGTCATGCCTCTTATAAATAGTGGTCAATCAACAAAGCCGCAAACAACAAGCTCAAGTGGATGAGGGAAAATTTAAACGTCTTGCGCGCCAACTCGTCTGAGTACTGACGCCACAAGGCATGGCCGTAATAGCAAAACATCACGCTCAATATGACCGCGCAGACCAAGTAAAACCAACCGCTCATGCGGTACACAAACGGCATCAAACAAGCGGCCAACAACACCCAGGTGTAGAGCAATATTTGCAAGCGGGTGAATTCATTGCCGTGGGTGACGGGCAGCATGGGCAAGCCCGATTTGCGGTAGTCCTCCACCCGGTACAAGGCCAAGGCCCAAAAGTGCGGAGGCGTCCACAAAAAGATGATGAGAAAGAGGATCAATGCCTCGGGGCCCACGTCCCCGGTCATCGCGGCCCAACCCAGCACCGGCGGCATGGCACCCGAAGCCCCGCCAATCACAATGTTTTGCGGCGTCAAAGGCTTGAGGATCACGGTGTAAACCACGGCATAACCCACAAAGGTGGCAAAGGTCAACCACATCGTCAAGGGGTTGACATACACCCACAACAACCACGATCCCGCCGCGCACAAGACCGCTGAAAAAAACAGGGTTTGGGTGTTGCTCAGCTCCCCCTTGGCCGTGGGCCGCCATGCGGTGCGGCGCATGCGCGCATCGATGCTTTGCTCGACGATGCAATTGAACGCCGCTGCGGCGCCGGCCACCAACCAGATGCCCAAACAGGCCACCGCGCCCAAGCGCACCTCGTCCCAGCTTGGCACGCCGGGCACCGCCAGCACCATGCCGATCAAGGCACAAAACACAATCAACTGGATCACCCGCGGCTTGGTCAAAGCCTGGAATTGCCGCCAACGCTGGCCAAAGGTAAAGACCGGCGCCATCATGTGGCCCACCCCGCAGAGGATGCAGATGGCACTGGCGAGCTTGCAGCCGGCACGCTCAGGCGCAACAAACCAACCACCGTCAACAACAAAGCGGCTGAGCCTGCGGTGTGCAGCAAAGCCGCCACCAGCGGCCAGCCCAACACCACATTGCTCAAGCCCGTGGCCACCTGCAACAACAACAAGCCGCCCAAGGCTGTGACCCAAGTGCGCAACTCAGGCCGCGGCCACAGCAACCAGCACACGCCCGCCACCGCCACCGCCAGCACATAAGCCCCCAAGCGATGCGCATAGTGGATAGCGACCAAAGCCGGCATGGGCAGCCAACTTCCGTCGGCAGACATGCCCAAGTCTCGCCACAACACAAAGCCCGCGCCAAAGTCCATATCTGGCCACCAGCTGTCTTGGCACTTGGGGAAGGTGTCGCAGGCCAAGACCGCGTAATTGGTGCTGACCCAACCACCCAGCGCCACTTGCGCCCCCAGCAGCAGCAGCAGCCACCACAGGGCGCGGCGCCAGCTGCGCTCGATTTCCACGGGTTGGGACAGACCCAAGGCAAAACGCAAGGCGCCCACTTGCCACGCCAGCAATGCCAGCAACACCAAGCCACCCATCAAATGCAAAGTCACGATCAGTGGGAACAATTTCATGGTGACGGTCAAAGCCCCAAAAGCGCCTTGCAACACAATCCACACCAAGGTGAACCAAGCCAAGCCGACGCCCAGCCGCTCAGAGCCTGAGCCTGAGCCTGAGCCTGAGCCTGAGCCTGAGCCTGAGCCAGAGCCTGAGCCTGAGGCCTTGCTGCGCCAGCTGCTCGCACAAGCCAGAAAGAGCACCAAGGCACCCACAGCCGTGGCAAAGTAACGGTGAATCATCTCGATCCACGCCTTGCTCCAGGTCACCGCCCCGCTGGGCAGCGCGGCTTCAGCAGCGCGAATCGCCTGCTGTGCACCCCAAGGGCTGGTTTGCCCATAACACCCCGGCCAATCGGGGCAGCCCAGGCCCGAGTCGGTCAAGCGGGTGAACGCCCCAAAAACCACCAAGTCAAAGGTCAGAAACAACACCCACACCGTGAGGCTGTGCCGTTTGGCCAACAGCGATTGGTTGGCGCCCCCACGCCACCAGACCCATGCCAGCGGCCCCAAGGCCAACAAGGCTGCCAGGAGCAACAGACTGGCCAAAGGGCTCAGGTCAAACAAAGGGGTGGTGTCCATGGCATTCAGGTCTCAGCGCCCGGGCAAGTCCCATGACTTGGCAGCTCGGATCAAGCGTTCCAAATCGCGTTTGAGTTTGGGGGCATTCTCAGCTTCCAATTGCGGCGGGAAGCGCATCATCCATCGGCCCATGGGATCGACCAGGTACAAATGCTCGGTCAGTCCATGCCCTGATTGGGGTTGCAGCCATTGGCCCAAACCCTGCGGGTCCACCCGCAGGTTCCAGGAGCCGGGGATAGAGGCACGCAAAGCGGGGGAAACGTCGCCGGCATCCGTGATCAACCACACCCGGTCCAGTCTGTCCCGATCTTTGCCCAAGGCGGCGTGAATTTGGCGCTGGAAGTACAGGTTTTTTTCGCATTCGGCGGCACAAGCGGCCGAGGACACGCTGATCAACAGCCATTGCCCCTTGAGCTCGGGGAGAGAGGCCACTCGGCCATCCAAGTCGGTGGTGGCCAAGGCGGGCAGGTCGCGTTGCGGCTCGATCAACTCACCAAAGCTGCGGCGGGCCTCAGGTCGGATCAGGTAATAGGTGACATATGAGGCAATCACTGGAGACGCACACACCAAAAGCAGCGCCAGCATGCGCCAGCGCCCAGCCCAACTGCGGTTGCCGTCGGCCTGCGCCACAGCCTCTGGCTGGGGCAGGTCGTACACCGTCAAGCCCAAGGCTTGGGTTTTGTCAGGATTGGGTTGGGGGGGCACGGCGCAGGACCAAAATGATTTGAAACCAAACAAACAACACGGCCACCAGGCCAGACAAAGCGAACCACTGAAACGCATAGCCCCGGTTTTTATCGGCACCAGACAGGGCTGGAGCCCAGTCGCGTGCCAAACCTTCAGAAGCAGCGCCGGTTTGCAGCACCGTGGCGGTGATGGGCAACTTCATCTCTGCAGCCCATGCGTTCACATCTAGATTTTGCCTGATGGTCGATGACCTTGGTTCCGACCCAGATGCTGTGCCTTGATCGGTTTGCGCAAGCTCGACCATGCGCGAAGGTGGCGCCACCCAACGGCCTTGCACATGGACCAAGCCCGTGGGCGTCACGATGGGGGGCAGCACTTCGCTGGAGACGCGGTCACGAGGCGCCCAACCGCGCTGCACCAACACCATCGCCGTGGGTGACAACTGCAAGGGCGTCAAGACCCAAAAGCCAGGCACACCGTTTTGGCTGCGGTTTTGCAAAAAAACCGTGTGCTCTGCCAGCCACTCGCCTTGCAAGTGGACACTCCGGTGCATGCCCAAGGCAGCGTCTACCGGGGATTCAAATGCCGCGTTGCTCAAGGGTGGCAACGCGGCTTGCGCTTGCTGTAGGTTGTGCAGGTTTTCCTTGTACTGCGCCCTGTCGGTCTGCCACATCCCTAAGCGGGCGGTCAATGCCATGGTGGCCACAGCCACAGCGGTGACAAACCACCACCGAGCCGTGTGCCAAGCGCGTGGGGGTGCGGCGTTTGAAGGGCCCAGACTCATGCGCAAACTGAGCGGATAATGGAATGCATGAAATGGATTGTCGCCCTGGGCTTTTTGGCCATCATTGGCAGTTTGGGCACTGCTTTGTTTTTCATGATGCGCGACGGCCGCGATGGACAAGCCAAAACCAGCAACATGGTGAAGGCCTTGGCCATGCGGGTCGGGTTTTCCATCGTTTTGTTCCTGTGCGTGTTGCTGGCTTGGAAGCTTGGGTACATCCAACCTTCGGGCATTCCGGCAGGACATTGACCCTCAGCGAGAAAAAAGGCCGCACGGGGCGGCCTTTCATCAGCTGGCATGGGCTGCCATCACATCCAATAAACCAGGATGTACAAGCCCAACCAAACCACGTCCACAAAGTGCCAGTACCAAGCGGCGCCTTCAAATCCGAAGTGTTTATCAGCGGTGAAATGCCCTTTTTGCAGACGCAAGGTAATGACCAACAGCATCAACATGCCCAAAAACACGTGAAAGCCGTGGAAACCCGTGAGCATGTAAAAAGTGGATCCATAAGCGCCTGAGGTCAGCTTGAGGTTCATATCGCTGTAGGCATGGGCGTACTCGTAACCCTGCACAAACAAGAACACGACGCCCAGCAAAACCGTCAACCACATGAAGGTGATGGTGCGGCCCCGCTGGTTCTCACGCAAAGCATGGTGAGCGATGGTCAAGGTCACACCGGATGACAACAACAAGGCCGTGTTGATGGTGGGCAGCCAAAAAGGCGTCATGGTTTGGAACGGCTCGATGATGCCCCCGGGTGAAGCCGTCACACCAGCGGCCAAGGTGGGCCACACCGCTTTGAAGTCGGGCCACAAAAGTGCATGCTCTAAATTGCCAAGCATGGGCACAGAATGAACCCGCGCCCACCACAAGGCCGAGAAAAACGCACCAAAGAACATCACCTCTGAGAAGATGAACCAGCTCATGCTCCAGCGGTAGGACAAATCCACTTTGTGGCCATAACTGCCGCCTTCACTTTCGGCGATGGCATCCCCAAACCATTGGTAAAGCACAAACAGCCAAAAGACCAAACCAAACATCAGGGCATATTTGCCCCAGTCAGATCCATTGACCCATTGGCCTGCGCCCAAGATCACAAAAAACAAACCCAGCGACGCCATGGCCGGATGGCGCGATGGGCCTGGCACGAAGTAGTAAGGGGTTCCCCCGTGGGTATTGGCGCTCATTGACACGACTCCTGATTATTTCGCAACGACCCAGTTGACCAAGACGATCAACCCGATCACAAACAACAAACCCGACAGCAAGCCCACCAAGAGCACATGCAAGGGGGACACCCGCGCCAAGTCCTCTTCAAAGCCGCTTCTTTTGCGGATGCCCAAAAAAGACCATGCAACGGTCAACATGGCTCGCCCAAAAGAACTTTTGACGGGCTTGACCGGCAGCGATTGGCTCACGTACCGCCCCCTGTATGAACCGCGAGGGGCAAGGCCGCGACGGGTGCAGGGGGTGTTTTGGACCCCACCTCAAAAAAGGTGTAAGACAAGGTGATGGTGGTCACGTCTTTGGACAGTTTGCTGTCAACGACAAACGCCACCGGCCACTGCTTTTTCTCGCCTGGAGCCAAAGTGTATTGATTAAAACAAAAACACTCCAGCTTATTGAAATGCGCTGCCGCTTGGCGTGGTGCATAGCTGGGAATGGCTTGGGCCGACATGGTGCGGTCTTGAACGTTTTCAAATTCGTACATCACGGTGGTCAACTCACCTGGATGGACTTGAACAGAGCTTTGGGCGGGTTTGAACTGCCAAGGACCCCGCGCATTCGCATCAAACTCCACCGTGATGGTTCTGCTGGTATCGATTTGGGTATTGGTGATGTTGGCTTTGGCATTGCCAGAGCCTTTGGCCTCTTTTTCACCCAGGGCCAAGATGTTGATGCCGGTGAATTCGCAAATGGCTTTGTACATGGGTACCAAGGCGTAACCAAAGGCAAACATGCCCACGGCAATCACCACCAATTTACGCAGCAAAAGCAGGTTGTGCGACATGGATTAACCGGCGCGGCCCACCAAAACGATTTTGGCCAGCACCCCCAAAAAGAAGACCAAACCCACGGTCGCCAGAATCAAGGCGAGCCGAAGGTTATGCTTTTTTTGATCGGGGTTCATGCCGACTCTCAGAATGCCACAACCTTGGTGGCGGTGGCATCGAGTTTGGGTGGGGTTTCAAAGGTGTGGAAAGGTGCAGGCGAAGGCACTTCCCACTCCAAACCTTCAGCGGCTTCCCAAGGGCGCTGGGGTGCTGGCTCGCCCTTGCCACGCATGGTGGGCAGCACCACGAACAAGAAGAAATACACCTGTGCAAAACCGAAGGCAAATGCACCCACTGAAGCCAAGGCGTTGAAGTCCGCAAACTGCATCGGGTAGTCGGCATAGCGGCGCGGCATGCCCGCCAAACCCAAGAAGTGCATGGGGAAGAAAGTCACGTTAAAGGAAATCAAGGTCCACCAAAAATGGATCTTGCCGCGGGTTTCGTTGTACATCACACCCGTCCACTTTGGCGACCAGTAGTAGTAGCCCGCAAACATGGTGAACAAGGAACCCGCCACCAACACATAGTGGAAATGCGCCACCACGTAGTAGCCGTCTTGCAATTGCAAATCGATCGGGGCCATGGCCAAGATCAAACCAGTGAAGCCACCCATGGTAAACACGAAAATGAAGCCCACGGCAAACAGCATGGGGGTTTCAAAAGTCATGGACCCTTTCCACATGGTAGCGATCCAGTTGAACACCTTCACGCCCGTGGGCACAGAGATGAGCATGGTGGCATACATGAAGAACAACTGGCCTGTGACTGGCATGCCGGTGGTGTACATGTGGTGCGCCCACACGATGAACGACAAAATCGCAATCGATGAGGTGGCGTAAACCATGGAAGCGTAGCCAAACAAACGCTTGCGCGAGAAGGCCGGCACGATCTGGCTGATGATGCCAAACGCCGGCAAGATCATGATGTAAACCTCGGGGTGACCAAAGAACCAGAAGATGTGCTGGAACATCACCGGATCACCCCCACCGGCAGGATTGAAGAAGGTGGTGCCAAAGTGGCGGTCGGTCAGCGTCATGGTGATCACACCCGCCAACACCGGCATCACGGCAATCAACAGGTAAGCGGTGATCAACCAAGTCCAGACAAACATGGGCATCTTCATCATGGTCATGCCGGGCGCGCGCATGTTCAAAATGGTCACGATGATGTTGATGGAGCCCATGATCGAAGAGGCGCCCAAAATGTGCAGCGCAAAAATGGCTGCGTCCATGGAGGGACCCATTTGCAGGGTCAGCGGCGCATACAGCGTCCATCCCGCAGCGGGTGCGCCACCTGGCATGAAGAACGAGCCCGCCAACATGGCAGCGGCTGGAATCATCAACCAAAAGCTGAAGTTGTTCATGCGCGCAAAAGCCATGTCGGATGCGCCAATTTGCAAAGGAATCATCCAGTTCGCAAAGCCCACAAAGGCCGGCATGATGGCACCAAACACCATGATCAGGCCGTGCATGGTGGTGAACTGGTTGAACAGCTCGGGGTTGACCAACTGCAAGCCCGGCTGGAACAACTCTGCACGGATCAGCAGCGCCAAAATACCACCAATCATCAGCATGGTGAACGCAAACAGCAGGTACAGGGTGCCGATGTCTTTGTGATTGGTGGCAAACACCCAGCGGCGCCAGCCGTGGGGGGCGCCATGGTGATCGTCATGCCCGTGGTCGCCAGCGGTGTGGCCATGGGGGTCGAGAACTGCGCTCATGGGATATTCCTTCTCAATCGGGGCATGGGGTTAACGGGCGGCCTTGACTTCGGCAGGCTGAACCAACTGACCTGTTTTGTTGGACCAATTGTTTTTGGTGTAACTGATGACCGCGGCCAAGTCGGTGTCGCTCAACTGTTTCCAAGCCGGCATGGCACCATTGTTTTGGCCATTGAGCAAGATTTTGATCTGCTTGGTTTTGTCGGCATCGAGCACCACGGCAGCACCATCCAGTGCCTTGATGGGACCCGCACCTTTGCCGGTGGGTTGGTGGCATGCCACACAGTTGGCTGCATAAACTTTTTCGCCGCGCTTGACGAGGTCGTCCAAAACCCACACTTTGTTCGGGTCGTCCAGCTTGGCGGCCATTTTCTTTTGCTGGTCTTGAACCCAAGCCGCATAGTCAGTGGCGCTGACCACTTTGACGTGGATGGGCATATAAGCGTGTTCTTTTCCGCACAACTCTTGACATTGGCCGTAAAAATCGCCGGTGCGCTCAGCGCGGAACCAGGTGTCGCGCACGAAACCGGGAATCGCGTCTTGTTTGATGCCAAAAGCGGGAACGGCAAAGGCGTGAATCACGTCATTGGCCGTGGTGATGATGCGCACTTTTTTATCGACCGGCACCACCAAAGGGTTGTCCACTTTGAGCAAGTAATTGTCAATGTCCACGCCCTTGGCACCGTTGTTGGACATTTCGCGGTGTTCGTTGTCCAGGGTGGAGACAAAACCAATGCCCTCGCCCTCGCCCTTGATGTAGTCATAGCCCCATTTCCACTGGTAACCCGTGGCTTTGATGGTGAGGTCGGCGTTGGAGGTGTCCTTGCTGGCCACCACCGCTTTGGTTGCGGGCAGGGCCATCAAAATCACAATAACAAACGGGACAATGGTCCAGGCGATTTCAACCTTCACCGACTCGTGGAAAGTGGCTGGCTTGTGGCCCACGGATTTGCGGTGTTTCCAAATGGAATAAAACATCACCCCAAAAACGACCACAAAGATCACGGTGCAAATGATCAGCATGAACCAATGCAACCAAGCCTGCTCTTCGGCAATTTTGGTGGCTGCAGGTGGCAAGTTCAGCTGCCTGACTGCCGGTCCGCCAGGCAGATCGTTGACCGCCCAGGCAGAGCTTGACAGCCAAGCGCCCAGCATCAGCGCGGCCGCGTTCAATTTCCCAAAGAGCTTGTTCATGGTGTTGGAAGACTTCAAAATTGGCATGGCACAGGAGATGGTTTCATGTCGGGGCCACAAGAAGGATGCATTTGAATGGATTCAATGGCCGCATTCTAACAATCTGCGCGAGGCCATTGGCTGACACAGGGCTTTCAATCGCGCTGGGACCGCCCCAACATGGCGCGCATATCCCCCAGGGAAACAGCGCTCTGCGCCGCCATGGGAACGCGGGGCTGCGGTTTGATCGCGTGGCCATAAATCACCTCAAAAGTGAGTTGCAGCCGCCCGTCGCTGGGGCTTCGCGATCCCCACTGCTCCACGGCCTGCAGCCATGCCCCACGCCAGGCCTTGCCCCGACATGCGGAAAATCGGTCGCTGCGGGTGTTGCGCCCCATGCTTCGCAAATCTGCAAGCATGGCCAAGGCGTTGGCATAGGTCAAAGTGATGCGCTCCATGTCCATCACCGGCTGGGAAAAACCTGCCTCGAGCAACATGTCGCCCCAATCGTGCATATCGGTCATATTGGGGCCAGGCGGGCCCCAATGCATGCGCTCATGAACGGCATGCAATTCCCGCAGGCTGTCAGGGCCCAAAGCCGAGAACATGACAAACCCATCAATTGCCAAAAACTGGTGCCAAGTTTTTAACAAAGCCAGCGGCTGCTCGCTTTGGTGCAAGAGCATATTGGCCCAGACCATCTCCACAGCATGGGCAGGCGCGAGGGCTGCGTGGCGCTGACCCAGACGCCAGGATTGCCACCACGGCTCTGCCACATTCTGACGCGCCCAGGCCAAGCGTGAATGGCTGGGCTCCACCAACCAACAGTCTGCCTTGGGGTAGCGTTTGCGCAGCAGTGCGTGTGCTTGCCAGCCACCGTTGCCAGGGTGCCAATCGGCCCAAGTCTTGGGCGGCACGCGGATCACGTCCAAGCGCTGCTGCATGCGCCGGGCCACTTCTTCGCTGAGCCAGGCGGGTTGTGGGCGCGGCCTGTGCAACCAGCTTTGCGCGGCCCGGATATCCAGGTGGGGGGGGAGCGCAGATTTGGCCAAAGACATATCGGGCAGTATATTGGTGCGATGGCATGGTTTGGTTTCACCTCCCTGACCCGCTGGCCCTCATTTCAGCGTGGGTACAGTGTGTGCGCCGTATGTCGCGCATGGCCCACCCAAACCATTTGCGGCACCTGCATAGAACGCTTTGCCCAACCCGTGGCGCGGTGCCCCAGGTGCGCATTGCCCGGCCACACGGTCACCTGCCCCACATGCGCACAAAACCCACCCCCTTGGGATCGTAGTTTGTGTGCCGTGCCCTACGCTTATCCTTGGGACGCATGCTTGGCGCGACTGAAGTTTGACGGCGACAGCGCCATGGGGCGCTCGCTGGCCCATGTGATGCAGCATGCGCCCGGTGTGGAGCCGGCCCTGGAAATGGCCCAATGGGTATTGCCCATGCCCCTGTCTGCTCAGCGCTTGCGTGAACGGGGCTTCAACCAAGCCTTGGTCTTGGCACACAAATTGGCCAAGGGCAAAACCCTGGCCCAAGCCCTGCTGCGCACCAGAGACACAGCGCCACAAGCCAGCCTGCCCAAGGCACAGCGGTTACAAAATGTGGCGGGGGCTGTGGTGGTCAACCCGCGTTATGCCGGTGCACTCAAAGCGTGCAATGTGGTCCTGATCGACGATGTCATGACCACCGGCAGCAGCTTGCACGCCGCATCGCTGGCGCTCAGACAAGTGGGGGTGGGCCACATCACGGCCATGGTGTTCGCACGCACCGACGCTCCGCGCCTGAGCGATCCAGAAGCGAGTTTGGGCCTGGGTGAGAATGTGGGCCATGTTTCACATCGTTTTGGTTCACCCTGAAATTCCACCCAACACCGGCAACGTGATCCGTCTGGCTGCCAACACTGGCTGCCAATTGCATCTGGTTGAGCCTTTGGGGTTTGACCTGAGCGACAAACAAATGCGCCGCGCCGGGTTGGATTACCACGAGTACGCGCCGCTCAAAGTGCACGCCGACTGGAATGCTTTGGCCGCGCAGATGACCGCCTTGGGTGGCCAGGCCTATGCATTGACCACGCGGGGCAACCAGCAACCCCATGCCTGCGCCTTTGCGCCTGGCGACTGGCTGGTATTTGGCAGCGAAACCGCCGGTTTGCCGACCGCCGTGCGCGAAAGTTTTCCTGCTGAGCGGCAATTGCGCTTGCCCATGCTTGCAGGACAACGAAGCCTCAACCTGTCCAACGCTGTGGCCGTGGTGGTTTATGAAGCTTGGCGCCAGCACGGTTTTGCCGGCGCCATCTCACCTGGCTGAGAAACCCCAGAACAGCGCAAAGGTTGGGCCAAGTTCAACCCAATACCGCGTCGACCAGCAGTTTTAAACCGGTGCAAAACATGCCAATTTGCACCAAGCGGTAAAACAATTCGGGCTGAATCTTGCGCGCCATGCGAACGCCCACCCACACCCCGATGGGGGCCAGGGGCAACAAGATCAGGGAGGTCATGAAATTGCGCCAATCCAACAGGCCCAAGAGGGCATATGGAATCCATTTGCCGGCATTCACAAAGAAAAAGAAAAACGCCATGGTGGCGGTATAAACCATGGGCGCCATGCGCATGGGCAGCACGTAGGCGTTGATGGGTGGCCCACCGGCATGGGCGATGAAACTGGTGAAACCAGAGGTTGCGGTCAATAAAGCACCCACCCAAGTCGGCGCGGTTTTGCTGCTCGACCCTGGGGGAAATATCAAACGCTGCGCCAAAAAAAGCAAGGTGGTCAAGCCCACCAAACCAGCCACCCAGCGCGACTCCATGTACCTGAAAAGCAAAAAGCCCACGCCAATGCCCACCATGCCCCAAGGAATCAAAAACCGCAGCAACTTCAGGTCGTATTCGCGCCGAAAGGCGTGCAAGCCCAGCAAGTCCATCACCAACAAAATGGGCATCAATATGGCCGCGGCTTGTGGCACGGTGATGGCGATCGCCATGATGGGCACCGCCAATGAGCCAAAACCCGCACCAAACCCACTTTTGCTCAAACCCAGCAACAAAACGGCTGGAACAGCCAATGCGTAAAAAAATGGATCGGTGATGTAGGCGTCGCTCAATCGATGGATCCCATTCAGTTCTGAGCCAATGGATGAGGGTGGTTAAACATGTTTACAGAAAGTCTCAGTGGGTCAAGGCTGACACAGTGCAAATATGCACTTGGCGGACATTCACTTGCACATGGTCAACTGAGGCATCTTGCCATGGTTGACCAAGGACTGTGGCCCAGCTGTCCCCAACAGGTCAGCTTGTCAGCCCAAATGCACGCCTGGCCCAGCATGGCCAGGGCGATCTGTTGCGGATCCACTCACATCGCCGCCATGATGCACTGACTTAAAATCAGGTTTTAATTCAGCGCCCTATTGCTCATGAGTGCCTTCCTCGAAGAAAAAATATTGTCGGTTCACCACTGGACCGACCGCCTCTTCAGCTTCACCACCACCCGCGACACCGCCCTGCGATTTTCCAATGGGCACTTCACCATGATTGGCTTGCCGGTCAACGGCAAGCCTTTGTTGCGCGCCTACAGCATCGTCAGTGCCAACTATGAAGAGCACCTGGAATTCCTGAGCATCAAGGTGCCCGATGGGCCACTGACCTCGCGCTTGCAGCACATCCAAGTGGGCGACACCTTGATCGTGGGCCGCAAGCCCACCGGCACATTGCTGATCGATTACCTGCTGCCCGGTAAAAACCTGTATTTGCTGGGAACCGGCACGGGTTTGGCACCGTACTTGAGCATCGTGCGCGACCCCGAAACCTATGAGCGTTTTGACAAAGTGATCGTGGTGCATGGGGTGCGCCAGGTCAACGAACTGGCCTACATGGACTACCTGCGACAAGACTTACCGCAGCACGAACTGTTGGGGGAAATGGTGTCAGCGCAACTGCTGTACTACCCCACGGTGACGCGCGAACCCTTTGAACACCAAGGCCGCATCACCGATTTGATCGCCAGTGGAAAGATTTTCAGCGACCTGGGCCTGCCCCCGCTCGACCCGGCACGCGACCGGGTCATGCTGTGCGGCAGCCCACAAATGCTCAAGGACACCAAGGCCTTGCTCGAAGAGCGTGGCTTCAAAGAAGGCAACACCACCACGCCGGGTGACTTTGTGGTGGAGCGCGCTTTTGTGGAGCAGTGAGGCTTAAACCCGCTCAATGATCAGGGCAATGCCCTGCCCCACCCCAATGCACATGGTGCACAAGGCATAGCGGCCTCCGGTGCGGTGCAATTGATTGATGGCGGTGGTGACCAAACGGCCTCCGCTGGCCCCCAAAGGGTGACCCAATGCAATCGCCCCGCCATTCGGGTTGACGCGCGCATCATCATCTGACAAACCCAGCATGCGCAGCACCGCCAGGCCTTGCGCGGCAAAGGCTTCGTTAAGTTCGATAACGTCCATTTGCGCCAAGCTCAAGCCCGTCAACGCCATCACTTTTTCGGTCGCCGGTGCAGGCCCAATGCCCATGACCCGGGGTGGCACGCCGACCGTGGCCATGCCCACCACCCGGGCGCGCGGCGTCAAGCCTTGCAGGGCAGCGGTTTTTTCGTCGGCCAGCAACAAGGCACAAGCCCCGTCATTGACGCCACTGGCGTTGCCTGCCGTCACCGTCCCGTCGGGGCGCACCACGCCTTTGAGCTTGGCCAATGACTCGATGCTGGTCTCGCGGGGATGCTCGTCTTGGGCCAGCACCACCGGGTCGCCTTTGCGCTGGGGCACGCTCACCGGGGTGATTTCTTGGTCAAAGAATCCGGCCTTTTGAGCCGCCACCGCCTTGCGCTGGCTGGCCAAGGCCATGCGGTCTTGGGCTTCACGTTCAATGCCATGTTCCGTGGCCACGTTTTCTGCCGTCTCGGGCATGGAGTCCACACCGTACTGCGCCTTCATTTTTTTGTTCACAAAGCGCCAGCCAATGGTGGTGTCATGAATTTCGGCGTTGCGCCCAAATGCGCTGTCTGCTTTGGGCATGACAAAGGGGGCGCGGCTCATGCTCTCGACACCCCCGGCAATCATCAACTGGGCTTCACCCGCGCGGATGGCGCGCGCAGCGGTTCCAATCGCGTCCAAGCCCGAACCGCACAAGCGGTTGATGGTGGCCCCAGGCACACCCACCGGCAAGCCTGCCAACAAGCTGGCCATGTGGGCCACGTTGCGGTTGTCCTCACCGGCTTGGTTCACGCAGCCATAAATCACATCGGTCACGGCGGCCCAATCAACCTGGGGGTTGCGCGCCATCAAAGCCATCAAGGGAACCGCCGCCAAATCATCGGTGCGCACCGACGACAAAGCCCCCCCATAACGACCAAAAGGGGTGCGAATGGCGTCACAAATGAAGGCGTGGTTCATGGAGGTCCTTTGACAAAATAAATTCGTTGACACAGGCACAGGCCGGTGCGCGGGCTGGCGTGCCCAGTTCGGCAACAATTATGATTCAAGCCCAGAAGCCCACACCCGGTGGGCTTTGCCTTATCCACCTGGTCACATGCATGTTTTCACCTTCACAGGATGATGTTCGTCGCTTTTTTTGCGAAGTCTTTCTCCATTCGCGACAGGGAGAGCCCATGGACGCTTTGCAAACACTGGCGGCCCAATGGGTGGATGAGCACCCGGAATTCCATGAAGTTTTGTCCGACGCAGCCTGGGCGCTGAAGCAAACTTACCCCGTCGAAGCCGGACACGCCAACCCGTTTTTGCACCTGTCCATGCACTTGTCCATCAGTGAACAGTGCTCGATCGACCAGCCCCAAGGCATTCAATCCGCGGTGGCGCAACTGGCCGAGCGCAAAAACTCCATTCATGAAGCCCAACACGCGGTGATGGAATGCCTGGGTGCGATGCTGTGGGAGAGCCAACGCAGTGGTCGCCCGCCCGATGGAGCGGCCTATGTGGAGGCCGTCAAACGCATGAGCAGCCACGACTGAGGACGTCTTTTCGCTACCAATAAATACCCCTTTTCAGGAAGAAATCAATGGAGGCTGGATGGGGCAAGCTCACAAAACCCCTGCGCGGGAGTTCAGCGGAACTTGGACTGTGGCACGACCCGCAACTCACCCGGCTGGGTGCTGATGTACTGGGCCAACTCTTTCAGTTCGGCATTCGTGAACTGCTTGGCGATACCACCCATCACGCCGTTGTTGCGGCCCCAGGTGGCTTGCCCTTCCACCTTGTAAGACTTGAGTGCCACAAACAAATAGTCTTTGTGCTGACCGGCAATCTTGGGATAGCTGGGATCAATCGGCTTGTTCAGGTTGGGACCATGGCAGGACACACAAGCACCTTTGGCCAACAGTTCAGCGGCTTTGCCTTTGGCTTCAGCGGCTTTGTCAGGCACGGCAACAGCGGTGCCGTGCTGCTCGTAGTAGACGGAAATATCGGCAATGTCCTGTTCGGTCAACGATTGGGCAATGCCGCGCATGGTTGGATGTTTGCGCTCACCGGTTTTGTAAGCATTCAAAGAAGCAGCGATGTACTTGGCACCTTGACCAGAGATCATGGGCACTTTGTAAACCTCAGGAAAACTGGCTTGGTAGCCCTTGATGCCATGGCAACCAATGCACATGGCAATTTTTGTAGACCCGGCTTGGGCATCGCCCTTGAGCTCTTGGGCCACAGCGGCAGTGGTCACACAAGCGGCAGCAAAGGCCAGCACAAAAGACAGTTTGGCGTTCATGTTGAAAAGACGAGTGAGAGAGTCGAAATGAATGCGGGCGATTATATCGACCCCCTTTGTAAGCTGGGCGTATGCATGCAAACGCCGCCGCTTCAAACCATCATGGGTAAGCGCGCTTCATGCGCACGATCCAGTCTTGGAACGCGACCATTTGCTCTTGCAAAATCTTCAAGGTGGGCTCATCGGTCAATTTACCAGCGGCATCAAATTTGGTGTGCGCGTTGTTGATGAAAATCTCTGGCTTGACCAGATCCAACACCCCCAGGCCTGACAGACTGCGACGCAGGTCGTACTGCACCCGAGCACCGCCCAAAGGACCCATGGTGGCCGACAAAATGGCGACCGGCTTTTGGAAAAAAGGCTGCTGACCGGCGGGGAAGCGAGACACCCAATCAATCATGTTTTTCAGGGGAGCGGAGATGGTCCAGTTGAACTCAGGGGCCGAAATGAACAAGCCGTCAGCGCTGGCCATGTGATCACGCAACTTTTGCACGCTCTCAGGCATGCCTTTTTCTTGCAGGTCGGCGTTGTACATGGGCAGGTCGTGCAAGGGCGCGATTTCCAGGCTCATGCCCTCAGGCATCAGGTTGCCGGCAGCATGCAAAGCCGACAAGTTAAACGACTTGGCGCGCAAACTGCCACAAATACCCACAATTTTCAGCTTGGTCATGATCGATTCCTTCAAATATAAAACCTTGGGTTGGCATTTTCAGCGCCCTCAGCAAAGTGGGTGATTATAGGTGGCCCCCTGGGTGGCGAACCTCATGCGAACGGCATCAACCAAGGACAGTATTTGCCCCCAGGTCAACCCGAACCGCCCTTTGAAAAGCACCGGGTAAGCTTGCATGCTGATCATTGCGAAGACAATCCCCCATCCAAACATTGCCAACTGACTTATAAACTAGCTGTTTTCAAAACACCTCATTTTTCGAAACAAGAAATCATGAAATTCCAAGGCTCCGACAAATACGTCGCCACCCAAGACCTCAAATTGGCGGTCAACGCCGCCATCACCCTGAAACGCCCCTTGCTGGTCAAGGGCGAGCCTGGCACGGGAAAAACCATGCTGGCCGAAGAAGTGGCCGAGGCTTTGGGCGTGGAGTTGCTGCAATGGCACATCAAGTCGACCACCAAAGCCCAGCAAGGCCTGTATGAATATGACGCGGTCAGCCGACTGCGTGACAGCCAATTGGGCGATGAGCGGGTCAAAGACATCCACAACTACATCATCAAAGGCGTTTTGTGGCGGGCATTCACCGCTGAAAAACCCGTGGCCTTGCTGATCGATGAAATCGATAAAGCGGACATCGAGTTTCCCAACGACTTGCTGCGTGAACTCGACCGCATGGAGTTTTATTGCTACGAAACCCGCGAGTTGGTGCGCGCCCAAACGCGGCCTTTGGTGTTCATCACCTCGAACAATGAAAAAGAGTTGCCCGACGCCTTTTTGCGCCGCTGCTTTTTCCATTACATCAAGTTCCCAGAACCCGACACCATGAAGCAAATTGTCGCGGTGCACTTTCCCACCTTGAAGCAAGACTTGCTGGCCGTGGCGATGAAAACCTTTTACGACGTGCGCAACCTCCCCGGCTTGAAAAAGAAGCCCAGCACCAGCGAATTGCTGGACTGGCTCAAGCTGTTGGTGGCCGAGGACATTCCCCTGGAAGCCCTGCAAACCCAAGACAACAAAGTGGCTGTGCCGCCTTTGGTGGGCGCATTGCTGAAAAACGAACAAGACGTGACCTTATTCGAAAAACTGGTTTTCATGCAAAGCCGCAACCGCTGATCGACCCCCCATGAAAGAGTTGCTGGCACAAGGTTTGGGTGACGCCGTCGGGTTTGTGGTGGGCGCCTTGCTGGGCTTTTTTGCCGGTCAGTGGTTGGGTTGCGATGTGTTTGAGGCGGGCTACAGCGCCCGCAGCATGGTGGGCATCGCGCTGGTCGGTTTGGGGGGTGGCTTGGGACTGCAAGCCGCTCGCCGATGGTTGCATGTGAAGCCCAGCGAGGCAGATGCCCCATGAACCTGGAGCCCATCACCCTGCAAGGACAATACGCCCGCTTGGAGCCGCTGAGCTTGGACCATGCGAATGCACTCAGCGAAGCGGTGCAAGACGGCGAATTGTGGAAGCTTTGGTACACCGCCATCCCCACCCCGGCGGCCATGCTTGGCGAGGTACAGCGCCGACTGGACTTGCAAGCCAGCGGCAGCATGCTGCCCTTTGCGGTGATCCACTTGCCCGATGAGCGCATGGCGGGCATGACCACCTACATGCACATCGATGGCGCCAACCGCCGCTTGGAAATTGGCTCTACCTGGTACCGCCAAAGCCTGCAACGCACCGCCCTCAACACCGAGTGCAAGCGCATGTTGCTGGGATATGCCTTTGAGCAACTGGATTGCATCGCGGTGGAATTTCGCACCCACTGGCACAACAGCGCCAGCCGGCGCGGCATTGAGCGCTTGGGCGCCAAACTCGACGGCGTGTTGCGAAGCCACCAAATCGCGGCCAATGGCAGTTTGCGCGACACCTGCGTGTACAGCATCTTGGCCAGCGAGTGGCCCGCTGTGCGAGCCAACCTTGATCACGCTTTGTGCACACCCCGCAGGCCATGAATCACCCCACACCATCGAATGCTTGTTTGCCCAGCGAAAGGGGCTTGCCATGCTGATTGATTTTTTCTACACGCTGAGAGCCGCCAAATTGCCCGTGTCGGTCAAGGAATACCTCAGCTTGCTCGAAGCCTTGCAAGCCAATGTCGTCGGCCCCGACAGCGATGCGTGCAGCATGGATGACTTTTATTACTTGAGCCGCACCGCCTTGGTCAAAGACGAAAAGCACTTTGACAAATTCGACCGGGCTTTTGGCGCCTACTTCAAGGGCGTCGAAATGATCGCCGACTTCACCAAAGAAGTGCCCTTGGAATGGTTGCAAAAAATCTTGGAACGCGAACTCACCCCCGAGCAAAAAGCCGCCATCGAAAAAATGGGCTGGGACGAGTTGATGGAAACCTTGAAGAAACGCCTCGAGGAGCAAAAAGAGCGCCACGAAGGTGGCAACAAATGGATCGGCACCGGCGGCACCTCACCGTTTGGCAATGGTGGCTACAACCCCCAAGGTATTCGCATCGGTGGCAAGGGCGGCAACAAAAGTGCCGTCAAGGTCTGGGACCAACGCGCTTACCAAGACTACGACGACAGCCAGGAGTTGGGCACACGCAACATCAAAGTGGCACTGCGCCGTTTGCGCAAATTTGCCCGTGAAGGATCGGCCGACGAACTGGACTTGGACGACACCATCCGCAGCACCGCCGCCAACGCGGGTTGGCTCGACATCAAAATGGTTCCCGAGCGACACAACAATGTCAAAGTGTTGCTGCTGATGGACGTGGGCGGCACCATGGACGAACACGTGGCCCGGGTGGAAGAAATGTTCTCCGCGGCCAAAGCCGAGTTCAAACACATGGAGTTTTATTACTTCCACAACTGCGTGTACGACTTCATGTGGAAGAACAACCGCCGCCGCTTTGCCGAAAAATTCGACACTTGGGACATCATCCGCAAGTACAACAAAGACTACAAGCTCATCTTCATTGGCGACGCCACCATGAGCCCGTATGAAATTTTGCAACCCGGGGGCAGCGTTGAATACAACAACGAAGAAGCTGGCGCCGAATGGTTGCAACGCCTGACCCACGCCTTTCCCAAATTCGCTTGGATCAACCCCGAACCCCTGGGCGTGTGGCAATACCGCCAAAGCATCAGCGTCATCCAGCAACTGATGTCCAACCGCATGTACCCCTTGACCCTCAAAGGCCTGGAAGAGGCCATGCGGGCCATGTCCAAGTGAACATCCATGGTGGGTTCAAAGCAATGGTTTTAAAACCAAGTCATCCACTGGCCCCCTAGAATCCAGCCCTACGCCGCCGTAGTTCAATGGATAGAACGGGGACCTCCTAAGTCTCAGATACAGGTTCGATTCCTGTCGGGGGCGCCAGGCTTTGCCAGGCCTGGGCGGTTTCAGTCCAGGGCTTGGTGGCGGTAAAGCTGGGTCCAGCGTTGCAGGTTGGCGTCGCTGAGCGAGACCACCACCGCATCGGCCGAGGCTTGGTGCGATATGCGCTGCCAAGCGGGCATGGCGATGGTGTCGCCAAACGCCCACGCATAGTTGTGTTCACCCACTTGGGTTTGACCGTGTCCCTGCAACACCACGTGCAATGTGTTGGCGGTGTGCCGGTAAGGCCGCCCAGCCCAGCCCTGCGCCCAGCGGTGCACCTGGATGGTGATGGTGGGCATGCCCACCGCCTCGAGCGCAATGTGCGGGCCCCAATGCGGGTCGTCAGTGGCGTTTTTCAGTTTGTCTTGTGTGCTGGCCCAGCTGTAGCGGTACGGGGATTCGGGCGCCGTCTGGGTGATGGGCTCAAACCCCAGCGGGTGCTCTTCAAAAAAAACGGTTTCCAGCCGGCGCGTCAAGGGCAGGTCCAGGCAATCAAACCAATGGGCTTGCGTGTCGCCCTCGTGGCCGTGTCCATGCCAACTGCCGCCGGGGGTGAGGACGATGTCGCCGGTTTCCATCGGGTGCTTGTGGCCATTGACCACCGAGTAGGCGCCACGCGCATCCAAGATGACGCGCATGGCGTGGGTGGCATGGCGGTGCGAGCGGGCCTTTTCGCCGGGCAGGATGGATTGGTAGGCGCAGATCAAGGTGTTCAAGGTTTCCACATCGT
>JBEDFU010000317.1:0-8234 GCA_041174965.1 Pseudomonadota bacterium | reverse complement strand
CTCATTGATCGGGTCAATTGGCTCTATCAATCAGCCGTCGCTTCTTCGGGCTCGGTGGGTTCAGATTTCGAGGCCTTGGACTCTTTTTTGGGCAAGGGTTGGATATCGAGCAAGACTTCGTCTTTGTCATCGATATCAACGGTCAAGCGCCCCCCCTCGGTCAAACGCCCAAACAACAACTCGTCGGCCAAAGCACGCCGAATGGTGTCTTGGATGAGGCGTTGCATGGGACGTGCGCCCATGAGGGGATCGAAGCCCTTTTTCGCCAGGTGTTTGCGCAAGGTGTCGGTGAACGTGACATCGACTTTCTTTTCGGCCAACTGGGTTTCCAGTTGCAACAAAAATTTGTCGACCACGCGCATGATGATTTGCTCATCCAGGGCTTTGAAGCCCACGATAGCGTCCAAACGGTTGCGGAACTCTGGGGTGAACAGGCGTTTGATGTCGGCCATTTCGTCCCCGGCTTGCCTGGGGTTGGTGAAACCGATGGTGGCTTTGTTCATCGTCTCGGCACCCGCATTGGTGGTCATGATGATGATCACATTGCGGAAGTCGGCTTTGCGGCCATTGTTATCGGTCAAGGTGCCATGGTCCATGACTTGCAGCAAGACATTGAACACATCGGGATGGGCCTTTTCAATCTCATCCAAGAGCAACACAGAATGCGGTTTTTTGGTGACCGCTTCGGTCAGCAATCCACCCTGGTCAAACCCCACATATCCCGGGGGTGCACCAATCAGGCGACTGACTGCATGGCGCTCCATGTACTCGGACATGTCAAAGCGGATGAGCTCGATGCCCATGATGAAGGCCAATTGCTTCGCCGCTTCGGTTTTGCCCACGCCAGTGGGGCCGCTGAACAAGAATGAGCCAATGGGCTTGTCCGACTTGCCCAGACCAGAGCGCGCCATTTTGACCGCTGAGGCGAGGACCTCCAGCGCCTTGTCTTGACCAAACACCACGCTTTTGAGGTCGCGCTCCAAGGTGTGGAGCTTGCCGCGGTCATCATTGGACACATTGGCTGGCGGGATGCGCGCAATTTTGGCCACGATGTCTTCGATTTCAGTTTTGCTGATGGTCTTTTTGCGCTTGGATGCGGGCAATATGCGCTGAGCAGCACCGGCTTCGTCGATCACATCAATCGCCTTGTCCGGCAAATGCCGGTCGTTGATGTATTTGGCACTGAGCTCAGCGGCGGCTTGCAGTGCGGCCACAGCGTATTTGACGTTGTGGTGCTCCTCAAACCTGGACTTCAGACCTTTGAGGATGTCCACCGTTTGCTCGACCGAAGGCTCGTTGACGTCGACCTTCTGAAAGCGCCTGGACAAGGCCGCGTCTTTTTCGAAAATACCACGGTACTCGGTGAAGGTGGTGGCGCCAATGCATTTGAGTTGGCCAGAGCTCAGGGCGGGCTTGAGCAAATTGGACGCATCCAAAGTGCCCCCAGAGGCAGCACCAGCACCAATCAAGGTGTGAATCTCATCAATGAACAAGATGGCTTGGGGTTTGTCTTTGAGAGACTTGAGCACGCCCTTGAGGCGTTGCTCAAAATCACCGCGGTATTTGGTGCCAGCCAGCAAGGCACCCATGTCGAGCGAGTAAACCTGCGAATCAGCCAAGATGTCTGGCACTTCTTTTTGGGTGATGCGCCAGGCCAAGCCCTCAGCAATGGCAGTTTTACCGACGCCGGCCTCACCCACCAACAAAGGGTTGTTTTTGCGGCGACGGCACAAGATTTGAACCACGCGCTCGACCTCGTATTCGCGGCCAATCAAAGGGTCAATTTTTCCGTCTTTGGCCATTTGATTGAGGTTTTGAGTGAATTGCTCCAATGGGGAAGCTTTTTCACTTTTCTCCACAGGCTCTTCATTTTCCTGAGCAGCGGGTTCTTGTTGCTTGGGCGAGTCGGGTGGATCGCTCTTTTTGATGCCGTGGGCGATGAAATTGACCACATCCAAGCGGGTCACGCCTTGTTGGTGCAGGTAGTAAACGGCGTGAGAGTCTTTCTCGCCAAAAATAGCCACCAACACGTTGGCGCCAGTGACTTCTTTTTTGCCATTGCCCGTGGATTGCACATGCATGATGGCGCGCTGAATGACCCGTTGAAAACCCAAGGTCGGCTGGGTGTCCACGTCTTCTGTGCCGGCAACTTGGGGGGTGTTGTCTTTGATGAAATTGGCCAAAGATTTGCGCAGCTCATCGCTGTTGGCCGAACAAGCCCGCAACACCTCTGCGGCACTGGGGTTGTCCAGCAATGCCAGCAGCAAATGCTCTACGGTGATGAATTCATGCCGTTGCTGGCGTGCTTCAACGAAGGCCATGTGCAAGCTGACTTCGAGTTCCTGGGCAATCATGTGGGTTCCTTCGCGCCGATTGATGGGTTGACTGTATATGGAAATGGACTTGAATTAATCAATGGGTTCGCTCAAACATTGCAGTGGGTGACCCGACTGATTGGCGGCATCCATGACCTGATCAACTTTGGAGGCGGCGACATCTTTGCTAAAGACACCGCAAACGCCTTTGCCGTCTAAATGGATTTTCAGCATGATTTGGGTCGCGGTCTCGCGGTCTTTGCTGAAAAATTGTTGCAAAACCATCACCACGAACTCCATGGGGGTGTAGTCGTCATTGAGCATGACCACCTGGTACATCTGTGGGGGTTTGGTTTTCTGTGCTCTGCGTTCCAACACCACTGAATTGCCGTCATCTGTGCGCTGGGGCTGTGGTGGGGTTTGGGGAAGTTGACTGGCCATGGGCTCATTTTATAGGTGGCATGGAACTTCGTTTTTCTGACCAAAAATAATGTGCTGTATGAAATAGATGGATGAAGAATGCTATTATTTAAACCTTTATGACTATATTTAACCGAAAAGAGAGTTAAAAATGGACAAAGGTACGGTCAAGTGGTTCAGCAACAGCAAGGGTTTTGGCTTCATAGAGCCCATGGGCGGTGGACCGGATATTTTTATTCACTTCAGTGCCATCAACATGGAGGGCTTCAAGACCTTGGAGCCGGGCGCTCAGGTCGAGTTTGAGTTGGTGCAAGGCCCAAAGGGACAACAAGCCCATGCATTGACCGTCACCGAGGCGCCAGAGCGAGCGCCAGACACCGATGCTGCAGGCCTGAAAAGCAAAGAGGGGCGCTTGCGCACCCCTCAATTCAGAGCCAACCTGATTGGCAATCAGGAACGTGCCCCGCAATTCTGAAGGGCACGCCTTGCACTCACATGTGCTCGATCATGACCTGACCAAAACCTGAACAGCTGACCTGGGTGGCGCCATCCATCAAGCGCGCAAAGTCGTAGGTGACTTTCTTGCTGAGGATGGACTTCTCCATCGAGCTGATGATCAGGTCTGCGGCCTCGGTCCAGCCCATGTGGCGCAGCATCATTTCGGCCGACAAGATCTCGGAGCCTGGGTTCACATAATCTTTGCCCGCATATTTGGGTGCCGTGCCATGCGTGGCTTCGAAACAAGCCACGGAGTCGGACATGTTGGCGCCTGGAGCGATGCCAATGCCGCCCACCTGGGCTGCCAAAGCATCAGACACATAGTCGCCATTCAAATTGAGGGTGGCAATCACGCTGTACTCGGCGGGACGCAACAAAATTTGCTGCAAGAAGGCGTCTGCAATGACGTCTTTGACGATGATGTCTTTGCCGGTTTTGGGGTTCTTGAATTTGCACCAGGGTCCGCCATCGATCAATTGGGCGCCAAACTCTTTTTGCGCCAAACCATAGGCCCAATCGCGGAAACCACCTTCGGTGAACTTCATGATGTTGCCCTTGTGAACAATGGTCACGCTGGGCTTGTCGTTGTCAATGGCGTACTGGATGGCTTTGCGCACCAAGCGCTCAGTGCCTTCGCGAGAGACGGGTTTAATGCCAATGCCAGACGTGTTGGGGAAGCGGATTTTGGTCACGCCCATCTCGTCAATCAAAAACTTGATGAGTTTTTTGGCTTTGTCGCTCTCGGCTTCGTATTCGATGCCGGCGTAAATGTCTTCAGAGTTTTCGCGGAAGATGACCATGTTGGTCTTCTCAGGCTCTTTCAAGGGTGAGGGAACGCCTTTGAAATACTGAACCGGGCGCAAACAAACGTACAAGTCGAGCTCTTGGCGCAGCGCCACATTCAGGGAGCGAATACCGCCGCCCACGGGGGTGGTCAAGGGGCCTTTGATGGACACCACATACTCTTTCAGCACAGACAGGGTTTCTTCGGGCAACCAGACATCCGGGCCATAAACCTTGGTGGATTTTTCGCCGGCATAGACTTCCATCCAATGGATCTTGCGCTTGCCTGCATAGGCTTTTTGCACTGCTGCATCGACCACTTTGAGCATGACAGGGGTGATGTCAAAACCAGTGCCGTCGCCTTCGATGTAAGGAATGATGGGTTGGTCAGGCACGTTCAGGGACATGTCCTTGTTGACAACGATTTTTTCACCCTGGGAAGGCACTTTGATGTGCTTGTACATGTGGAATATCTCCGTTAGGAAGCCGATCGAATGGGAAATGAAATAGCTATTTCGCGGGCGATTCTAGCAACAGTGACTTATCATTCTCGGATGAACAAAGGGGACTTATGAATCATCTCAAGTGGGCTTGGCTGAGCGTTTGGTTTTGTTCGTTGGCTTGGGCGCAGGGTTCGCCACAGCTGCAATTGCCCCGCATTCAGTTGCAAGCAGGCATGCACCAAATCCAAGCGCAGGTGGCCGCCACCCCCGATCAGCGGTCCGTTGGTTTGATGCACCGCGCCGAAATGCCCCAGTCCGAAGGCATGTTGTTTGCCTTTGAGCAAGCCACCCAGCAATGCTTTTGGATGAAAAACACGCTGTTGCCCCTGACCGCAGCCTTCATCGCCGACGATGGCACCATCGTCAACTTGGCTGACATGAAGCCCCAAACCACCGACGCACATTGCTCTGAGCAACCCGTGCGCTGGGTGCTGGAAATGAACCAAGGCTGGTTTGCCAAACGCGGCATCAAAGCGGGATTTAAGCTGCAAGGCCCGTTTTTCAAGGTCAAATGAAAAAACCGCCCGAAGGCGGTTTTATGTGACCGATCTGGGTCAGATCAGCCGAAGTTGGCCTGGGCAAAACCCCAGTTCACCAATTTGTCCAAAAAGGTTTCCACAAACTTGGGGCGCATATTGCGGTAATCAATATAGTAAGCGTGCTCCCAGACGTCGACGGTCAAAATGGCTTTGTCGCCGGTGGTCAAAGGGGTGCCAGCAGCGCCCATGTTGACGATGTCCAAGCTGCCATCGGCCTTTTTCACCAAAAAGGTCCAGCCAGAGCCAAAGTTGCCCACAGCGGACTTCACAAAGGCCTCGCGAAATGCGGCATAGCTGCCCCATTTGGCGTTGATGGCGGCCGCCAAAGTGCCTGTGGGCTCACCACCGCCGTTGGGCTTCATGCAGTTCCAAAAGAAGGTGTGGTTCCAAATTTGGGCGGAGTTGTTGTAGATGCCACCAGATGATTTCTTGATGATGGACTCCAGGTCCATGCCTTCAAATTCGGTGCCTTTTTGCAAGTTGTTCAGGTTGACCACATAAGCGTTGTGGTGCTTGCCGTGGTGGAATTCCAAGGTTTCGCGCGAATAGTGGGGGGCCAAATCGTCCAGACCATAAGGCAGAGCGGGCAAGGTGTGTTCCATGGATATCCTTCAGCGTTGATGAAAAAACGGATTGTAAAAAAATTTCAGCCGGCTTTGAGGCCCAGCACCCGAACACCCGCTTCACCATCGGACAAACTGACTGTCAAGGTCTGCTCAGGTGACAGTTGGTGGACCGAAGTGATGGGTTTGTTTTGTTCGTCGGTGAGCCAAGCATAACCCCGCTGCAATACCAAGCGAGGGTCGAGGTTATGCAGTCGCCAACCCAATTGCTGTTGCGATTGGCGTTTGCTGGCCGCCTCAGATTGCACCACACGCATCAAGGCGGTTTGTGCCGCAGCAGATTTTTGACCCAGAATTTGCAAGCGTTTGGACAGCGACAGCTGCATGCGCTGCTGCAAGTGCACCGCGCTCACCCGGTGCGCGGCCACCATCGCACTGGGCCGCCCTAAGCGCGACTGCACCCAGTCCAGGGCTTGACCTTGGGCATCCAACACCGCTTGGAGTTGACCCGTCAATGATTGCGCCATCTGGTCCAGTGTCTCCAGGGCCGTTTGGCGTGTTTGAGCACACAACTCGGCGGCGGCCGTGGGCGTCGGTGCGCGCAAATCGGCACACAGGTCCACGATGGTGATGTCGGTTTCATGGCCCACGCCTGAGACGATGGGCACCCTGGACTGAACCACCGCGTGGGCCAAATCCTTGTCATTGAAGGCCCACAAATCCTCCAGGGACCCACCCCCCCGCACCATCAGCACAACGTCCACGCCCTGCACTTCTTGAATCGACTTCAGCGCTTGAATCAGGGATGGCGCTGCGCCCACGCCCTGAACTTGGGCTGGGGCAATCACCACCGGAATGTGTGGCACCCTGCGCTGCAAGGCGGTGATCACATCATGCAAGGCCGCTGCACCCAAGGAAGTCACCACCCCAATGGCCCTGGGCATGGCCACCAGGGGACGCTTGCGCGCTTCATCAAACAAGCCCAGCAGCGCCAACTCAAGCTTGAGTTGCAAGAATTTCTCGTACCAAACACCCTCGCCGGCGGCTTGCAGGGAATCAACCACCAACTGCAAGTCCCCTCGCCCCTCATAAACAGAGACCTTGGCCCGGGCTTGGACCATGACACCGTCGTGCAGGTCAAAGTCGACCAGCATGGCGGAGCGGCGAAACATGGCGCAACGCAACTGCGCGCCCTCATCTTTGAGAGAGAAATAGCAATGCCCACTGCTGGCACGGGTGAAATTGGTGATCTCGCCCTTCACTTCAAGCGGATTGAAGCGCGCCGACAAGGTGTCGGTGAAAGCACGCACCAAGGCGGCCACTGACCAAATGCGCGCAGCTTCTGGCATATCACGCCCCTGAGCGAGCGCTCATACAGGGGCAAGTCAGGTGCTGGTTCATAATTCGCGCTTGTCAATTCAGAGGGGTTTGAGGTTTGTTTTCCATCATACAAGCAGCCGGTTGGCCCATTTGGCCGCTTTTGATCTGTTCCGTTGTGGCTTTGGCCTTGGTGTTCGAGCGCATTTACAGCTTGGCGCCCAAGCGCATTGTTCCCAAAGACTTGTTGGACGAGGCCATCAAGGCTTCTCGCCACCAACTGCCCTCCGAAGACTCGGTCAAACATTTGTCCAGCCACAGCTTGTTGGGCCGGGTATTGGCCAGCGGATTGCAGCAATTGCGCCAGCAGCCCCAAACCCCTGAAGCCGAGTTGCAAGAGACTTTGGAAAACGCCGGAAAACAAGCCGCCCATGAATTGGAAAAATACTTGGTGGTGTTGGCCACCATTGCATCTGCCGCACCGCTTTTGGGGCTGCTGGGCACCGTGGTGGGCATGATTGAAATTTTTGCCGCCCAAACCCCGGGCAGCAGCAACCCGGCGCAGTTGGCTCAAGGCATTTCCATGGCTTTGTACAACACCGCCTTTGGTTTGATGGTGGCCATCCCTGCACTGTTTTTTTGGCGCTATTTCCGCGCCAAAGTAGACGCCTATGTGATCGACTTGGAAATTGCGGCGCAGCGTTGGCTGCGCCATTTGTACAAGTTGCGATCCTCCTTGCGCTGAGACACGCCCATGCGCATGAAATTTCGCACCCAACAAGCCATCGAGCCAGAAATCAACTTGATCGCTTTCATCGACGTGTTGTTGGTGATTTTGATTTTCTTGATGTTGTCGAGCACCTATAACAAATACACCGAGGTGCAGTTGAATTTGCCCAGCGCCAATGCGGATGTTCAAAAAGATCATCCCCAAGAAATTTTGGTGTCCGTGACCAGCGACGGCCAATACGCCGTCAACAAACTTCCGTTGCCGCAACGGGGCGTCAAGGCATTGACGCTGGCCTTGACCCAAGCGGCCACTGGCCTGGACAAGCCCATGTTGGTGATCAGCGCCGATGCCATGGCACCCCATCAATCGGTGATTTCGGTGATGGAAGCCGGCAAAGCCAGTGGCATCAATGCCATCACCTTTGTGGCCCGGTCACCGCAGGCAGGGGCAGCGCGCTAAATGCCCTTTCCCTGGCAAGCATGGGTGGTTCGCCAGTGGCAATCACGCAGCTGGGCCAGCGCCCTGCTGTGGCCTTTCAGTGGCTTGACCTGGCGGGGCGTGATGTG
>JBEDFU010000316.1:0-7027 GCA_041174965.1 Pseudomonadota bacterium | reverse complement strand
CTGGCGATGTTGACGATGTGGGCCACCACCCGTTGGGTGACAAAACCTGCGCTGTCACGGATCAGGCTGACGGGTTTGCCGTCGCGGGCAAACAAAGCGTGCGCGGCCTGGCGCATGTCGGGACGGGTGGCAGGGTTGCTGGCCAAGACGCGGCGCTTGGTTTGAGCGTCGCTGAACAACAGGTCAAGCCCCACGGTGCGCTGGGGGTCGAGGCGGTCCACAGCCGCCACCGTGGTGACATCAAATCCCAAGGGCGCCACCACAATCAAAGCTTGTTCGCTGGGCTGTGCGCCGGTTTCGATGCGGGCGTCCAGGCTTTTGAGCAGTTGCAGCAATTCGGGGCGGCGTGCCGCACGGGGTGAAACCCATACAGGTGGCATGTCTTCAACGGCGGGCGATGGCAATTCAGGCGGCATTTGCGCTTTGCCATCGACATAGCTGTAAAAACCCTCTTGGGTTTTGCGGCCCAGGACGCCAGCGGCCAAACGCTGGGCGGTGATGATGCTGGGGCGAAAACGGGGCTCTTCGTAATACTGGTGGTAGATGGACTCCATCACCGGATGGGACACATCCAGGGCGGTGAGGTCCATCAGTTCAAAGGGTCCGAGCTTGAAGCCCACTTGGTCTTTCAAGATGCGATCAATGGTGGCGAAGTCGCTCACCGATTCGCCCACGATGCGCAAGGCCTCGGTGCCATAGCCGCGCCCCGCGTGGTTGACGATGAAGCCTGGTGTGTCACGGGTGCGCACCGGGGTGTGGCCCATGTCGCGGGTGAAGGCGTCGAGTTGGTTGCAAACTTCGCTGTCGGTTTTTAAGCCGGCCACCACCTCCACCACCTTCATCAAGGGCACTGGATTGAAAAAGTGATATCCCGCAAACCGCTGCGGGTGCTTGAGTTGCGCAGCAATGGCGGTGACCGACAAGGAAGATGTGTTGGTCGCCAATACCGTGGTGCTGGGCACCAGGCTTTCGAGTTGGGCGAACAATTCTTTTTTCACGGCCAGGTTTTCGACGATGGCCTCGATCAACAAATTGCACGCCGATAACTGATCCAAACTGACACAGGCCTGCAATCGTGCTGAATAGGCTGCGCAGGTATCGCTGCTGATGCGCCCTTTTTCCAGCATTTTTTGCCATTGCAGTTGTATGGCCTGAACGGCTTTTTCCACCGCTGGGGCTTGCATGTCGAATAAAAAGACCTGGGCGCCAGCTTGGGCGGCCATTTGGGCGATACCTTGGCCCATGGCGCCAACGCCAACCACGCCCACATTGTTGAATGTTGATTTCATCCGCGAATTATCCAGCAGAGCGCTTCAACGCGATTTGCTGAGTGCTTCGAGGTTCACGATGTGGGTGGGGGTGCCTTGGATGAAATTGACCACGTTGGTGAAGGCGGCGCTGAAATACAGCTCGTAGCTGTTTTGCTCCACATAACCGATGTGGGGGGTGCAAATGCAGTTTTCCAAACGCAACAAGGCGTGGCCTTGTAAAACGGGTTCGCTTTCGAAAACGTCAATGGCAGCCAGGCCCGGGCGCCCGCGGCTCAAGGCGGCGATCAACACATCCGGGTCGATCAACTCTGCACGGGAGGTGTTGACCAGCATGGCCGTGGGCTTCATGCGCGCCAGATCATCGGCTTTGACAATGTGGTGGGTGGCATCGTTGAGCCGCAAATGCAGGCTCAAAACGTCGGCTTGTTCGAAAAAGGCTTCCCGCGAAGAGGCACTTTCATAGCCTTGTTGCTGGGCCAGGGCGCGAGACGCCTCACTGCCCCAAATAACCACCTTCATGCCAAAGGCTTTGGCATAGCCGGCCACCAATTGCCCAATTTTTCCAAAGCCCCAAATGCCCAATGTTTTTTGGTGCAGGACCATACCGAGGCCGAAATTGACGGGCATGGTGCTGTTTTTCAGCCCCGATTGCTGCCAAGCCCCGTGTTTGAGGTTGCTGATGTACTGGGGCAGTCGCCGCATGCCAGCCATGATCAAGGCCCAGGTCAGTTCAGCCGGTGCAATGGGAGAGCCGACCCCTTCAGCCACGGCAATGCCTTTGTCGGTGCAGGCGGTCACATCGATGTGCGCTCCCACCTTACCGGTTTGGGAGATCATTTTGAGCTTGGGCAGCTTTTCGATGAGGGCGCGGTTGAGGTGGGTGCGTTCTCGAATGAGAACCAACACCTCTGCGTCCTTGAGACGTACCGCCAACTGTCCCGTGCCTTTGACGGTGTTGGTATAGACCTTGGCCGAGTAAGGTTCTAGCAGCTGTGAGCAGGCCAGTTTGCGCACCGCGTCTTGGTAGTCATCAAGGATCACAATGTTCATTTCTGCATTGTGCCTTTGAATGGGCACCATTCCCAGCGATCAGGGAGCGCCCCTGGGATACCGGGTTTCAGGCAGCCATGGCAGTGGAATGGCCATTGGCAGCTTGGGTGGGAAGGTGACGCTGGGCTTCCAGTTGGACCAGCCGGTCGAGCTCGGCACAGACTTCATCCATCCGCCCAGACATGACCATTCGTCCCGCCCGGTCAGGCGGGTTCATGTCGTCTTGGACCCGAGCCACGCGCAGGGGTTTTGACACACGATTGGCGGCCAATGACAAATGTTTGGGGCGCCGTGAGGGCCCAATGGCAGAGCGGGAAGCTGGCTGCGCACCTTGGGTTTGGGCGGCAGGCTTGAGTGAGTAAAAGGGCGACATCATTTGCACGATGCTCCAAATGGCCAAGCTCATGGGGGTGACTCCTTAAAAAAGCATGGTGTTGCGGATCAAACCCACGGCCAGGCCTTCGATTTCAAAAGGCTCGCCGGGCTCGACCACAATGGTTTGAAAGTCTGGGTTTTCAGGCAGCAGTTCAATGCTGTCGTGGGTGCGGCGGAAACGTTTGACGGTGACTTCTTCTCCCAAGCGGGCCACCACAATTTGTCCGTTTTTTGCTTCTTTGCTGATTTGAACTGCCAGCAAATCGCCATCCATGATGCCTGCGTCGCGCATCGACATGCCCCTGACTTTGAGCAAATAGTCGGGGGTGCGCTGGAACAAACTGTTTTCGACATAAAACGTTTGGTCCACGTGTTCTTGCGCCAGAATGGGTGAGCCAGCTGCCACCCGCCCGATCAAGGGCAAGGCCAACTGGGCCAAGCCTTCCAGGGGCAGATTGAATTGCTTGCTTCTGACTTGATTGATCGAGCGCATGGTGGACTCTTTCAGCCGGATGCCCCGGGAGGTGCCGCTGACCAGGTCGATCACACCTTTGCGGGCCAAGGCCTTGAGGTGCTCTTCCGCCGCATTGGCTGACTTGAAGCCCAGTTCATTGGCGATTTCGGCCCGCGTGGGGGGGGACCCTTTGCGCTCGATCGTGATTTGGATCAATGACAAAATTTGCTGTTGGCGGTCGGTGAGTTTGGGGGCTTCATTCATGTCGGGTCTCCTTCACAAGGGTTGATGGGCGTCCGGTGACTGTTTGAATATCCAGTAACTGTATTTTTAACCAGTTTTTAAAAGATTGCAAGCGCCATGCATGAAAAAAGAGCAAAAGTTGTTGTTTTGGGCACAGGCGGGACGATTGCCGGTTGGGCGCCTGACCCCACAAAAGGGCGCCAATACCAGGCTGGAGAGCTCACGGCGTCGGATTTGGTCCAAGGCTTGGGCGACGGGCAAGACCACATCGTCACCGAAGAGGTGGCCCAAATTGACAGCAAAAACATGGGCTGGCCGGTGTGGCTAAAACTGGTGACGCGTTTGCAACACTGGTTGGAACAAAAAGACGTGCAAGGCGTGGTGGTGACCCACGGTACCGACACGATGGAGGAAACGGCCATCTTGCTGCACACCTTGTTTCAGGGCACCAAAACCGTGGTCATCACCGGTGCGATGCGGGCTGCCAATGTCCCAGATCCTGACGGCCCCGACAATTTGCGCAACGCCTTGGCGCTGGCGGGGGCGCCGGGTTCGGCGGGGGTGGTGTGCGTTTTTGCCGCTCAGGTGCATGCCGCGGCCAGCTTGAGCAAATTCGACTGTCAAGCCCTTGAAGCATTCACATCCACGGATCCCGTTCCATTGGCCTGGGCACTGGACAACTTGGATGAACTTCAAAAACGGTTTTCACGGCAAGAGGCCCCCACGGTCGACATATCTGCCGCAGCATTGGCAATGGTGAAAACCTGGCCTTGGGTGGAGATGGTCTTCAACCATGCCGATCAAGATGGGCGCTTGGTCAAAGCGATGTTGGGCAGTGCAAAACCCCCCGATGCATGGGTGGTGGCTGGCACGGGCAATGGCACGCTGAGTACGGGTCTGGAGGAGGCCTTGATCGAAGCCGAGTCTCGCGGGGCTTGGATTTGGCGCACCTCACGCTGCGCCAAGGGCATAGTACAAGCCTTGAGGGGAGATCGGTTTCAAACCGCGCTGGGGCTCAATCCATTCCAAGCGCGTGTGGTGCTGACATTGGCCCTGGTGGCCCGACAGCTCAACTCGTCAGCGCTTGGAAAGCCCGCGATTTGATCTCTTCCACCGAACCCACGCCGCTGATGGCGCTGTAGCGGGGCGCATTGGCGGGGTCAGACTGGGCCCATTGGGAGTAATAGTCCACCAAGGGTCGAGTTTGCGCCGAGTAGACGTCCAAGCGTTTGCGCACCGTTTCTTCTTTGTCGTCATCGCGTTGAATCAGTGCTTCGCCGGTGACATCGTCGACACCCGCCACTTTGGGTGGGTTGAAGCGGGTGTGATACGTGCGCCCACTGGCCACATGCACACGTCGACCACTCATGCGATCGATGATGGCGTCAAAGGGGACATCGATTTCCAGCACATGATCGAGCTTGACGCCAGCCGACTTCATGGCATCGGCTTGGGGAATGGTGCGGGGAAAGCCATCAAATAAAAATCCTTTGGCGCAATCGTCTTGGGCAATGCGCTCTTTGACCAGTCCGATGATGATGTCATCACTGACCAGGCCGCCCGAGTCCATGACTTTTTTGGCGGCCAAACCCATGGTGGTGCCCGCTTTGACCGCAGCGCGCAGCATGTCACCGGTGGAAATTTGGGGGATGCCAAATTTTTGGCAAATGAAAGTGGCTTGGGTGCCCTTGCCTGCGCCTGGAGCGCCTAAAAGGATGAGTCTCATGTCTTTCCTCTGATTCTTATGGGTTCCAACCTTGGGTAAATGCCCTAAGATGACCTGATCTGGTGCACGCACGATACCATGCAAGCGGTGCGCGTGTCTTACAAAAGCCCTTCAAACAAGCGCCTGACACGCGCCAAATCTTCGGGGGTATCCACGCCGGGGCCCGGCGTGTCGGCGGACACATGCACGGCAATTTTGTGGCCGTGCCACAGCACCCTGAGTTGCTCCAGGGACTCCATGGCCTCCAAGGGCGAATGCGACAAGTTTGGAAATGCGCGTAAAAACGAAGCCCGATAGGCATAAATTCCCACATGCCGCAGGGTGTCAACCGGTGGTGCTGTGTGTGCCTGGGGCCCATCGCGCCAAAACGGAATGGTCGATCGGCTGAAATACATGGCGGTATGGAGGCGGTCGAGCACCACTTTGACCACATTGGGGTTGGCCAATTCGCCCGGATCGGTGATGACATGGGCCACGGTGCTCATTGCGCAGTCCTCACGCTGGGCCAGCAAATCAGCCACATCGTTGATGACTTGCGGCTCGATCAAGGGCTCGTCGCCTTGCACATTCACCACCAAGGCGTCGTCTGCCAGCCCCAAAATTTCGCAGGCCTGGGCCAAGCGGTCGCTGCCAGAGATGTGATTGGATCGGGTCAGCAGGGCCGGGATGTGGTGGGATACGCAGGCTTCAACGATGCGCTCATCATCTGCAGCCACCACCACCGATGCGGCGCGGCTCAGTTGGGCCCGTTGCGCAACCCGGACCACCATGGGCAAGCCGGCAATATCGGCCAGCGGTTTGTTGGCCAATCGGGTGGAAGCCATCCTGGCGGGGATGAGCACGGTGAACGCAGCTTGACCCACTCAGCGCTCGCATTCTTCGTCACTCAGGGCACGGGCTTCGGTCTCCAGCATGATGGGAATACCGTCACGGACAGGATAGGCCAAACGAGCGCTGCGCGAAAACAACTCTTGGCGGTCACGCATGTACACCAGTGGGCCTTTGGTGACCGGACATACCAGCAGTTCAAGCAGTTTGGGTTCCATGGCGAGATGATATCCGCAGGGCCAGCGCCTGGTCGATCTGGGTCAACCAAGGGGCCAAGCCTTCGAGCTGCAAAGGCACAGCCCAAACATGGGGGTGGCGACGCCACAGTTTGACAGCATCTTTTTCCGTGCAAAACCAATCGCCTTCAGCCACCGCCGGGTTGAATGCGATCAAAGGGTCGTGATCAGGCCAGGCTTGGGTCAACCCGAGGTCCAGCCCCTGATGGCGCAAACCTTCAAAAAACTGCTGCGGTTTGGCGATGGCCGCCAGGGCATGGACCCGCTGGCCTTTCCAGTCGCTCAATGGCCGGCTTTGGCCATTGGCTTGAATGGCATAGGGGGCCAACTGGCGCTGCAGCATGACCAGATCCAGGTTGGGAAAGGGGTGAGAGCCCAGGTTCCAAGTTTGCACAGACGGGTCAGCTGGGCGGGGCCAAGGTTCACGCAGCGGCCCAGCGGGCAAGAGCCAGCCATTGCCAAAGCCACGCTCATCGAAAACACACAGCTCAATGTCGCGGTGAAGACCCGCATGTTGAAGCCCGTCGTCGCTGATCAGAACCTGGGTGTCAGGGTGGGCCGCCAGCAGGGCTCGGCAACAAGCAGCGCGATCGGCGCCCACAAAAACGGGCACCTGACAGCGGCGCCAAACCAGCAAGGGTTCGTCCCCCACATCACCGAATGCGCTGTGTTCATGGACAGCGGTGACCTGTTTGGCTTGGCGCCCATAGCCGCGTGCGACCACGCCCAACTTGATGCCCTGGGACTTCCAATGCATGGCCAAAGCCATGACCAAGGGTGTTTTACCGGCACCACCCGCGATCACATTGCCTACGACGACGACCGGCACGCCTGGACTCAAGGG
>JBEDFU010000315.1:0-6406 GCA_041174965.1 Pseudomonadota bacterium | reverse complement strand
CATGGCTTTGGCCTTTTTGTTGGCTTGTTGGCGTGCCGCAGGGCTCATTGCCGCACGCAGATCAGAAAATTTCTTGGCCATCAGTTTTCTCCTTCAAGTCGAAGTTGTTCCAGGTGTTCGTCATACAGTTGATCGGCGATGGGCACGTGGACTTCATACCAACGATCGTCCCCGGTTTTGTCGCCACCAATCAGCAAAATCGCCATGCGGCGCGGGTCAAAGGCATAGAGCGTTCGTTACGGGCGTCCGGCGTGTTGGGTTCGGAGTTCACGCATATGCCCGTGTCTAGAGCCGTTGATGCCACTGCTGTGCGGATGACCCAGCGACGGACCACGCGCCTACAGCAACTGAACAGAAGCCGCCAAAGAAACCTGCTCGGCTTCTGTCAGGCTGGCCCACCAGTCACCAAATTCATCGGTGTATTCGACATCCCAAGTCATGCGCCAAATATAACCTCAAAGGAATATTTCTTCAAGGCCTGTACGTCGATCGAGATCTTGCTGTGGCGCGCGCAAAAGCCTTGCACAGGTTACATCTGCAACCAGGGTGCACAACTTATAGGATCTGAAAGCACCCAAACGTTCTAAAAGCCAACGGGCCAGGGGGCATCCAAACCCAAAAAAACCAAATTGACACACCGATTTGGCGGTGCGCACCCAATAATCACGGCCTTAACTGTGGAGTGATCATGCGGATGTGCTGCGGGCCATACAAGGCTTGGGTGTTGGGTGTTTTGTGGGGCCTGGCGAGTGTGAGCGTCAACGCCGCTTGCCTGGGCGACGCCAAGGCCGCGCGGGTTCATGTTTTTGATGTGGTGCCACAGTTCACCGCTGCGCGAATTTACGGCAGTTGGTCGCCGCTGTTGCAACGGGTGGGCGCCGCCAGTGGCTTGTGTTTTGAGTTGCGCGTCTCGCCCTCCATCCCCGAGTTTGAGCAAAAACTGCTGCAGGGCGAACCGGCCTTTGCGTTTGTCAATCCATACCACGCGGTGATGGCGCACAAAAAGCAACGCTATGCGCCGTTGCTCTCGGATGGCGATGAAATGCTCAAAGGCATTTTGGTGGTGCGCCAAGACAGCCCCACCCGACAACTGCAAGACCTGCAAGGCAAGACCTTGGCGTTTCCGGCACCCAACGCGTTTGCGGCCACGTTGCTGATCCGCGCCGAGTTGGCCAAGAAAAAGATCGATACCCAAACCCAGTTTGTCAAAACCCACAGCAACGTTTACCGCACGGTGATTCAAAACGAGGTGGCCGGTGGTGGTGGCGTGAACAACACCTTGGACAGCGAGTTGCCCGAGGTTCGCCAACAACTTCGGGTGCTGCACGAAACCGCCAGCTACCAGCCCCACCCGGTGGTGACGCACCCCAGTGTTCCCCCCGGTGTTCGCGAGCGTTTTTTCAAGGCTTTTGAATCCCTGACGCTTGATGATTCCGGCCGAAAAATGCTCGACGCGGTGGGCATCAGCAAGCCCGTGCAGGTGAATTACGCCAAGCACTACAAGGTGCTGGAAGACCTGGGCTTGGAAAAGTTTTTGGTCATCCCCTGAAGCGCCCATGCTGGATCGTCAAACAAGTTGGAAGGACGCCAGGCCCGCGCTGCTGATCGCGCTGGCGTTGGCCTTGCTGCAAATCGCCACCGGTTGGATCACCTACCAGCAGTCCACCCAACTGGTGCGCGACACCAAGTTTTCATCGGCCGCCAGTTTGGCCAACGGCTTGGTGGCGGCGATTGCGGATTTGGTGGTGCTCAAGGACTACGCGGCGATTGAGTCGCGCATGCTGCAAACCATGGCCAACCCAGAGGTGGTGCAGGCCGCGCTGATCAACCTGGAGGGCAAGGTGCTCTCGGGTTTGCAGCGGGAGAACGGCAAACCCAAACTCGTTTTCAACTTGCCCGCAGAGGTTTTGTCGCCCCAAATGCTGAGCCAACCCGTGGTGCAAAAGGTGGATGAGTTGCACATCACCACCTGGACCAAGATCGATGTCGGCACTGGCCTGGGTTGGGTGAAGCTCACCACCTTGGTGGCCTTGGACCAAGATGAGCTGACCAGTTTGCGCCAGCAAACCCTGTGGTTGTCCATCGCATCGCTGCTTTCGGGCGCGGTGATCCTGGGGCTTTTTTTGTGGCGGGCTTATTTCTCTTTGGTCAAACGTGAAAGTGTGATTGCCGACCAATTGGACGACGTGTCGACCCGACTGCACCAGTCCGAAAAACTGGCTTCACTGGGCCAACTGGCAGCGGGCGTGGCGCACGAGATCAACAACCCGATTGGCTATGTCTCGTCCAACTTGAACACGCTGAACAAATACATCGCCATTTACGACAAAACGATTGACCAGTTGCAAGCCCAAACCCAAGCGCCGCCCGCCGCAGGCCAAGCGCCCGCAACGGCCAAGCCGGCCCCCATCAAAACACCCAACCACCAGGCCATTCGGCAAGATGTTCAAGACCTGCTGCGCGAAACCCAAGAAGGCATCACCCGGGTTAAAAACATCATCCAAGACTTGAAGGATTTTTCGCGCTCGAATGCCGTGCAGAACTTCACCTTGGCCGATTTGCAGCAAGGGCTTCGCTCCACCCTGAACATTGTGGCGGGCGAGGTCAAGCCCCGTGCCGAATTGGACTTGCAACTGTCCCCACTGCCCGATGTGGAGTGCGTGCCCTCGCAAATCAACCAGGTTTTCTTGAACATGGTGGTCAACGCGGCACAGGCCATGCCCAAGGACCACAAAGGCAAAATCACCATCCGCTGCGGCGTGGCACCAGACACGGTTTGGTTTGAGTTTGAGGACAATGGCGTTGGCATGGAAGCGGCGACCATTGCGCGCATTTTTGACCCGTTTTTCACCACCAAAGATGTGGGCACCGGCACCGGCTTGGGCCTGTCGGTCTCATTGGGCATTGTGAAACGCCATGGTGGCCAAATCCTGGTCCACAGCACCCCTGGGGTGGGGACCACTTTCAAAATCGAATTGCCCCTGCGCCAGCCGCAAGCACTGACCAACCCTTCTGGAGTGAGCGCATGAACGACACCCCCCCCGTGAGCCTGGAAGAAACGTCTGCACCTGCGCCGTGGGACCCTTCGGCGGTCAAAATTTTGTGCGTCGACGACGAGCCCAATGTGTTGTCGGCCCTGCGGCGCATGTTCACGCTCGAAGGCTGCACGATCAGCGTTGCCGACAGCGGGGCCGCAGCCCTGCAAGCCCTGGCGGACGAGCGATTTGATGTGATCATCTCTGACATGCAAATGCCGGAGATGAATGGGGCGCAGTTGCTGCAACAAGTGCGTCAGCAATGGCCCCACACCATGCGCATTTTGCTGACTGGCACGGCCGATTTGGCCAATGCCGTGGCCGCCATCAATGAAGGTGAGATTTACCGCTACATCGCCAAGCCCTGGAATGACGAAGAGCTGTTGGGCGTGGTGAAGGGGGCGGTGGCATTTGCCAGCCTGGCCCAAGAGCGCGACCGTTTGTTTGCACTCACGCAAGACCAAAACAAAGCCCTGGAAGAAATGGTCGAGACCTTGGAAGAGAAGGTTCAGGCGCGCACTGCATCACTGCGCCAAGCGTATATGGCGTCGATCAAGGCCTTTTCTGGGCTGCTGGGTTTGCGCAACCCCAAACTGCTCGAGCACTCCACGCGCGTGGCCAGCACCGCCATGAAAATGGCCAAGCGGGCGGGCCTTGACGATGTCCTGGCGCAAGATATTTTCATTGCCGGCTTGCTGCACGACTTGGGCAAGATCGGCCTGAGCGACCGGGTGTTGAACACCTTCATCGACAACCTGCCGCAAAGCGATTTTGTGTTGTTTGAATCCCATGCGGCCATGGGCGCCACCTGCCTCAAAGGCTTAGAGGGCATGGACGCTGTGTCGCAAATGATTCGCGCGCACCATGAAAATTTTGACGGCAGTGGCTACCCCGATCGTTTGTCGGGCGAAGCCATCCCTGTGGGCGCCAGGTATTTGGCCGTGGTCGAGGTGTATGAAGAACTCATGTCGGGCGATTACGACGGCAAGCCAGCCAGCCACGTCACCGCGATGCGCACCATCATCAAAAATCGTGGGTCGCTTTTTTGCCCGCAAGCCGTCGACCTGTTGGTGCAGGTATTGGGGGCACCACCCGCGCCATCTGCGGCGCACAGCGCGACACCCACACCAGACGCCAACGTGAAACCAGAGTCCGGCTTGGGCAAGGATGTCAATGCCCATTTGACTTACCGCCATTTGGTGGAAACCATTCGCAAGTTCTCCCATGCACGGATTGAAGACTTGCGCGGCCAACCCAATGGCTTTTTGTGGATCCATGTCGAACGCGAACATGGAAATGGCAACCCCGATTTGGTCATTTGGCTCAAAGGCCATGGATTTGTATGGACTCCTGCACAGTCTGCCTGGTACTTCCCCAATTGATCGACATTTGAGTCCATCAGGCCGCGCGAAAGGTGAAGGTCTACACTGATCTCAACTCTGGAAAGAAGCACCCCATGAACTCCCTTCGCACTATCTTTTGCGCGCTGATCTTGTGCAACCTTGCTGCCCCTGCTGTGGCCCAAAACATCAACTGGCGCGGCACCATTGCCTCTTTTGATGGCAAAGCCCTGGGCGTGAGTTTGCGCGACGGCTCTGTCGTGGTGGTCGACGTGCCGGAAAGTTTGCCAATTTCTGCCACCGCAGCTTTCACACTGGCAGACGTCAAGCCGGGCATGGTGCTGGGGGTGACCACGCTGCAACGCGCCGACGGCACCACGGTGGCCATCGATGTGCGACCCATCCCAGCCACCGCACCGCAAGGCTTGTCGGCTTACGATTTGCAACCCCAGTCCACCATGACCAATGCGGTGCTCGAGGCGGCTGTGGCCAGCGCCAACGCACACGAACTGCTGCTGAACTACAAAACCGGCACGGTCAAAGTGGTGGTGCCACCTGGCACCCCCATGTCACGGGCCGTGCCAGGTGCGCGCAGCGACTTGGTGGTGGGCGAGGCCGTTTATGTGGCCTCGCGCCGCAATGAGGCGCAAGGTTTCACGGCGGTGCGGGTGCAAGTGGGCAAGAACGGCATCAAGCCCACGCAGTGAGTCAGGCCACCGTGCCTTGGGCTTTGAGTTGCGCCACTTCGGCCGCCGACAAGCCCAAAGCGGCCAATACTTCGTCGGTGTGCTCGCCCTGCTGGGGTGGGTGTTGGCGCACACCCAGGCGTTGACCATCCAGGGTCAAGGGCAGCAAGGCAGCGCGCGCCATGTGCCCGGCCCGGGGGCCATCGGTCAAGCGAACATCGGCCAAGCCACCGGTGGCTTGCAAGTGCGGGTCGTCAAACAAATCCTCCGGCTTGGCAATCGGCGCGTAGGGCAGGCCTGCGCTTTCAAACAACTGGGACAAATCTTTGGCGCTCCACACCGCCAAACGCCTGCGCAACTCCGGCAGCAGTTGCGCGCGCAAACGCACCCGGTCGTTGTTGGTGGCGTATTCGGGCCGAGCAAACAAGTCGCCAAAGCCCAGGCGCTCGCAAAACACCTTCCACTGCGCATCACTCACCGCGGCCAAAAAGATTTGCGCGCCATCTTTGACGGTGAACACGTCGTACACCGCCCAAGCGGAAATGCGGTCCGGCATGGGCGACGCCGCTTGGCCGGTGATGGCGTATTGCAGCATGTGCTGCCCCACCAAAAACACATTGTTTTCAAACAAGGCCGATTGCACCTCTTGGCCACGCCCGGTGATGCCGCGCTGGATCAACGCACCCATCACACCTATGGCCCCAAACATGCCACCCATGATGTCATTGACACTGGTGCCCGCCCGCAAGGGGTCGCCCGGGCGCCCGGTCATGTAGGCCAAGCCGCCCATCATTTGCACCACCTCATCGAGCGCGGTGCGGTGCTCATACGGGCCCGGCAAAAAGCCTTTGAGGCTGGCGTAAATCAAGCGCGGGTTGTCCTGGCTCAGGCTGGCATGGTCCAAGCCATATTTGGCCAAGGTGCCGGGCTTGAAGTTTTCAGCCACCACATCGGCGCTTTGGCACAAGCGCCGCGCCACGGCAGCGCCCTCGGGCTGGTGCAGGTTGATGCGGATGCTTTTTTTGTTGCGATTGAACATGGGAAAAAATCCCGCGCCTGAGCCCAGCAAATGGCGGGTGCGATCGCCGTCAATCGGCTCGACCTTGATCACCTCGGCACCCAAATCGGCCAGCACCATGCCGCAGGTGGGGCCCATGACCATGTGGGTGAATTCAACCACCCGCAAACCGCTCAGGGGTTGATGGGTGGTCAATGGCGAGCTCATGGGCTGGTGAACACCGTCAGCACGCCGGTATAGCCATACAAATGCCGGTGGGCGATTTCGCCGCCGGCAAAAAACCCGACCAGGGGCACATCGCCCAATGCACGGCGCACGATGTGCATT
>JBEDFU010000314.1:0-7932 GCA_041174965.1 Pseudomonadota bacterium | reverse complement strand
TTCAAACCCCACAGGGTGGCTTGCAGGGGGGGCAATGGGTCATTGCCAGGTGGGTGAAAGTGCAAGGCGTAGGCGAAAAAGCTCAGTGGCCTTTGGGCGGCAATTTGGGGGTCGAGTTGCCGCACGGCACCGGCGGCGGCATTGCGTGGATTGACAAAGGTCTTTTCGTTTTTGGCACCTGCGGCCAATTTTTGGCGCTGACGTTCGTTGAGGGATTCGAAATCATCGCGCCGCATATAAATTTCCCCACGCACCTCCAAGTCGGGCGGTGCATGTGCGGGCAGGCGCAAGGGAATTTGCCCAATGGTTCGGATGTTGTGGGTCACATCTTCGCCCCAGGCGCCGTCGCCTCGGGTGGCCGCTTGCACCAGCACATGCTGGGCGTAACGCAAACTGATCGCCAGCCCATCAAATTTCAGCTCCGCAACATATTCCAGCGGCGGATCGGTCTCTGGGCATTGGAGTTGTTTGCGCACCCGTTGATCGAACAAGCGCGCCCCTTGATCGGTGTTGTCGGTCTCGGTTTGGATGCTCAACATGGGCACCTTGTGCTCGACGCTGGTGAATGCCGCAACCGGTGCGCCACCCACACGCTGGGTGGGCGAGTCTGGCGTGCGCCATTCGGGATGGGCTTGCTCCAAAGCTTGCAACTCGCGAAACAGGCGGTCGTATGCGGCATCCGGGATGATCGGCGCATCCAGCACGTGATAGAGATGCCCATGGTGCATGAGTTGGCTGCGCAATTCGGCCATGCGCGCTGGCACAGCATCTGACGTTTGAGCTGGCTGCTCAGGGGATGGGCTCAGAGCTTCCATGGCCAGGTGTCGCTGCCCCTTGAACGCACTGGCATCAGCTGAACAAACGGCGGGCCTGGGCTGAGCCTGCCGAAAGATCGCGCGCGTCCAAGGTGTTGTAGAGGGTGCGCAAATCGGTGTCAATGGCGCGCAAAGCGGCATCGGCCAAGGGCTGTCCGTTGTCGTCGGTGATGGTGCCATCCATGGCTTTGGCCAGCTCACGCGCCGCATGACACAGTCTGGCAAAAGGCTCTTCGGTGCGCGCGACATGCGGCACATCCAAGCTCAGGTTGATTTCGCGCACCGCCGATTGGGCCGGGTCTTCGGCCATGGCGGCCTGGGGATCAAAGGACAACACCACGATGGGGGCCAGGCCAATCACCGGGGCAGGCAATACCATTCGGCCAGGAATGACCCCCGGCACAAAGCCCAAGCGCGATGCGTTTTGCTGCACATACCCTGGGCTCCAGGCGGTGCGGGTGGCGCGCAAAGTGAAGCTGAGTTGGGCATCGTGGCTGCTGGCAAATTGATCCAACTCCCGCGCGCGGGCCACCACCTCCAACATGTCGGCAAACTCAACTTGGGCATTGAGGGCATCGGCAAAGGTCTGGACCTTCATCACAAATTCAGAGTACTCGATCTCGTTCAAGGCGCCGGTGCGGTTGGCCAATTGCATGCCAGCTTGAAAGGCGCTGTAGCGCTGGCCCAAGCGCAAGGGCATCCATTCGCCCGATTGCATGTTCAGCCCCTCGATGGTGAAAAACTTGCTGCCCACGCGAGCCGTGGTGGGAGCGACCGCCAAGGCAGCGTCTCCTGAGACAGGTGACTCCAACTCGATTGGGGCCATGACATCAATCAAGGCGTCCAAGGCCGGTGGTCTCTCCAGCGTTGGCAGCTCGGCCGGCGCATCTTCCCAAGAAGAGGACTTGGGCGCCACCGCATGCGCTATAGGTGCAACCGTGTGGGGGGCTGGGGATGCGGCCTCAGTGTCCCAAGGGGCCGTGCGCGACACATCAGCATCCGTTGCAGAGGGTGGGGGCATGCTCAGGGCTGGGTCGGACATCGGGTTGGGCGTCCGCTGGATCAAGCTGCTGTCAGTCGCCGCATTTGACATCGGCGGTATGGGCTCCAAATTGGGCTCGACCGGTGGCAACTCCTGCGCTTGACGGGGTTTGTTTTTGCGCGAAGTCCAAGCGCTGTGGGCCACGACGGCCACCAGCACCACCCCACCGGCAATGGCCAAACCAATTTGAAAGTTACTCATATGGGCATCAGACGGGTTCTGCCATGCCAACAGCCGACTCCATGTCGACCGCCACAATGCGCGACACACCTTGCTCCTGCATGGTCACGCCAATCAATTGCTCGGCCATTTGCATGGCAATTTTGTTGTGTGAAATGAACAAGAACTGGGTTTCTTTGGACATGCTGGAGACCAATTTGGCATAACGCTCGGTGTTGGCATCGTCCAGCGGCGCATCGACCTCGTCGAGCAAGCAAAAAGGTGCTGGGTTGAGCTGAAAAATCGCAAACACCAAGGCAATCGCGGTCAAGGCCTTTTCGCCGCCCGAGAGCAAGTGGATGGTTTGGTTTTTCTTGCCCGGTGGCTGGGCCATCACCTGGACACCCGAGTCCAAGATTTCCTCTCCCGTCATCACCAGGCGTGCATTGCCACCGCCAAACAACTCGGGGAACATGCGGCCAAAGTGTTCATTGACGGTTTTGAAGGTGCCGCCCAACAGATCGCGGGTTTCGGCGTCGATTTTCTTGATGGCATCTTCCAGGGTGACCATGGCTTCGTTGAGGTCGGCCGATTGGGCGTCCAAAAAGCCTTTGCGTTCACGCGCACTGCTGAGCTCTTCCAGGGCGGCCAAGTTGACGGCCCCCAAGGATTGAATTTCGCGGTTGAGCCGGTCGATGTCGGTTTGCATGCCGTGGATGCGCACCTGGTCTTGGGCCACTGACAGGGCCAAGGCCTCTAAATCGGCCTGTGCATCGATCAGCATCTGGTTGTATTGGTCCGACCCCAATCGTGCGGCTTGCTCTTTGAGTTGCAACTCGGTGATGCGTTGGCGCAAGGGGTCGAGTTCGCGCTCGATGTGCAAGCGGCGCTCATCGCTGGCCCGCAGCTTGGTGGTCAAGTCGTCGTACTCGCTGCGCTTGGCGCCCAGCGTGGCCTCGCGCTCAGACTTGAGCGCCAGCGCGGCTTGCAATCCGGCCTGGGCCGCCACATCGGACAGGCGCTGCAACTCTTCCTCGGCTTGCGCTTGTTGTGCCGCCATGGTTTGCATTTGTTGCTGCGCGGTTTCGATGGAGCGGTTGAGTTCGGCTTGTCGGCTGATGAGGGTGCGTCGATTGAAGTCGGCCTCTTGGGCTTGGCGCTCTAAGCTGCGCAACTGCTCTCGGGCATCGTCCAAACGGCGTTGGGCGGCCATGGCCTGGTCTTCCAGTTGGGCGTGACGCTCTTGGCCATCGGCGAGTTGCATGTCCAACTCTTCAAATCTCGATTGCGACTGCAACAGTCGCTCTTGCAGGTCTTGGGCCAGGGCTTCAATGTCCGCCAAATCCTGGTCGATTTGTTGCGAGCGGCTTTGCGCTTGCTCGGCCAATTGGTCCAATTGCAGTGAAGCCACTTGCAAGGCATGGGCCTTGGCTTGGGTTTCGCTGGCGGCCAAGCGCGCGCTGTTGAGTTGCAGTCGGGTCTCGTTGTAGGTCGCTTCAGCGCGTGCCGATGTGTTGCGGGCCTCTTCATGGATCAAAGCCTGGGCGCGCAGCTGCTTTTCCAGGTTTTCTATTTCCTGCGCCCGCGCGAGCAACCCCGCTTGCTCGTTGTCTGGTGCATAAAAACCCACGCTCATGCGGGTGACGGCATGCCCTTGGGGCACATAAATCACCTCGCCCGGGAGCAAGTTTGAACGTTCAGAGAGTGCCGCGTCCAGGGTCGGGGCCGTGTACACATGGGCCAGCCAGTGCGAGAGCAGCGCTTTTTGCCCCGCATCATGGATGCGCAGCAAATCGACCAAACGGCTGCGTGTACCGGAGGGGGTATCCGTCGAAGCGGCCGTCGGGCTGTAAAAACTCAATTTTGTGGGGGGCGGTTCTTGGGCGAAGGCTTTGACCAGGTCCAACTGGCCCACTTCCAATGCCGAGAGGCGTTCGCGCAATGCTGCCTCCAAGGCATTTTCCCAACCCGCTTCGATGTGCAAGCGGTTCCACAGCGCCTGCAAATTGTCCAAGCCGTGGCGACTCAACCAGGGGCTGAGCTTTTGGTCTGTTTTGACCCTTTCTTGCAGGGCTTTCAAAGCCTGCAGGCGGGCTGACAAATCGGCTTGGCGGGCAGACTCGGTGTTGACCGCGGTCTGAGCCGCCTGGCGCTGGCCATCCAAATCGGGCAAGGCGGCTTCCAAGTCCAACAGCGCCGCTTGGGCCTGCTCAGACTGGGATTGGGCATTCAGCATCGATGTGCGGGCCTGTGCGACTTGGTTCAGATCGGGCAGCGCCAAAGCGCGCTTGTCAGCGTCCAGCTTGTCGCGGCGCGACTCCATTTGGCGGTTTTGTTCTTCGATGTTGCGTTGATCGGCGGCCAAAACCTGAATTTGCTGTTGCACTTGCACCACTTGCAAGCGTTGCTCATTGGCTGAGTTTTGTGCTTGGCGCACAGCATCTTCCAATTGGGGCAAATGGCTTTGCTGCTCTTCGCACTGGGCTTGCAAAATCTCTGCTTGCTCATCGCCATCGGCACTTTGGCTGGCCAAGCGTTCGATTTCCTCTTGGGCCTGAACCGATTGCTCATGCCATTGGGCGGCCTGGGCTTTGACTTGTTCGATGCGCGCCAAGGCGCGTTGGCGGCCCTCGACCACAAATCGAATTTCCGCCTCCAGCTTGCCCACCTCCGCGCTGGCTTCATACAGGAGACCCTGACACTGATTGACCTGGTCACCCGCGGCATAGTGGGCTTGGCGGATCGTTTCCAGATCGGCTTCAATGTGGCGCAAATCCGCGACTTTGGATTCCAGTCCATTGGTCGCTTGCAAGATGCTTTCTTGCAATTGGGTTTGATCCGCCAAGGCTTCGGCACGCTTCAAAAACCAAAATTGCTGTTGCTTCAAACCCACTTGCTGTTGCAAGTCTTTGAAGCGCTGGGCGACCTCGGCTTGGCGCTCAAGCTTTTCCAAATTGGCATTGAGCTCGCGCAAGATGTCTTCGACACGGGTGAGGTTTTCACGCGTGTCGCTCAAGCGGTTTTCGGTCTCGCGGCGGCGCTCTTTGTATTTGGAAACGCCGGCCGCCTCTTCCAAAAACAAGCGCAACTCTTCGGGCTTGGACTCAATGATGCGGCTGATCGTGCCCTGACCAATGATGGCGTAGGCCCGGGGCCCCAAACCGGTGCCCAAAAACACATCTTGCACATCGCGGCGGCGCACCGGTTGGTTGTTGATGTAGTAGCTGCTGGTGCCGTCTCGGGTCAACACCCGTTTGACCGCAATTTCGGGGAACTGACTCCACTGCCCGCCCGCGCGGTGATCGGCGTTGTCAAAAATCAATTCGACACTGGAGCGGCTGGAAGATTTTCGAGAGGTGGTGCCATTGAAGATGACGTCTTGCATGGACTCGCCGCGCAACTCGCTGGCACGGCTCTCGCCCAACACCCAGCGCACCGCGTCGATGATGTTGGATTTGCCGCAGCCGTTGGGGCCCACCACGCCCACCAATTGACCGGGCAGCATGAAATGGGTGGGTTCGGCAAAAGACTTGAAGCCGGATAACTTAATGGAATTGAGACGCACCGAGAAGCCTGTAAAGATTCAAAAAAAGACCTTGTCCGTCACACGGACGGAAACAGGCTGGGATCGGTCGGGTTGCGTTCAAAGCGCTCCCGCCAAAGCTTGACATCGTTTTCCAATGCCTGGAGTCGGTCTACCAAATTGACCAATCGAGGGCGCAAGCTCTCCAGGCTTTCTTGCCGACCCAATGCTTCGAGTTGAATGATTTCCTGGGCCAATACAGGTTCGCAAAAAATGGGCACAAAGCCTTTGAGCGAGTGCAGGTTCATGCGAACCGCGTTGGTGTCGTTACCGGGCAATGAGGACTCAATGGCGCTGCGTTCTTTGTTCAAGCTGATGGCAAAAGTCTCTATCAAACTGGGTAACAACGAGGCATCAACCGCATACTGGGCCGCTTGACTCAAATCAAGGTGGGAAAAATCTGCATTCATAAAGAAAAACGGATGTAGAGCCGAAGGTTGTGGGGGGCCAAGTTGTGGCCCGGTGGCGTTGTGCAAGGGATAATACCAGCCATGAATGCCCTTCTTGACCGTTTGCAGCCCTATCCCTTTGAGCGATTGCGCCAACTTTTTGCTGGCGTGCAACCCAGTTCTGTACACAAAGGCATCAGCTTGGGGATTGGTGAACCCAGACATGCCACTCCCCCCATGGTGATGGAGGTCATGAACCAGGCTTTTTCCAGTTTGGCCGCCTACCCGCCCACCGCTGGAGAGGCCAGTTTGCGCCAGGCCTGCGCCCAGTGGTTGGCGGATCGATACCAAGTTCAATTGGACAGCCAAACCCAAATTTTGCCGGTCAATGGCTCGCGGGAGGCCTTGTTTTCTTTTGCCCAAGCGGTGATCAACCCGCATGGCGGCGGTCATCGGCCTTGGGTGGTGTGCCCCAACCCTTTCTATCAAATTTACGAAGGTGCGGCCTTGCTGGCTGGGGCGGATGTGTATTACGTGCCCAGCGTGGCGCAACGAAATTTTGCCCAAGACTGGGCCAGCGTGCCCGAGGATGTGTGGGCCCAAACGCAGTTGCTGTTTGTTTGCTCTCCGGGAAACCCCACCGGTGCGGTGATGCCCTTGTCAGAATGGCAAACCTTGTTTGAACTCAGCGATCGGCATGGTTTTGTCATCGCATCCGACGAGTGCTACAGCGAAATATATTTTCGCGATGAAGCCCCATTGGGGGGGCTGGAAGCGGCCCATCGATTGGGCCGAACGAGCTTCAAAAATCTGGTGGCCTTCACCAGTTTGTCCAAACGCAGCAATGTGCCAGGGATGCGCAGTGGCTTTGTGGCCGGCGACGCCCAAATCATTCAAAAATACCTGCTCTACCGCACCTACCACGGCAGTGCCATGAGCGGCATGGTGCAAGCGGCCTCCAAAGCCCTTTGGCAAGATGAAGTGCACGTGCGTGAAAACCGCCAGATGTACCGTGAAAAATTTGCCCGTGTGACCCCCGTTTTGGCCCAGGTGCTGGACGTTCAGTTGCCCGATGCGGGCTTTTATTTATGGGCTGGATTGCCCCCTGGTTGGCAAAACCGCGATGATCTTTTTGCCCAGCAACTGTTGGCTCAATACAATGTCACGGTTTTGCCGGGAAGTTATTTGGCGCGCGAGTTTCAAGGCGTCAACCCCGGGGCTGGTCGCATCCGCATGGCTTTGGTGGCACAAACCGAAGAATGCTTGCAAGCGGCCGAGCGCATCGTTCAATTTCTTCAACACAACCCAGTCCTTCCATCATGAGTCAACAGCTTCAATCCATCATCGACAACGCTTGGGAAAACCGGGCCCAACTCAGCCCCGCCTCAGCCCCCAAAGAGGTCGTCGATGCGGTGGACCATGTCATTGCCGAACTCAACGCCGGGCGTTTGCGGGTCGCCACCCGTGAAGCGGTGGGCCAATGGACCACGCACCAGTGGCTCAAAAAGGCCGTTTTGCTGAGTTTTCGCCTCAAAGACAACCAAGTGGTCAAAGCAGGTGAGCTTGGCTTTTACGACAAAGTACAAACCAAGTTTTCTCACCTGAGTGAAGCCGAAATGAAAGAAAGCGGTGTGCGCGTGGTGCCCCCTGCGGTGGCCCGGCGCGGCAGCTACATCGCCAAAGGCGCGATTTTGATGCCCAGCTACGTCAACATTGGCGCTTACGTGGACGAAGGCACCATGGTCGATACCTGGGCCACTGTGGGCTCTTGTGCGCAGGTGGGTAAAAACGTTCACCTGTCGGGTGGCGTGGGTTTGGGCGGTGTGCTCGAGCCCTTGCAAGCCAATCCAACCATCATTGAAGACAACTGCTTCATTGGCGCTCGCTCAGAAATTGTTGAAGGTGTGATCGTTGAGGAAAACTCGGTCATCTCCATGGGCGTGT
>JBEDFU010000313.1:0-5894 GCA_041174965.1 Pseudomonadota bacterium | reverse complement strand
GGTCGCGGTCCAGGCCCACGCTCAGGCGGCGTGGGCTGGGGCCGCCGCTGTCGACCAGCGCTTGGATTTCAACCAACAAGGGGCGCGTGCCCTCCAAAGTGACCATGACGCAACTGCCGGGCACCGGCTCGGCGTGTTGGCTGAGAAAAATCGCGCTGGGGTTGCTCACCCCCTTCAAGCCTTTTTCGGTCATGGCGAACACGCCAATTTCGTTGACCGCGCCAAAGCGGTTTTTGATGGCCCGCACCAAGCGAAAACTGCTGTGGGTGTCGCCCTCAAAGTACAGCACCGTGTCCACCATGTGTTCCAGCACCCGAGGTCCTGCCAACGCACCCTCTTTGGTGACATGGCCGACCAAGACGATGGCGATGCCACTGGCCTTGGCCAAACGCGTGAGGTGGGCGGCGCACTCACGCACCTGCGCCACTGACCCCGGCGCGCTGGTGAGTTGGTCGGAGTAGACGGTTTGGATGGAGTCGATGACGGCAATGTGCGGCGACTGCGCTTGCAAAGTCGAGATGATTTTTTCGAGCTGGGTTTCAGCCAGCACCTGCACGCGGCTGTGGTCCAGCCCCAAGCGCCGCGCCCGCAGTGCGACCTGCGCCCCCGACTCTTCGCCGGTGACGTACAAAGTGTTTTGACCACTGCGTTGCAAACCGTCCAAGGCCTGCAACAACAAGGTGGATTTGCCAATGCCCGGGTCACCGCCAATCAGCACCACGCCGCCTTCGACCATGCCCCCGCCCAGCACGCGGTCCAGCTCGTCTTGGCCGGTGGGCGTGCGGTCCACGTCGTGCGCTTCGATGTCGGAGAGGGCCGTGACCGCCGAGGCCGGCGCCAAGCCGGCACGCGGGGCAAAGCGGTTTTTGGCCGCGCCGTCAGGCGCTGAGACGGCCTCGACCAAGGTGTTCCAAGCCTCGCAATGCGGGCATTTGCCCAGCCACTTGGGACTGGTGCCGCCACACTCGGTGCAGCTGTAATGGGTTTTGTCTTTGGCCATGGCGCATGATAACTGTATGAATAGACAGTGTCCAAGAGGGTCGCAGGACAGGCCCCAAGGATTTTCGTCGCCTGCTTGGGTTGGGGGCCAGGCGGCAAGGCGTTTGCCCGGTGTGCGCGCCACATCGGTGTGTGTAGGATGCGAAGCTTGCCCAGGCCATGATGCGCCGGGTCAGACAACGGAGACACCATGAAAACACCGGTCAATCGCTTCAAACAAGCCATTCAAAACAAACAAGTGCAATACGGGCTGTGGACCAGTTTGGCCAGCGCCTATTCCACTGAAATTTGCGCCGGTGCCGGCTTTGACTGGTTGTTGCTCGACGGCGAACATGCGCCCAACGACTTGCAATCCATCTTGATGCAGTTGCAAATCGTCGCTGCCTACCCCGACACCCACCCCATCGTGCGCGTACCAGTGGGCCACGGCCACGCCGGCACCACCTTGATCAAGCAGTACATGGACGTGGGCGCGTCCACCATCTTGGTGCCCATGGTCGATACCGCCGAACAAGCCAAAGCCTTGGTCGAAGCCATGCGCTACCCGCCGCAAGGCATTCGCGGCATGGGCGGCGCCCGCGCCTCGCGCTGGGGCCGTTACCCGCAATACGCCCAAGAGGCCAACCAACAGGTGTGTTTGCTGGTGCAAGCCGAGACCACCACTGCCTTGAAAAACCTCGACGCGATTGCCGCTGTCGAAGGCGTGGACGGCGTGTTCATCGGGCCTGCCGATTTGTCGGCATCCATGGGCCATGTGGGCAACCAAACCCACCCCGAGGTGAAAGCCGCGATTGAAGACGCGTTTCGCCGCATCCTCAAAGCCGGCAAAGCCCCCGGTATCTTGACACCTGATGAAGACCTGTCGCGCCACTACTTGAGCCACGGCGGCTTGTTCATGGCCGTGGGCTTGGACAACAACCTGCTCGCGCGCCACACCAGCGCCTTGTGCCAGCGCTTCAAAAACCCCGGCGCCCCCAGCGCCGCGCCGGCCAAAGGCGGCACCTACTGAGTCGGCACGGCCATGTCAAACACCACCAGCGGCATGGCACTGCCGCCCTGTCCAGCCCACTTTCACCCCGACGAGTGGGCGGCGCGCCAAGAGCTGGCCGCTTGTTACCGGGTGTTCGCCATGCTCGGCTGGGTGGAGATGATTTACAACCACATCACCCTGCGCGTGCCCGACTCGGTGAGTGGGGGTGACAAGCATTTTTTGATCAACCCCTTTGGCCTGCATTACACCGAGGTCACCGCCAGCAACTTGGTGAAAATCAATTTGAAGGGCGAGGTGGTGGATGGCTCGGCCCAGCGCGTCAACCCAGCTGGTTTTGTGGTGCACAGCGCCATACACGCCGCGCTCGATCAGGCACACTGCGTGATGCACACCCACACCACCTCAGGCTTGGCCGTGGCTTGTTATGAAGGCGGTTTGCAGCCCGACAACTTTTACAGCGCCCAACTGCATGGCATGGTGGCTTATCACGACTTTGAAGGCATCACGGTGCACGCCGACGAGGGCCCGCGCTTGCTGCACAACATGGGCCACAAACAGGTGCTCATCTTGCGCAACCACGGCTTGCTCACCTGGGGCAGCACCTTGCCCCAAGCGTTTGTGCTGCTGTGGACGCTGCAACGCGCTTGTGATGTGCAGCTGGCCACCCTGTCCATGGGCCGCGCCATCCCCATCGGCCCAGACGTGGCGGCGCGCTGCGCCCAAGATGCGCTGCAATTTCACCCCGCCCATGGCGCGGGGCAAGACGTGTTTGACGCCATGGTGCGCCTGGCCCTGCGCCAAGACGCGGGCTTTCAAGCATGAAGGTCGGCTTGGTTGGCGCCGGCGCCATTGGCTGCTGGTTGGGCGCGCGCTTGGCGCAGCAAACCAATACCCCTGTCGCCCTCAGTGTGTTGGCGCGCGGCGAGAGCCTGCAAGCCATCAACGCCCACGGCGTGCAACTGAGCATCGCCGGGCAACACCTGCAAGCCCCCGTGCACGCCAGCGACAAAGCCAGCGATTTGGGCGTGCAAGACCTGTTGCTGGTGGCGCTCAAAGCCCCAGCCCTGAGTGAAGTGGCACCGCAAATCAGCCCGATGATCGGCCCCCACACCGTGGTGCTGACCGCGATGAACGGCGTGCCGTGGTGGTTTTTGCACGGCCAGTCGGCGGCGGCGGGCGACACCCGGCTGCAAACCATCGACCCCGAGGGCGTGATCGAGCGCGCCATTCCCCCCGCCCAGGTGCTGGGCGGCGTGGTGCATGCCAGCTGTGCCTTGCTCGGGCGCGGCCACGCCAAACACCACTTTGGCAATGGTTTGATCGTGGGCGAGCCCCTGGGCGGGCGCAGCGCGCGTGCCGAACACACCGTGGCCCTGCTGTGCGCGGCGGGGTTTGACGCCACCTTGTCCACCCACATCCAAAAAGACATTTGGTACAAGCTGTGGGGCAATATGACGGTCAACCCCATCAGCGCCTTCACCGGCGCCACCACCGACCGGCTGCTGGCCGACCCGCTGGTGCGCGCTTTCATGTCGCGCGTCATGGTCGAGGCCCAACAGATTGGCGCCAAGCTGGGCCTGCCCATCGACCAACAGCCCGAAGACCGCCACGCCATCACCGCCAAGCTGGGCGCCTTCAAATCGTCCATGCTGCAAGACGTGGAGGCCCACCGCGCGGTAGAACTTGACGCCTTGGTCAGCGCCGTGCGCGAGCTGGGTCAACGCACCGGGGTGGACACGCCCTTCACCGACGCCTTGCTGGGCTTGAGCCGCGTGCATGCCCAAGGCCTGGGCCTGTACCCCGCGCCCAGCAGCCCCTGAACCGCGACGACCCCACCCATGACCGCATCCACCCGGGCCGTTGGCTGGGTCGCTTTTTTCACCCTGATGCTCATCGCTTTGATGATGGGCGCCAACCATGTGGCGGCGCGGCTGGCCTTCAACGACGGCATGGACGTGGCCACGGGCGTGGCCGTGCGCAGCTGGGTCACCGCCAGCGTGCTCGCGGTGGTGGTGTGGCTGGGCCGCGTGCCCTGGCAAGCCAATGCGTCGCAACGCAAAGGCCTGCTGATCGTGGGCTTGGCGATTGGCTTGCAAAGCCAGTGCCTGTATTCATCGGTGGCGCGTTTGCCCGTCGCTTTGGCCTTATTGGGTTTCAACACCTACCCGCTGTGGACTGCGTTTTGGGACCGCGTGCTGTACGGTCGACGCACCGAACGCGCGGTGCTGCAAGCCATGCCGGTCATTTTGTTGGGTTTGGCCCTGGCGCTGGATGTGATGGGTGCCAGCTCTGGCATGGGCGCGGCCGACCAATGGCAGCAAATGGGTGTGGGGGTGGCCTTTGCCATCACCGCTGGCGCCGTGTTTGGCCTGGCCTTGGTATGGACCCAACATGAAACCCAGGGCATGGACGGGCGGGTGCGCACCATTGCCACCATGTCCTTGAGCGGCGTGGTGGCCTTGGCCGTGATGGCCGGGCAAGGTGGCCCACACTGGCCCCAAACCACCATGGGCTGGGGCGGCATGGCGGCCCTCACTTTTTTGTATGGCACGGCCTTCACCATCATGTTCACCGTGCTGCCCAAACTGGGCGTGTCCGGCCACTCGGCCATCATGAACGTCGAGCCCGTGTTCGCCCTGGTGTTGGCCTGGGCGGTGCTGGGCCAGCACATCGCCCCCATCCAAATCCTGGGCGCTGTGTTGGTGGTGGGCGCGGTGATGGCGCTGGGCTTGAGGAAGGCTTAAAAGCGCAGCTTTTTTCGACATCGACTTTTGTCGAGGGGATGGCACCGCCCATTTGCCCAGCTTCAATTGCAACGGTCAAGCTGCTTGTTTTGTGCGCCAATGGCGTATAAGATTTGGCGCATGGAATTCATCGAGACCCCGACGTTCACCCGCATGTTGGTGGAGCTGCTGACCGACGATGAATACGCCGGACTTCAACAGCTCTTGGTGGTCAACCCCGAAGCGGGGGACATCGTCAAAGGCGGCGGGGGCATCCGAAAGCTGCGCCACGCCTTGCCTGGGCGTGGCAAGCGCGGAGGTGTGAGGGTCATTTATTACTGGCTGCGCAAGGACGGGCAGATTTACATGTTGTTGATCTACCCCAAGTCGAAGAAAGACACCCTGACTGCGCGTGAAACCGCCATTTTGTTTGAGTTTGTGAAGGAGTTGTGAGCGTGGAAAAAGACTTGTTTGACGACCTGGTGCAAAGCCTGAAAGAAGCCAAGGCGATTGCCAAAGGGCAAGCCCCGTCCTCTCGGCGATTCGTGCTGCCCCCGCCCGATGTCCGTTTGGTGCGAGAGCAAATTGGTCTGACCCAAAGTGAATTTGCACACCTGATGCAAGTGAGCATCAAAACCTTGCAAAACTGGGAACAGCAGCGGCGCACGCCCACGGGCCCCGCTGCCGCATTGCTCAAGATCGTCATGGCTGCGCCCGATGTGGCGCTCAAAGCCTTGCACGTTTGAAAGACTGCTCCCCAAGAAAGTGGGCCTACAGGGACTATGAGATGCGCTACACAATCCCCTCAAAGGCAAGCGCTGTTTGGCAAAGCTTCAGCAAATCAAGTGCATCAGATCGTGAGCATCCTGACTGTCTGACTCACTTGAGCACCGACAACAAACTGCTGTAGTCATCGCGCCAAGGCACAAAACCCGCCCGAGGCTCGATGGCTTGGGCGGCTTGCAAGGCAGGTTGGTCAAAAAACGTGGCGTCGCCACTGACCAACACCCAGCGCGATGAAAACGACAGTTCGCTGCGGTCGCCTTCGTGTTCGACCAATCGGGCGGTTTTGCCAAAGTGGGTGGCGGCGGTTTGCAACACCGGCAACAGGTCTAAAAAGCGGTTGGTGATGTGCACAGCCAACACGCCGTCGGGCTTGAGGTGCTTGAAGTACAGCGCAA
>JBEDFU010000312.1:0-4085 GCA_041174965.1 Pseudomonadota bacterium | reverse complement strand
GGGGAAGGCGGGGCGATATCCAAAGGCGCAACCTCAGGCTGGGTCTCAGGCTCAGCCCCTGGGGTGACAGCCAGAACCGTTTCTGGCTGAGCACTAGGGTTGGTTTTGAATTTGTTGAACATATTGCGCGGTTCGGATGACTTTTTGGGGGTTGACAGGGTAGCCGCCAATGAGAATTTCCAGATGCAGGTGCTTGCCAGTGGACACACCGGTATTGCCGACCCGACCCAAAATGGTCTCGGTGGTCACTTTATCGCCCACTTCCACCTTCATATTGGCCAAATGACCATACAAGGATTCAATGCCGTTGCTGTGTCTGACCACCACGGTATTGCCGTATTGTGAATGATATTTGGCCAGAACCACAACACCCGGTTTCACAGGATGGACATTGTCGTCATCGGTCTCGCTCAACAAATCCACCCCAGTGTGGAAATTGGACAAGCCACTGATGGGGTGTTTGCGGATACCGAAGTCTGAACTGACGCTGTAATTGGACACCGGCATGCGGTTGGGCAAGGCGTACAACACCTCACGCATGGAGCGGTTGTTGGACAACTCTTCAGCCACTTTGCCACGCAACAAGGGGTTGGCATTGAGGTTGTCGCCCAAATTGAACCCCCCATTGGCCGAGTTTTGCTGAATTACCCGGATGACTTTTTCGGTCAAGCCCGAAGAGTCCAGTTGGTTTTTCATGCTCTCGTTTTCTTGCGCCACAGCCACCATTGAAGTGTCCACAAAGCGCCGGATGCTCATGTCGCGGTCGCGGATGGTCTGCGCCAGGGCAACCATTTGCGCTTCGTCGAGCTCCATCATCTCGCCGTTCTCGCTTTCAGCTGCACTGCTCAACAAAGCGCGGTAAACCTGCTCATGAGAGCGCTCCAGCTTGCCACGGCTGATGAACAAGCTGATGCTGGTGATGGTCAAAAATAAGATCAAGGTGCTGATCACACCCAGCAACACCAAGCCTGTGCGAACCACCAAACGCTGCACTTTGGCGCTGATGGTTAAGTAGCGCAGGTCGGCGTTTTGCTCCAAGATGATGCGGGCATCCAGGTACTCGCGTGTCCAAGCAGCCCGCAACATGGCAGGCAGGCCCAACGTCAGCGTGAGACTTCGCTTGAACACGGTCAAAAAACCCGACTGGGTCAGTATTTATTGGGGTCAGGAAACACCGGCGGAATGCGCGGTGCTGTCGATGGGTATTCAGCGCCTTGGTTCAAGCTGCCCTCAATCTCACCACCCTTTTCGATCTCGATTTCAGAGTAGTGCACCTTGCCGGCAATTCGCCCGGTAGAGCGAACGATCAAGCTTTTTTCGCTCACGATGGTGTTGTGCAACTCACCGCGCACATCAATCACTTTGGCAGAAATGCGGCCAGAAATTTTGCCAGTGGGTCCAATCAGCACCTCTTCGGCGGTCAAATCGCCTTCAATGACACCATTGACAATGGCTTTGGACGGGACAACAAACGTGCCTTTGACGACCACGCCGTCACCAATGACAACGCTTTCCAGTGAATCTGATGGGTTAGACATATGCGCTCCTTGGGGCGAGATTCTAGTCAAAAATCACCTCACCTCCTTCGCGATATGGCCCCGCATGTGGTTTAAAAGGGAAATGAATCCCAATGTTTACAATAACTTAGCTGCATCACTGCATCAATGGAATTGAAACCAACCAGCCGGGCGCAGCCAAAAGTCTGGCCCAGCCCCCGTCAACATACATTCCTGGGTGCGGCTCGCCAAAGGGCTTCCTGCAACAGGGGCCAACCGGCCTTAGACCTCAGGCGCCTAGGCAGACAGGCAAAATACATTACTAATTTTGAAACCCCTATGACCGCCTTGACCATCCGCCACCTGTTGATAGACATGAAACCGCCATTGGCGCGGCATTGGAACGGTGGCGAGGTTTTTTTGAGCGCTTTTTTTGATGCCTTGTCCATGAGCTTCCCAGTGGGCGAGCAGTTTTTCATTGACTCTTTGCGTGAAGGTATGACGCAGTTGCCGGCTGACCAACAACCGGCTTGGGCGCGCGAAATTCAAGGTTTTGTGGGGCAAGAGGCCACCCACCGGCGTCTGCATGAGCTGTACAACCAACATTTGGCCACCTTGGGATATGAAAATCACTGGGCACCTCGCATCCTTAAGCGCTTGAAGCGCTTGGAAGCGTTCACAGACAAGCGCCACAAAGTCGCTGTGACCGCCTCCACCGAGCACCTGACAGCCATTTTTGCGGCCTGGTTGTTGCAGCACCCCAGCGTGTTGGCGCAAGCCCCAGAAAGGATGCGCCAGCTGTGGCTGTGGCATGCAAGTGAGGAGTTGGAGCACCGTTGCACCGCCTTTGACCTGTACCGCGCTTTGGATGGCAACGAGTTGTGGCGCAAACGCTGGATGCGCCTGGTCTCCATGCATTTCGCGCTCGATGTGCTGCGCCAAACCACGCACCACTTGTGGCGTGATGGTCAGCTCTTCAAATGGTCGACTTGGCGTGGTGCCCAGCACTGGTTGTTCGGTCGCCAAGGTTTGCTGCGGTGGGGGGCCAGCCACTGGCGGGCCTATTTCCGCCCTGACTTTCACCCCAGTCAATTCGACGATGTCTCAGCCCTGCAGTGGCTTGACCAGCATCAAGATCAATGGCGAACGATCTCCAAGCCTTGACACCCAATGGGCCCATGCCCAATGCCAGCGCCGACTTGCACGGCATGACAGATCTGCATGCCTACCCCTATCCGGTGCACTGGCATGGTCCACCGGGCAAATCCCTGGCCTATATCGACGAAGGTCCACCCCAAGCCCGCCCCACGGTGTTGTTGCACGGCTTGCCCACCTGGGGATATGTGTTTCGCAACGTGATTCCATGGCTGGTGCAGGCCGGCCACCGGGTGTTGGTGCCTGACCTGCTGGGCTGCGGCCGCTCTGACAAGCCAGGCGACCCCGCCGCGCAGGGCCTGGGCGCTCAACTGGATAGCCTCTCGCAATGGGCGCAAGCCTTGGGTCTGCACAACACCACCCTGTATGGCCAAGGCCTGGGAGGGTTGCTGGCATTTCGCCTGGCCCTGTTGCAACCCGATCGGGTCGACCGACTGGTCTTGGCCAACACCCGCTCCCCATGGGATACCCGTGGTCGCAGCCGCCTGTCTGCCATGGCAGCCCAGTGGCCAGCTTGGAGCCCGCTCTATCCTTTGAACGGGGTGCTGCGCGCAGCCTGCCAAACCCGTCTGGATGCCACCACCCTGCAAGCCTATGCAGCGCCCTACCCTGAGCGACACCTGCTGGCCACCGTGCGCCGCCTATCGGGCTGGCACCAATGGGACGTTCGCAAAGAAAAAAACCCAGAAGTGACACAAGCCTGGCTGGCCATGGCCATGTGGCACAAACCCTTGTTGACCTTGTTCAGCAGCCGCGACCACCTGACCTTGGGTGGCCAACACTGGTTCATCGACCAAGTCCCTGGCGCCAAGCGGCAACCGCATCAATTGATCCATCAGGCCGGGCATTGCCTGACCGAAGACAAAGGACCCGAAGTGGCCTTGGCCTTGCTGCAATTCATTGATCGGCCCCAAGTCAGCCTGCACTTGCCCATCACAAGTGCCTGGTCAGAAACCTGAACCCCATTTGTCCAAACCTGTGATCGACAGGATTTGCGCCCGCGATGCCTTGCGCCGGCTCAGCCCATGCCTCAAAAGGCCAAGGCGCTTACATACAAAGCGATGGAACACAGCATGGCCACACCCCACACCACCGAGCGCCAACTGGCCTTGTCGGCGATGTAGCAATAAATATAGGCCAGCCGCGCCAGCACAAACACAGCCGACAAGGCTTGAATACGCCCAGCATCCACCTGGGCCAGGCTGGCCACGATCACCCCGACAGCAAAAAAGGGAAAGGCCTCAAAGGCGTTGGCTTGCGCGGCATTGGCGCGCGCCCGCGCCCCACTTTGTTGCGCCAACCACTGGCGCGGGTTGTGGTTGTCGTAATGGGCAAAGCCCCACTTGGCCACGGCGGTGGCCAGCAAGGGCATCAAGCCTGCCATCAATAGGCAGGTAATGGTGGTGTTGGTCATCACAGTGGGGGCTTTCGGTT
>JBEDFU010000311.1:0-14095 GCA_041174965.1 Pseudomonadota bacterium | reverse complement strand
ATTTACGGCAAGGTGGGCAACTCAGGTGTCAGCATCGCCACCTTGGACGACATGAAGGCCTTGTACGACGGCTTTGATTTGTGTTCACCGTCCACCAGCGTGTCCATGACCATCAACGGCCCCGCGCCCACCATTTTGGCGATGTTCATGAACACCGCCATCGACCAAAACCTGGACAAATTCCGCGCCGACAAGGGCCGCGAACCCAGCGCCCAAGAAGCGGCCGACATCCGCGCATGGGTGATGCAAAACGTGCGTGGCACGGTGCAAGCCGACATCTTGAAAGAAGACCAAGGACAAAACACCTGTTTGTTCTCCACCGAATTTTCATTGAAGGTGATGGGCGACATTGCCCAGTACTTTGTTGAGCACCAGGTGCGCAATTTCTACAGCGTGTCCATCAGCGGTTACCACATTGCCGAGGCCGGTGCCAACCCCATCAGCCAACTGGCGTTCACGCTGTCCAACGGCTTCACCTTTGTCGAAGCTTATTTGGCGCGCGGCATGCACATCGACGACTTTGCACCCAACCTGTCGTTCTTCTTCAGCAACGGCATGGACCCCGAGTACACCGTCATGGGCCGCGTGGCACGGCGCATTTGGGCGGTGGCGATGAAAGAAAAATACGGTGCCAACGAGCGCAGCCAAAAGCTGAAGTACCACATCCAAACTTCGGGACGTTCGCTACACGCCCAAGAAATTCAGTTCAACGACATCCGCACCACGCTGCAAGCCCTGATTGCCATTTACGACAACTGCAACTCGCTGCACACCAATGCCTTTGACGAGGCCATCACCACGCCCACCGAAGACTCGGTGCGCCGCGCCATGGCGATTCAGCTCATCATCAACCGCGAATGGGGTTTGGCGAAAAACGAAAACCCCAGCCAAGGCGCTTTCATCATCGAAGAGCTGACCCAGTTGGTGGAAGAGGCGGTGCTGTCCGAATTTGAGCGCATCTCTGAACGCGGCGGGGTTTTGGGAGCCATGGAAACCGGCTACCAACGGGGCCGCATCCAAGACGAGTCCATGCACTACGAAATGCTCAAGCACACCGGCGAGTTGCCCATCATTGGCGTGAACACCTTCAAGTCGCCACATGGCGATGGCGCGCCGCAAAAAATCGAGTTGGCCCGCTCCACCGAAGACGAAAAGCAAAATCAATTGCAACGCTTGCAAGGCTTCCACGCCCAACACGCGCCACATGCCCCACAGATGTTGGAGCGTTTGCGCCAAGCGGCATTGGCCAATGACAACGTGTTCGAGGTGTTGATGGATGCGGTGCGTTGCTGTTCGCTGGGGCAAATCACCCGCGCTTTGTTTGAGGTGGGTGGCCAATACCGCCGCAACATGTGACCCCCCATTCCCCGACCCGCACACCCCATTTGGTGTGCACCGATTTGCACAAACGCTACGGCGACAACCATGCCGTGGACGGGGTGTCGTTCGCCATCGCGGCGGGCGAATGCCTGGGCGTGATCGGGCCCAACGGCGCGGGCAAAACCACCACCTTGCGCATGTGCCTGGGGCTGACCACCTCAGACAGTGGCCACATTCAGGCCTTTGGCATGGACATGCCTGCCGACGACTTGGCGATCAAAGCCCGCTTGGGCGTGGTCAGCCAATTCGACACCCTGGACCCCGACTTCACCTGCGCCGAAAACCTGCTGGTGTTTGGCCGCTACTTTGGCCTGGCCGATGCCACCATCCGTGCGCGCATTCCACAGCTTTTGGAATTTGCGGCCCTGTCGCACAAGGCCGATGCCAAACCCGGCGAGCTGTCGGGTGGCATGAAGCGCCGCTTGAGCCTGGCGCGCGCCTTGATCAGTGACCCGGCCTTGCTGATGCTGGACGAGCCCACCACGGGCCTCGACCCCCAAGCCCGCCACCTGATGTGGGAGCGCTTGCAGCAATTGCTGCAACAAGGCAAATCCATTTTGCTCACCACCCACTTCATGGACGAGGCCGAACGCTTGTGCGACCGCTTGCTGGTGCTGGACCACGGCCGGGTGATCGCCGAGGGCAAACCGCGCGAACTGATCGCCGCGCATTTGGAGCCCGATGTGGTCGAGGTGTTTGGCGCGGGTGCCTTGGCCTTGATCGACAGCCCCTTGGCCCAGATGGCGCAACGCGTCGAGCGCAGCGGCGAGACCGTGTTTTTTTACACCGATGCGGCACCCGCCTTGCTGGCCCAGTTGGCCACGCATACCGGCTTGCGCAGCCTGCACCGCCCCGCCAACTTGGAGGATTTGTTCCTCAAGTTGACTGGGCGTCAAATTCGAGAGGCCAGCTGATATGCGCATGCGCTGGTGGCCCGTGTTTCTGCGCAACCTGTTGGTGTGGCGCAAGTTGGCGCTGCCCAGTTTGGTGGGCAACATCGCCGAGCCTTTGATGTGGCTGGTGGCCTTTGGCTACGGCATGGGCAGCTTGGTCGGTGAGGTTCAAGTGGGTGGACAACGCGTGCCCTACTTGTTGTTCTTGGCCAGCGGCTCCATTTGCATGAGCGCCATGAATGCCGCCACCTTTGAGGCCTTGTACTCGGCGTTTTCGCGCATGCATGTGCAAAAAACCTGGGACGGCATCCTCAACGCTCCGGTGCGGCTCGATGACGTGGTGCTGGCCGAAATGCTGTGGGCTGCGTTCAAGTCCTTGTTCACGGTGAGTGCCATTTTGGGGGTCATGTTGGCCCTGGGCATCAGCCACAGCCCCAAACTCTTGGTGGCTTGGCCGATCTTGCTGTTGGCCGGCATCACCTTCAGCTGCATGGCCTTGGTGTTCAATGCCTTGGCCAAAGGCTATGACTTTTTCACCTATTACTTCACCTTGTTCCTCACCCCCATGATGTTTTTGAGTGGGGTGTTTTTTCCGCTGGATCAACTGCCCGATTGGGTGCGCTGGTTGGCCGCATGGCTGCCGCTGACCCAGGTGGTGGAATTGGTGCGCCCCTTGTTCATGGACACGTGGCCCACCCACCCATGGCGTCACCTGGGCATGCTCGCGCTGTATGCGGGCGTATCGTTCCAAATCGCCCTGGTGCTCACGCGGCGCCGCTTTGCTCGCTGATTCGCAGTGCTTGGATCAATGCAGATGGATCTGGATCTGATGAATGGAGGCCCCCATGTCTGACACCCCCCAAGGTCGCATCGTGTGCGAGGTGCGCGGCGCCATTTTGTGCATCGGCATCGACCGCGTGGCCAAGCGCAATGGCTTCACCCCGGTGATGCTGCGCGAACTCAGTGCCGCTTACACCCGACTGGAAGACGAACCCGGCTTGCGCGTGGGTGTGTTGCATGCGCTGGGCGAACACTTCACCGCTGGCTTGGATTTACCCAGCATGGCCGAGTCCATGCAACGCGGCGAGCGCATGTGCCCCGACGGCTGGGTGGACCCGCTGGACTTGGGCCACCCCGGTTTGCGCCGCCGCACCAAGCCCATGGTGGTGGCGGTGCAAGGCATCACCTTCACTTTGGGGCTGGAGTTGATGCTGGCCGCCGACATGGTGGTGGCAGCTGACAACTGCCGTTTTGCCCAACTCGAGGTCAAGCGCGGCATCATGCCCACCGGTGGCGCCACCATCCGCATGGCCCAGCGCGCCGGTTGGGGCAACGCCATGCGCTATTTGCTCACCGGTAACGAGTTCGACAGCGCCACCGCGCTGCGCCTGAACTGGGTGCAAGAAGTGGTGCCAGTGGGGCAACAACTCGCACTCGCCTTGGCTTGGGCAAACCACATCGCCACCCAAGCCCCACTGGCGGTGGTGGCCACGCGCCAAAACGCTTTGCAAGCCCTGGAGTTGGGGCCTGCAGCAGCGGTGCAAAGCTTGAGCAGCACACAGCAGTTTTTGTCACGCAGTGCCGATGCCACCGAAGGCGTGCGTGCCTTTGTGGAAAAGCGCCCTCCCCGTTTCAGCGGCACATAAAAAAAACCTTGGTCTGTGAAACAGACCAAGGCCGTGCAACCCATGAGCGCGCTTAAAACTGGCGCTCAGGCAAAGTCAATTTCAAACCCTGGTGCTGTGCCTGCAGCTTGATCTGACAGGCCAAGCGGCTGCCTGGCATGCGCTCAGTGGCCACAAAATCCAACATCTGCGCCTCGCTGCTGTCAGGGTCTGGCAACAGTGCCAACTGGGCTTCATCGATCATGCAGTGACAAGTGGCGCAACTGCAGCAACCGCCGCACTCGCCCAACAAACCATCCACACCCGAGGTCAACACCGCCTCCAACAAGGTTTGGCCTTCTTGGGCGGCCACATCGTGGGTGGCGCCCTGTGCGGTGGTGACATGGATCAACAACATTTTTTCTCCATCAATCGGCGTACACGCCAGCGGCCTTGATGACCGGTGTCCATTTGGCAATTTCAGAAGCCACAAAAGTCTTGTGGTCGGCTTGCTCCACCCGTTTATCGGTGACCACCACAGCACCCAAACCCTCTTGCTTTTTGATGAACTCGGGGTCCTTCAAAGCCAGTTTGAGCGCGGCATTGATTTTGGTTTGCACATCGGCAGGCAAGCCTTTGGGGCCATACAGGCCGTGCCAAATGGTGACCTGGAAGTTTTTCGCGCCCGACTCGTCCAAGGTGGGCAGGTCTTTGAGCACCGGCGTGTTGATGCGCTTGGCCGTGGTCACCCCAAAGGCCTTGACTTTTTTGCCTTCGATTTGGGTCGTGGTGTTGGTGGTTTGGTCACACATCAAATCCACTTGGCCGCCGATCAAATCGGTCATGGCCGGGGCCGTGCCTTTGTAGGGCACCGTGGTCATGTCCACTTGGATGGCAGCTTGCCACAGCATGCCACACAGGTGCGAGGCCGAGGCCAAGCCGGCGTTGGCCAAGTTGATCTTGCCCTTGTTGGCGTTGACCCACACCATCAACTCTTTGTAGTTATTGGCCGGCAACTGGGGCTTGCCAATCAAGGTCATGGGCACATCATTGATCATGCCCAGGTATTCGAAATCGGTCTCCACCTTGAACGGCAGGTTGCGCACCAGCGAGGGGAAGATGCCCATGGCAATGTGGTGCACCAGCAGGGTGTGGCCATCGGGGTTGGCCTTGGCCACTTTGGCCGCACCAATCAAACCACCCGGGCCGCCGGCGGCGTTTTCCACCACCACGCTCGCGCCCAAGGTTTTGCGCATGGCCTCGGCCAAGTCACGTGCCACGCGGTCGGTGGGACCACCGGCAGCGAAAGGCACGATCAAGGTGACGGTTTTGTCTTTGATGGGGTAATCGGCGGCAATGCCTGCCACTGGGACCAGCGCCAAGGCCAGTGAGGCCCATTTCATCCACGTGTTTTTCATCTCAAGTCTCCTGTTTATTAGCTGGTGATGCTACCAACTGAACGCGGCGCATCGCATCGTGGGTATTACGTAAATGTCCATCAATGCCAATGAAGCGGACTTGTTTGACCTGGGTCAAACCCTCAACACCGGCAGGGTCAAAGCGCTCACGCCTTAGCGGTAACTGCGCGCGTCTTCAATCACTTTGCCATCGTTGGGCAAGCTGTGGGGCGCAGCCCATTCAATGGCGGCGCGCAGTTTGGTCACTTCGCGCACCGCGTCACCCAGTTGTTGGGCCAACTCGGGGGATGGGTTGGCGGCTTCGACCTTCAAGGTCATTTGGTCGTTGGCCATCTCGCCACTGACCACCAAACGGCCTCGGCCCAAGGCAGGGAAACGCTTGAGCACTTGGGCCACCTGCGATGGGTGCACAAACATGCCACGCACCTTGGTGGTTTGGTCGGCGCGGCCCATCCAACCCTTGATGCGGGTGTTGGTGCGCCCGGTGGGGCAAGGGCCAGGCAAAACGGCGCTGAGGTCGCCCGTGCCAAAGCGAATCAGCGGGTAGTCGGGGTTGAGCGAGGTCACCACCAATTCACCCACTTCACCGGGGGCCACAGGGTCACCGGTGCCGGGTCGCACAATTTCAACAATCACCTGCTCTTCCAGTACCAAGCCTTCGCGCGCAGCGGTTTCATACGCAATCAGTCCCAAATCGGCTGTGGCAAAGCATTGGTAGGCATGGATGCCGCGCTCGGCCAACCAATCGCGCAGCGAAGGGGGAAAGGCTTCGCCACCCAACATGGCTTTGGTCATGCTGGGCAAGGCCACGCCCATCTCAGCGGCTTTTTCGACAATGATTTTCAAAAAGCTGGGCGTGCCAATGTAGCCCGCCGGGCGCAACTCGGCCATGGCCTGCACCTGTTGCTCGGTTTGGCCCGTGCCACCGGGGAACACGGTGCAGCCCAAGGCATGGGCCCCGGTTTCCATCATGGAGCCCGCGGGCACAAAGTGGTAGCTGAAGCAGTTGTGGATCAACTCACCCGAGCGAAAACCCGCGGCATACATGGCCCGGGCCATGCGCCAGTAATCGCGCCGCGTGCCCTCGGGTTCATAAATCGGACCGGGGCTGGCAAACACGCGGGGCATGTGCGGGCCATAGCCAATGCTGGCAAAGCCACCAAAAGCATGGCGCGCGCGCTCGGCTTGTTGGCGCTCGTGCAACTCGCTTTTGCGGGTGACGGGCAATTGGGCCAAGGCCTCGCGGGTGGTGATCTGGCGCGCATCGACACCGGCCAAAATTTGCCCAAACGCCTCGCTGTGCGCTTGCGCATGGGCCACCTGCGCCGGCAAGGCGGCCAACAAATCGGCCTCGCGTTGGGCTGGGCTGCGTTGTTCTAGTTCGTCGTAAAAAGCATTCATGGCGATGTGGTGTGTGCTGCGCCAGGCCTTGGTGGGCGCAGGTGCGGGATCATGGGTGGTGCGGGCAGGGTTAGGCCAACCAGCGCTTGCGCCGCTTGTAGCTTTTGACGTCTTTGAAGCTCCGGCGCTCACCGCCACCCATGCCCAGGTAAAACTCTTTGACGTCTTCGTTGTTGGCCAATTCGCTGGCCACGCCGTCCATGACGATGCGCCCCGACTCCATGATGTAGCCATAGTCGGCGTACTTCAAGGCCATGTTGGTGTTTTGCTCGGCGAGCAAAAAAGTGACCTTTTCTTTCTCGTTCAGATCTTTGACGATGTTGAACACCTCTTCCACGATTTGCGGTGCCAAACCCATGGAAGGCTCATCGAGCAACACCATGTTCGGGTTGGCCATCAGTGCGCGGCCAATGGCGCACATTTGCTGCTCACCGCCCGAGGTGTAGGCGGCTTGTGAGGTGCGGCGGGTTTTCAAGCGTGGGAAATAGTTGTAGACCTTTTCCAAATTGGCCGCAATCTCGCCCTTGTCGGTGCGGGTATAGCTGCCGGTCATCAGGTTTTCTTCAATCGTCAAGTGGGCAAAGCAATGCCGACCCTCCATGACCTGCACCACCCCGCGCTGCACCAAATCGGCGGGCGACAGGTTTTCAATGCGCTCACCGCGCAACTCTATGCTGCCTTTGGTGACCTCGCCGCGCTCACCCCGCAGCAAATTGGACACGGCGCGCAAGGTGGTGGTTTTGCCCGCACCATTGCCGCCCAAGATGGCCACAATCTTGCCATTCGGCACCTGCAATGACACGCCCTTCAAAACCAAGATGACGTGGTTGTAAATGACCTCGATGCCATTGACGTTGAGAACGATGCTGTTGGGTTCCATGTCTTGCCTTGTTCAACCAATCGCCAAGCCTGCACCGCAAGCCTGGCGATTGGGGGCTCGTTGGAGCCCCCAGCCGGACCCGCGCACGCCAGAAGCACGCACAGGCCAGGCCTTGCCGATCACGACTGGCAGTCTTGACCGGTGCGGCGGGTCCACTTCTTCTCGGCCGCGTACTTGTCGGCGGCGGCCTTGATCATGGGCTTCAAGATCGCGTCGTCTTGTTGCATCCAGTCACTGGTGAAGTTCCACTTTTTGCCATCCCACTGGTGCATGCGCGCCCAAGAAGCGCCTTGGTGGTCAGAGCACGAGGTGGAGATGGGGCGCATCACGCCCTTGAAGCCCAAGGCATCGAGCTTGGCTTGGGTCAGGTTGAGGTTTTCATAACCCCAGCGTGCTTGCTCGGCGGACACCCACTTGCCTTTGCCAAAGCGCTCTTGCGCAGCACGCACACCTTCGACGGCAAACATGGCAGCACTCAAACCACGCATGTACAACACCTCACCCACCTCGGCTTTGGGTCCCGTGCCTTGGCCTTTGTCGTGCACCTTGGCCAAGATTTCTTTCACCACGGGCGCATTGGGCTCAGCACCGTGTTGCAACGCCAAGGCGTTGTAGCCTTTGGCGCCATCGCCCACGTCTTTCACATCAGGCTCGGCACCGGCCCACCACACGCCGTACATTTTGTCGCGCGGAAAGCCCGTGGCCACGGCTTCTTTGATGGCGGTGGAGTTCATCACACCCCACCCCCAATTGAGCACATAGTCGGGGCGGTTTTGACGAATTTGCAACCACGTGGCTTTTTGCTCCACACCGGGGTGGGCCACGGGCAACAAGCTCAGCACAAAACCATGCATGGCGGCGCGCTCTTGCAACAAAGGAATGGGCTCTTTGCCATACGGGCTGTCGTGATAAACCAAGGTGATTTTTTTGCCCTTGAGTTTGTCAAAGCCACCTTCTTTGGCCGCCAGGTGCTGAATCAAAATATCAGCCGCGCCCCAGTAGGTGCCGGTCAGCGGGAAGTTCCACTTGAACACCTGGCCATCGGCCGATTCGCTGCGGCCATAGCCCGCGGTGATCAGGGGAATCTTGTCGCCAGGTGCTTTTTCGGTCAGCGCAAACGTGATGCCGGTGGACAACGGCTGGAACACGGTGGCGCCGCCATTTTTGCCTTTGAGGCGCTCGTAGCACTCGACACCACGGTCGGTGGCATAGCCGGTTTCGCATTCTTCAAACGACACCTTCACGCCGTTGATGCCACCGCGGGCATTGACCAACTTGAGGTAGTCGGCATAGCCATTGGCGAAGGGCACGCCATTGGGGGCATAAGCGCCGGTGCGGTACACCAGCAAGGGGAAAAACTGCTCTTTGGGCTGGGCCAAAGCCGGTGTGGCCACGCTGGCGACCACAGCGGCCACGGCCATGCTGGCCGAGAGGGTGAATTTGCGCAATTTCAAGCTCATCAAAGTCTCCTTTAGAAAATAAACAACGGAAAAAACTCAGTGCGGGAAGGGCCACACGCGCAGCTTTTGCTTGCCCAGGCTCCACAGACGCGCCAGGCCGTGCGGCTCGACGATCAAAAACCAAACAATCAAGGCACCAAACACCATGTACTCGGCATGCGAAATGAAGGCCGTTGACACCTCAAACCCAAAGAGGCCACCCAACAATGGAATGGCTTGGTTCAGAAAAATGGGCAGCACCACGATGAAGGCCGCCCCAAAAAAGCTGCCCATGATGGAGCCCATGCCGCCAATGATGACCATGAACAGCAAAGAGAAGGAGCGGTCCACCGAGAACGCTGCCGGCTCCCAAGCACCCAAATGGATGAAGCCCCACAGGGCACCAGCCACGCCCACGATGAAAGAGCTGACGGCAAAGGCGCTCAATTTGGCGTACATCGGGCGAATGCCAATCACCGCTGCGGCCACGTCCATGTCGCGAATGGCCATCCACTCGCGCCCAATCGCGCTGCGCACCAGGTTTTTGGCCAACAAGGCAAACACCACCAAGATGGCCAAGCAAAAAATGTATTTTTGGATCGGTGTCTCGATGGGTTGGCCAAACACCTGCAGGTTGGACACCGACACCGAGCCCGACGAGGTGTTGTTGGTGAACCATTTGATGCGCAAGAACGCCCAGTCGCAAAAAAACTGCGCCGCCAGCGTGGCCACTGCCAAATACAAACCCTTGACGCGCAAGCTGGGTATGCCGAAAAAGATGCCCACCAAAGTGGCAAAAAAGCCGCCCGACAGAAGTGCCACCAACAAGGGCATGTCTTCAATGCGCACAAAGGTGTTGTAGGCCGCAAACGCACCCACTGCCATGAAGCCCCCTGAGCCCAGCGAAATTTGGCCGCAGTAGCCGACCAAAATGTTCACGCCCAGTGCGGCCAGCGACAAGATCAAAAAGGGAATCAAGATGGCGCGGTACAGGTACTCATCGACCAGCAAGGGCACGCCAATGAAGGCAAACACCACCAAGGCCAGAATGGCCCAGCGGTCTTGGGCGATCGGGAAGATTTGCTGATCCCCCCGGTAGCTGGTTTTGAATTGACCGTTTTCTCTATAAAACATGTTGCCTGCGTTTCAATTTAAATCGTTTCACTTCGAGACGCGTCTGTCAGACGCGATCGATGATTTTTTCGCCAAACAAACCTTGCGGGCGAAACAACAACACCACCAGCGCCAGCACATAGGCGAACCAAATTTCAATGCCGCCACCCACATAGGGGCCTAAAAACACTTCGGAGAGTTTTTCACCCACGCCAATGATCAGCCCGCCCAAAATCGCACCGGGCACCGAGGTCAGGCCACCCAAAATCACCACCGGCAAGGCGCGCAAAGCCACGGCCGACAGGGAAAATTGCACGCCCAGCTTGCTGCCCCAAATCATGCCGGCCACCAAAGCGACCACACCCGCCACGCACCACACAATGACCCAAATGCGGTTGAGCGGGATGCCAATTGACTGCGCCGCTTGGTGGTCATCGGCCACCGCCCGCAGAGCGCGACCCGTCGAAGTTTTTTGGAAAAACACCGTCAGCATGGCCACCAAGGCTGCCGAGATGCCCGCGGCGATCAGGTCCTCTTGGCTGACCAACAGGCCGCCTTCAAACACCGAATCGAACAACATCAAGGGCTCTTTGGGCATGCCAATGTCGATCTTGTAAATGTCCGAGCCAAAGATGGTTTGTCCCAGGCCATCCAGAAAATAAGTGATGCCCAAGGTGGCCATCAACAAGGTGGCGCCTTCTTGGTTGACCAAGTGGCGCAGGACCAGGTACTCAATTAACCAGGCCACCGCAAACATCACCGCACCCGCCAAGACAAAGGCGATCAAGTTGGCCAACAACAAATTGTCCAACCCCGTCCAGGCGGGGATCCACTCGGCAAACCGGGCCATGGCCAAGGCCGCAAACAGCACCATGGCGCCTTGAGCAAAGTTAAACACCCCGGAGGCCTTGAAGATGAGCACAAAGCCCAGGGCCACCAGCGAATACAACATGCCGGCCATGAGGCCGCCAATCAAAGTTTCTAGAAAAAATCCCATGTCTCTTCCAATCCGTTGGCGCTGCTGTGTCGTCTCAAATGTCAGTGCGAGGTGCCGAGGTAGGCGCTGATCACCTCGGGGTTGTTGCGCACTTCTTCAGGGGTGCCGTCGCCAATTTTTTTGCCGTAGTCGAGCACCACCACCCGGTCGGAGATGTCCATCACCACGCTCATGTCGTGCTCGATCAACACCACGGTGGTGCCAAACTCGTCGTTGACGTCCAAGATGAAGCGGCACATGTCTTGTTTTTCTTCGACGTTCATGCCGGCCATCGGTTCATCGAGCAGCAACACCTTGGGCTCCAGCGCCAGGGCACGGCCCAGGTCGACGCGCTTTTGCAGGCCGTAGGGCAACTGCCCCACGGGGGTTTTGCGGTGCGCTTGGATTTCCAAAAAGTCGATGATGTGCTCGACATAGGCGCGGTGCTGCATTTCTTCGCGCTCGGCCGGCCCGATGCGCAGGGCTTGCAGCAATATATTGCTTTTGATGCGCAGGTTGCGCCCGGTCATGATGTTGTCGAGCACGCTCATGCCCTTGAACAAGGCCAGGTTTTGGAAGGTGCGGGCAATGCCCATCTCGGCCACTTGGCGGCTGTCCATGTGGTCAAAGGTTTGGCCACGGAATGAAATGGTGCCCGTTTGCGGTGTGTACACCCCATTGATGCAGTTGAGCATCGAGCTTTTGCCCGCTCCATTGGGGCCGATGATGGCGCGAATTTCATGCTCGCGCACATCGAACGAAATATCGGTCAAGGCCTTCACACCCCCAAAGGCCAGGCTGATGTTTTTCACATCCAACACAACGTCGCCAATGCGCTTGCTCATGCTGCTCTCCCCACGGGTGCGAACAGCTTGGCATCACTCAAGCGCAAGGTGGCGCTGACGCTGCCGCTGCGGCCGTCCTCAAACTTCACAGCGGTCTCAATGAACTGCGATGACAAGCCACCGTACAAGGCGTCCACCAGCACTTGGTATTTGTCGGCGATGTAGCCACGCCGAACCTTGTTGGTGCGGGTGAGTTCGCCGTCGTCGGCATCGAGCTCTTTGTGCAAGACCAAAAAGCGGCTGATCTGGCTGCCCGCGAGCAAGTTGTCGGCGCTCAAATCGGCATTGACTTTTTCCACGCAATCTTGAATCAGGGCATAGACCTCGGTCTTTTGCGCCAAGTCGGTATAGCCCGCATAGGGCAGGTTGCGCCGCTCGGCCCAGTTGCCCACAGCGTCGAAGTCGATGTTGATCATGACGCACACTTTTTCGCGCTGGTCGCCATAGGCCACCACCTCTTTGATGAAGGGGAAGAACTTGAGCTTGTTCTCCACATACTTGGGCGCAAACATGGCCCCGTCGTTTTGCCCGCCTTTGATGCGGCCCACGTCTTTGACACGGTCGATGATCTTGAGGTGGCCTTGGGCATCCAAAAAGCCCGCGTCGCTGGTGTGATACCAGCCATCGTCGGTGAGCACCTCGGCCGTGGCCTCGGGGTTTTTGTAATAGCCTTTGAGCAAACCCGGCGACTTGACCAAAATTTCGCCGTTGTCGGCCACCTTGATTTCCACCCCCGCACACGGCACGCCCACGGTGTCGGCACGCGCTTCGTTGTCGGGTTGCAAACACACGAACACGGCGGTCTCGGTTGAGCCATACAACTGCTTGAGGTTGACGCCGATGGAGCGGTAAAAGGTGAACAGGTCTGGCCCAATGGCTTCGCCAGCGGTATAGGCCACACGCACCCGCGACATGCCCAGGTTGTTGCGCAGCGGCCCGTAGACCAGCCAGTCACCCAGCGTGTATTGCAGCGACGCCCACAGGCCAATCGATTTGCCATCCATGCGCGCCGGGCCATGGGCACGGGCCACATCCATGAAGTAGCCAAACATGCTGCGTTTGATCGAACCCGCGTCTTCCATGCGGATCATCACGCTGGTCAGCAAGCCCTCAAACACCCGAGGTGGGGCAAAGTAATAGGTCGGGCCGACTTCTTTCAAGTCGATGGCCATGGTCGCTGCCGACTCGGGGCAATTGACCACATAACCACAGCACAGCCACTGGGCATAGCTGAAGATGTTTTGGCCAATCCAAGCCGGTGGCAAATAGGCCAGCACCTCTTCGTTGGGGCCCAAATGGTCAAAATCTGCGCCGGCCTGGGCGCGGTCGATCAAGCTGTGGTGGGTGTGCACCACGCCCTTGGGGTTGCCGGTGGTGCCAGAGGTGAAAAACATCGCGGCCACATCGTCAGGGTGGCCCGCGTCGATTTCTTGCTGGGCCCAGCCTGGGTGCGCGGCCACATGCGCGGCCCCAGCGCTCAAACAGGCGTCCAGCGATGACAAGCCCGCTTCTTGGTAATTGCGCAAGCCGCGCGGGTCGTCGTAAATGATGTGCGAAATGGCCTGGCATTGGCCACGGATTTCGATCATCTTGTCGACCTGCTCTTGGTTTTCCACCACCGCAAAACGCACCTCGGCATTGTTGATGGGGAACACATATTCAGAGGCCACCGCGTCTTGGTACAGCGGCACCGGGATGGCGCCCAAGGTTTGGGCCGCCAGCATGGCGGCGGTCAGGCGCGGGCGGTTGGCACCCACCACCACCATGTGCTCGCCACGGCGCAATCCGGCCAAATGCAAACCCGCAGCCATGTGAATCACCATCTTGGCCATGTCTGACCAGGAGTGGGTTTGCCAAATGCCATATTCTTTTTCGCGCATGGCCGGGGCCTGCGGTCGCTGCTGGGCATGGCCCATCAACAATTGCGAAAACGTGCGCTCCATCTTGTCCCCAATGTGTCTTGCCCTGCATGCGTGAGGGCTGTGTTCGTCCAAGTACCGCCCCAGGGCAGGCCCTTGGGCTTTGTCTCTTGAGTGACTGTAAAAGCTACTTTGACATTATTTTGTCGTTACGACGACAATCTAGGGAAAGCCCTGATCTCGACTGACCCCCTGCTGACATGAACGCCGACACCCCCCTGCACCAA
>JBEDFU010000310.1:0-2834 GCA_041174965.1 Pseudomonadota bacterium | reverse complement strand
GTCCCAATTGAAGCCACTGATTTTGGCCAGATCAATCATTTTTGTATATTACCATCACATACAAAATTGCACTTCTTTGGATTATCTTTGGTGGAGACCAGCTGTTTAGGCATCGGTCTTGACCACCATTGGATGGCCGCAACTGGGACTGTGATGCTTCATGCAAACTCCCAACAGGTTGGGCATTGAATGACAGATAATGATGATCAACAGATTGACTTGACAGTGAAAGACGGCCACAGACGGCCATTTTCAGGGACCTAAAATCCGCCGCTTTCCTGCATAAGGGGCGTACCGGTTCGATTCCGGTCCCGGGCACCAGAAAGAATTCAGCCATGCCGCGTTACAACCAACCCTTTGAAATTCATGTCCATGGTGACGTGCCGCTGCGTGAAGACGTGGGTTTGACCCAGTTGCACGATGCCTTGCGACCGCTGTGGAAGTACGCAGGGGCCAAATCTCTGGCCGATGGCGCCACCAGCGCTTACGAGGAAGAACTGGGTTTGCAACTTGACGAGGCCGACCATGTGTTGCGCATGTGCTGGACAGTCTCTGGCGACGAGGACTTTCGCCAATGCTTGGACGACATGTGCATGAACCTCAATGAGTTGACCAAGGCCGGTGCATCCATCGAGGTCACTTTCTATGACACCGAGTTTGACCAAGAAGACGGCCCTCAAGAGGGTGAGTCACGCGACGATTTTTTGATGCTGTTTGTGGGTCCCAGCCCGGCGGCCATCATGCAAGTGCAGCGCGATTTGCTGGTCAGTGATGTGATCCACATGATGGAGCGCCACTTCGACGGTGCTGAGTTGGGCGGCGTGGTCGCTGAGATCGACAAACTTTTCTCGGGCCGGTTTGATGCACTGGTCAACTCCATGCGCCTGGACCGCCCGCCGCGCGGACCTGGGGGCAACACGGGCCATGGTGGCCCGCGCAAGCCGCGCCATTTGCACTGACCCGCGCGCTTGTGAATGGGGGTTTTGCCCATGCAAACCTTTCATCGGCGCAGGCCTTGGCATGTTGAGATACGCCGCGCGAGCTGACCACCACAGCTCAATCCCATGACCCCCCCCAGCGAACACCTGCACCCCGGCGTCACCCGGCGTGACCTGCTGGGCTGGGCCATGTACGACTTCGCCAACTCGGGCTATGCCACCGTGGTGTTGACGGCGGTGTTTTCGGCTTATTTTGTCGGTATCGTGACGGCCAACGCCCCTTGGGCCACCTTGGCTTGGACCGTGGGGCTTTCCACCTCGCATGCCTTGGTGATGATCAGCTTACCCCTTGTCAGTGCCTGGGCCGATCGCCATGCCGCCAAAAAACGCGCCTTGGCCATCAGCACCGTGGGCTGCGTGGTGTGCACGGCTGGCTTGGCCTCGGTGGGGGCGGGCGATGTGGCCCTGGCCCTGGTGCTGATCGCGGCCTCGCAATTGTTTTTTGCTTACGGCGAGTCGCTGTCGGCTGCGTTTTTGCCCGAACTGGCCCCGCCCGAGGCCATGGGACGGGTCAGCGCTTGGGGCTGGGCGTGGGGTTATGTGGGTGGCATGCTCACCTTGGGCCTGAGCTTGGGCTATGTGTTTTGGGCGCAAGCCCAAGGGCAGGGGGCGGCTGACTTTGTGCCCATCACCATGCTCATCACCGCGGCGGTGTTTGCGCTGGCCAGTGGCGTCACTTTTGCGTGTTTGCGCGAACGTGCTGTGCCGCAGCCCCCCTTGCCAGGTGGACTGAGCCCAGCGTCAGTGCCACGCAGCGCCTGGGTCAACTGGCGCAGCACCTGGGCAGAGCTGCGCACCCAACCCGCCATGCTGTGGTTGCTGGCCTGCACCGTGGCCTACCAAGCCGGGGTGGCGGTGGCGATTGCCTTGGCCGCTATTTATGCCCAAACCGTGATGGGCTTTGAAACCACCGAAACCATGCTGATGGTGTTTGTTCTCAACATCGCGGCCGCCGTGGGGGCCTTGGTGCTGGGGCATGGACAAGACCGTTTTGGGCATCGCCGCGCTTTGGCCCTGACCTTGGTGGTCTGGTGCATCACTTGCGTTTGGGCGTCATTGGCCGATACCAAGCTGTCATTTTGGGGCGCAGCCACCTTGGCGGGTCTGAGCATGGGCGCGAGCCAATCGTGTGGCCGCGCCATGGTGGGATTGCTCGCGCCACCTGAGCGGTTGGCGGTGTCCTTTGGCGCCTGGACCTTCGCCGTGCGCTTGGCCAGCGTGCTGGGCCCTTTGCTCTATGGCGCCGTCACCTGGTTCAGCGGTGGCAATCAGCGCCTGGCCTTGGCCAGCACCGCGGGCTTGTTTGTCCTGGGCCTGCTGCTGCTGACCCAGGTGCGCATGCCCGCGCCAGCCAGCGTCAAGCGCGGCTGAGCGCGATGCCTTTGAACTCGCCGGTGGCGATGCGCTTTTGCCAGGTGTCTGGGCCGGTGATGTGGGCGCTGGTGCCGCCCGCGTCCACCGCCACGGTGACGGGCATGTCGACCACATCAAATTCGTAAATGGCCTCCATGCCGAGGTCCGCAAAGCCCACCACTTTGGCGGTTTTGATGGCCTTGCTCACCAAATAGGCCGCGCCGCCCACGGCCATCAAATAAGCGCTGTGGTGTTTGCGAATCGCCTCGATGGCTGTGGGGCCGCGCTCGGCTTTGCCGATCATGGCGATCAAGCCGGTTTGGGCCAGCATCATTTCGGTGAACTTGTCCATGCGCGTGGCGGTGGTGGGGCCTGCAGGACCTACGGCTTCGTCGCCCACGGGGTCCACAGGGCCCACGTAATAAATCACACGGTTGGTGAAATCGACCGGCAGCTTCTCGCCCTTGGCCAACATGTCTTGGA
>JBEDFU010000309.1:0-3379 GCA_041174965.1 Pseudomonadota bacterium | reverse complement strand
GTGCACGTGGCGTGGTACGAATACCCCGACTTCACCCCCGACATCCCCGCGTTTTGCAACCAAGTGCTGGCCGAGGCCGGCGACAAGGCCAGGCCGCTGGTGCTGCTGTGTCGCAGCGGTCAGCGCACCCACGATGCGGGCCAGGCGCTGGAGGCCGCCGGTTTCACAGACGTGGCGCACGTGGTGCATGGTTTTGAGGGCGATTTGGACGCCCGCTTTCAACGCTCCAGCGTCAATGGCTGGCGCCATGAAGGGTTGCCGTGGGAGCAGATGTAAGCGCGGCCACACGGCCAGCGCTGGCACCACAGGCCTTGCACGCCTTGCTGCGCGAGGTGTTTGGCTACAACCAATTTCGCGGCCCACAGGCCGACATCATTGGCCATGTGAGCCAAGGGGGCGACGCCTTGGTGCTGATGCCCACCGGCGGGGGCAAGTCGCTGTGCTACCAAATACCCGCCATCGCGCGGCAACGCGCTGGCTTGGGTGTGGCGGTGGTGGTCTCGCCCTTGATCGCGTTGATGCACGACCAAGTGGGCGCGTTGCTCGAGCTGGGCGTGAGCGCGGCCTTGCTCAATTCCACCTTGAGTGGCGAGCAGGCCCATGCGGTGGAGCAACGCTTGCTCAGTGGCGACATCACTTTGCTCTACGCCGCGCCCGAGCGGGTGACCACGCCTCGCTTTTTGGCTTTGCTCGACCAAGTGCACGAGCGCGGTTTGCTGGGTTTGTTTGCGATTGACGAAGCCCACTGTGTGAGCCAATGGGGGCACGACTTTCGCCCCGAGTACCGGGGCCTGACGGTTTTGCACGAGCGTTTCGCGGGGGTGCCGCGTGTGGCCCTGACCGCCACCGCCGACGACCTGACGCGTGCGGACATCGTGGAGCGCTTGCAGCTTGAGGACGCGCGCCAATTTGTCAGCAGCTTTGACCGGCCCAACATCCGCTACACGATTGTCGAAAAAAAGGAGCCTTTGGCCCAACTGCTGCGCTTGATCCAGCGCGAGCACACCGGGCCCGAGGGCAGCGACAGCGGCATTGTGTATTGCCAGTCGCGCAAACGGGTGGAGGAGGTGGCGCAGTCTTTGGTACAGCACGGCTTGCTCGCGCTGCCCTACCACGCTGGCATGGACGCGGCCATTCGCCAGCGCCACCAAGATCGGTTTTTGCGCGAAGAGGGCATTGTGATGGTGGCCACCATCGCTTTTGGCATGGGCATCGACAAACCCGATGTGCGTTTTGTGGCGCACCTGGACATGCCCAAAAACATCGAAGGCTATTACCAAGAGACCGGCCGCGCCGGGCGCGACGGCCTGCCCGCCCAAGCCTGGATGTGCTATGGCTTGCAAGACGTGGTCAACCAGCGCCGCATGATCGACGAAAGCCCAGCGGGCGAAGACCATAAGCAAGTCATGCGCGGCAAGCTCGACGCTTTGCTGGCGTTGGCCGAGGCCACCGACTGCCGGCGGGTGCGCTTGCTGGCCTATTTTGGCGAGCCCTATGCGCCCGAAGGGGCCGGCAGCCCGCCGCTGATGCGTTGTGGCCATTGCGACAACTGTTTGTCACCCCCCGACACCTGGGATGCCTCAGAGGCCGCGCGCATGCTGCTCTCGACCGTGTACCGGGTGCAACAGCATTCGGGCATGCAGTTTGGCGTGGCCCACACCATGGACATCGTGCGTGGCAAGCGCACCGAAAAGGTTTTGCAACACAGCCACCAAGACCTGAGTTGCTTTGGCGTGGGCCAGCGTTACAGCGAAGCCCAGTTGCGCAGCGTGTTGCGCCAGTTGGTGGCCACCGAAGCGCTGGGCGTGGACGCGCAGGCCTTCAACACCTTGTATTTGACCGACGCCTCCCGCGCCATCCTGAAAGGGACCCACAGCGTCACCCTGCGCCACAGCCACGACCGTGCCAGCGAGCGCAAGGCGCGGCGCATCGAGGGCACGCCGGGGCTGCCCACGCTCGACGCCAACGCCCAAGAGCGCTTGCAAGCCCTCAAGGCCTGGCGCGGCGAAGTGGCGCGCACCCACAACCTGCCCGCCTATGTGATTTTTCACGACGCCACGCTGCACGCCATTGCCCATTTGGCCCCCAGCAGCCTGGAAGCTTTGCAAGACATCAGCGGCATTGGCCAGAAAAAGCTGCAAGCCTATGGGCAGGAAGTGCTGCGCGTGGTGGCGGCGCGGGCCATGGCTTAAAATAAGCACATCTCTGACACCATTGGAATGACCATGTCTGCTCCCCACCACCACACCGAACACCACCACTCTGAAGAACAAGATGTGGTGGAGAGCATTGTTCCGTTGATGCCAATCGTGTTGCCCATCGCGGGCGGCGTGCTGATTTTTTTGCTGGCCTTCATCGCTGTTTTCATGGCCTGATCGCCCCGGTGCGCATCCAAAAGCCCCGCTGGTCGGGGCTTTTTTGTGCCTGCGCGGGGCGCGCCCCGACCCGTTGGGCGCCGGGCAAGAGCCCCAAACATAAGGTTATGCGTTTTTTGCATGACCCTGTCAGGCACCGACCCAAGCCCCTGCCTAGAATCGCCTCCACCCTGGCCCCAGCCTCGCTGCCCAGGGTGAAAAGCTTGCTTGAGTTCAGCCCATGTGACCCCTGCATGGCGGGGCATGTTGCCCGTGGGCTGACCTGAATCAACTATCGACGGAGCACGCATGAACGCACCTTACACACCGGGCCTGGCTTTGAACGCCCCCGGGTTTGTCAAAAACGCAAAACTGGTGGCTTGGGTGGGCGAAATCGCCGCCTTGTGCAAGCCCGACGCCATCCATTGGTGCGACGGCAGCCAAGCCGAATACGACGCCTTGTGCCAACAGCTGGTGGACGCGGGCACCTTCCAGCGCCTGAACCCCGCCAAACGGCCCAACTCCTTTTTGGCCAAGTCCGACCCCAGCGATGTGGCCCGCGTGGAAGACCGCACCTTCATTTGCACCGACCGCAAAGAAGACGCTGGCCCCACCAACAACTGGATCGCCCCGGCCGAAATGCGCAACACGCTCAACGGCTTGTTCGACGGTTGCATGACCGGTCGCACTTTATATGTGGTGCCCTTCAGCATGGGCCCCTTGGGCAGCCCGATTGCCCACATCGGCATTGAGTTGTCCGACAGCCCCTATGTGGCGGTCAACATGAAGATCATGACCCGCATGGGCCAAGCCGTGCATGACGTGCTGGGCACCGATGGCGAGTTTGTGCCCTGCGTGCACACCGTGGGCGCGCCGCTGAAGGCTGGCCAAAAAGACGTGGCCTGGCCTTGCAACCCAACCAAATACATCGTGCACTTCCCCAAGTCGCGTGAAATTTGGTCTTACGGCTCGGGCTATGGCGGCAATGCCTTGTTGGGCAAAAAGTGTTTCGCGCTGCGCATCGC
>JBEDFU010000308.1:0-6999 GCA_041174965.1 Pseudomonadota bacterium | reverse complement strand
TCGGTGGGCAATTCGTCGGCCTCAAAACGCACCAAGGTGTCGCCTTCAAAAAACACGCTGATCTTGCGCTGCTGCGGCTCGGCACCCTGGCGGCGCAGGGTGAAGGCGTAGTCCCAGCGGTTGGCATGGAAAACACTGGCCACCAAAGGCGTGCCCAAAATATCGCGCACTTGACGGCGAGACATGCCTTTTTGCAGCAATTGCACCTGCTCTTTGGACACGAAATTGCCTTGCACCACATCGAAGCGATAGGGCGAGAGCGCGGTGATGGTGCGGTTGGCCGTGCGGCTCGCGGTTTCGCAACCCGACAACACCACACACAGGGCCGCACACACGCCCAAGACCCAAGGCGCGGTGCGCTGAGATGAAGATGGGAGGGTGGGTGCAGACGCTATCATGCGGTGATTCTAGCGTCTGGGCCTGCTGGCACAAGCATCAACCCACACCGCAAAACCGCCATGGCCCACATTGACGATCTCAAAAGCACCGGCCTCAAAGCCACCTCGCCCAGGTTAAAAATCTTGGCATATTTCCATGCGGGCAGGCAGCGCCACATGTCGGCCGAAGACGTTTACCGCTTGGTGGTGCAAGAGCGTGCCGACATCGGCTTGGCCACCATCTACCGAGTGCTGACCCAGTTTGAGCAAGCAGGCTTGCTGCGCCGCAGCCAATTCGAGTCGGGCAAAGCGGTTTACGAGCTCAACGAAGGCGACCACCACGATCACCTGGTGTGTCTGGACTGCGGACGGGTCGAGGAGTTTTTTGATGCCCAAATCGAGTCGCTGCAAAACGATGTGGCCGCGGCCAAGGGCTTTCGCATCGCCGACCACGCCTTGAGCCTGTATGCGCACTGCACCCGCAGCGCCTGCCCGCACCGAAGTGCGGTTGGGTGAGCTTCAGGCCTGCATGGCCTGGCGTTGGCGCTCGGCGAATTCTTCGTAGGTGTTGATGCCGCGCAACTGCAAAATCGTGTTGCGCACTGCGGCTTCCACCAACACGGCGATGTTGCGCCCGGCCACCACTTGGATGACCACTTTGCGCACGGGTACGCCCAACACGTCCTGGGTCAAGGGTTCGTGGGGCAACCGGTCGTAATCGCGCTCCAAGGTTTCGCGCCGCACCAAGTGCACGATGAGTTTGAGGCGCATCTTGCGGCGCACCGCCGTTTCGCCAAAGATGGCGCGGATATCGAGCAAACCAATGCCGCGCACCTCGAGCAGGTTTTGCAGCAAATCGGGGCAACGCCCCTCCAAGGTGGTTTGATTGATGCGGTAAATGTCCACCGCGTCATCGGCCACCAAACCGTTGCCGCGGGAGATCAGCTCCAAGCCCAATTCGCTTTTGCCCAGTCCTGATTCGCCCGTGATCATCACCCCCAGGCCCAAAATATCCATGAACACGCCGTGCATCGAGGCCCGGTCGGCGAAGTGCTTGGACAAGTAAGCGCGCAAGATGTCGATCACAAAGGCCGAGGACTCGCGGGTGGCAAACATCGGGATTTGGGCCCGCTCGCACATCGACTCCAAGGCCTCAGGTGCGACTTGCCCATCGGCCAAGATCAGCACCGGCGGCTCCAGGGTGACGATGCGCGCCACCCGGCGGGCACAGTCCTCGGGGCTGGAGTTGCTCAAATAGCTGACTTCGCGGTGTCCCAGCAACTGGATGCGATAGGGGTGGATGTAGTTCAGATAGCCGACCAAGTCGGCACCCGAGCTGGCCGCGCGGACCGCGACCTCATCGAACCGCCGCTCGGACGCGCCAGTGCCCGCCACCCAATGCCAGCCCAGCTTTTCGCGGAAAGCCTCAAACAACACATCGGCGCTGACAACGGTGGGCCTCAAAGGGGGCCCCCAGAGTGGTTACTGCGCTGCGGGTATGTCATGGAGGGGAACTGGGAGCTGTTCAGGCAGCCTGGGTCGACTTCCAGGTCGACAAAATCTGGTGCAACTCCTGCGCATCTTGGCTGGACTTGAGGCGCTCGCGCACCCGGCTGTCACTGAGCAGCTCAGCGATTTCGGACAAGATTTCCAGGTGCTTTTGGGTCGATGCTTCGGGCACCAACAAAAAAATCAACAGCGAGACGGGTTGCTCGTCGGGGGCGTCGAAACCAATCGGTGCGGCCAGTTGAAACACCGCAGCCATGGGCGTTTTCAAACCTTTGATGCGGCCATGGGGGATGGCCACCCCATAACCCAAACCTGTTGAACCCAGCCGTTCGCGGGCAAACAAACTGTCTGCGACCAGGGCCCGGTTCATCCCGTGGCGGTCTTCAAACATCAGACCTGCCTCTTCAAATGCGCGCTTCTTGCTGGTCACGTCCACGCACACCAAGACCTGCTCGGGCGGGAGGATGGCGGAGAGTCGGTTCATGATGGTGTCACAAAAGAGTGACAGATTATGCACCCGTCAAGAGCACAAACCCAAGGACTTTGTGACACCTGTGTCAGCCCAAAACCACAGCCAAAACGGCTTTTGTCTTGAACAAATCCCTGAATGCTGCCATTTGATCCCCCAACCCAATTTGGTTGGGGGGCGCCAGCTTGTTTCGCGGCAGCTCAGGCGACCAAGGCCCGTTTGGCCGTGGTGTGCTGGTGGTCTTGTAATTTGTCTTTGTGGCGCACCACCTGGCGATCGAGCTTGTCCACCAAATCATCAACCGCGGCATACAAGTCGGCATGGGCGCTTTCAGCGAACAGGTCGCTGCCCTTGACATGGATGTTGCACTCGGCGCGTTGGCGACCTTGTTTCTCCTTTTGCTTCTCCACGGTCAACAAGACTTTGACATCCACCACCTGGTCAAAGTGTCGGGTGATGCGGTCTAGCTTGTGGGTCACATAACTGCGCAGGGCCGGGGTCACGTCCAAATGGTGACCGCTGATCGTCAAGTTCATGGAGCCTCCTGGTATTACAAGTGGGGTTGTCTGCTCGCCCCGGGCATCAAAGCCCAAGGCATCACCGACAACCCCACTATGCACCGCCCGACCCCATTTGGCAACCACACATCCCTTCAAAAACCCTGTTTTTTCTTGCCAACTCTTTTTATATTGCGGCGCGACAAAATGAAACGCGAAAGGGCCGCGCCCAAGCCAAAAATCTCATACTTCGATGACATAATCGAACGCTGTATAAAAACGGAGCGAACTCCTTGGAAACCTACCCCAGTTGGTAGCTTTCGGATTTCTTCGCGCAACGGATGGGCCTGCACAGGCCGCGCTGCCAGAGATTCGAAAGCGGCCATTCCCTCAATGCCTTCGAAACCTGGTGACTGACGTCATCCATTGCCATGCTCAACATCTTTACCCTTGCCAATGGGCGCTTGTTCCAAGAAGAAATCGAGTCTTTGGAAGAGCTGTCGCGCTTTCAACCCATCTGGGTTGACCTCGAGTCCCCCACCCTGGAAGAAAAGCGCTGGATCAACCAACACTTTGGCGTGCTCATTCCCGAAGACGCGATGGACGAAGACATCGAAGAGTCGGCGCGCTTTTATGAAGAAGACAACGGCGAGTTGCACATCCGCAGTGACTTTTTGATCGCCAACGAAGACGAGCCCCGCACGGTGCGGGTGGCTTTCATCATCAACCAGCAAAACGAGTCGCTCAAAAGCCGAGGCGTTTTGTTCTCGATCCACGACGAAGACGTGCCGGTGTTTCGCTTGTTGCGCATGCGCGCGCGCCGTGCACCTGGCCTGATTGAAGACGACAAAGATGTGTTGCTCAAACTCTTTGACGCCGACGCCGAATACTCTGCCGACACCCTCGAAGGAATTTACGACGAACTCGAAAAAGCCAGTAAGTTGGTGCTGTCCGAAGTGGTCACCGATGCCTTGGCCGGCGAGGTGCTGGGCGCCATTGCCCGCCAAGAGGACTTGAACGGACGCATTCGGCGCAATGTGATGGACACCCGCCGCGCCGTGAGCTTCATGATGCGCGCCAAGATGCTCAATGCCGAGCAGTTTGAAGAGGCGCGGCAAATTTTGCGCGACATCGAGTCACTCGACAGCCACACCGCCTTTTTGTTCGACAAGATCAATTTTTTGATGGACGCCACGGTCGGCTTCATCAACATCAACCAAAACAAGATCATCAAAATCTTCTCGGTGGCCAGTGTGGCCTTGCTGCCCCCCACCTTGATCGCCAGCATTTACGGCATGAACTTTCAATTCATGCCTGAACTGGGCTTGGAGTGGGGATACCCCTATGCCTTGATTTTGATGCTGACCAGCGCCATCGTTCCGATGTTTTATTTCCGCAAACGCGGTTGGTTGCAGTAAGAACAGAAAGTCCTGCCTTTTCAGGACAAGCCCGCAAATCCCACAAGAAAGCCGGGGATTTTCAATTGCAGGTTTAATTCGCCCACTCGATGGGGAGTAGCTCCATTCCGCTGTCAACCAAAAGGTTTGATCAGCGGGATCAACAAATCGTCATTACGAAGCTTTGCTTCCGGTTTGTTGGGCACATAACAGCATCATCACAAGCTGAGCAAGACCTTCGATCCGACACCCATGGGGTGCGGCGAAGCGTCGATCGGGTTCCCACTCATCTCGTTTTTCCGCGCCTCCACGGGCTGTGATTGATGTCAATGTGGAGTTTGCTGTGGAACTATTTTCTGCCCCCTGGTGGTCGGCATTGCTGGCCATTATCTTGATCGACCTGGTCTTGGCCGGCGACAACGCCATCTTGATCGCGCTGGCCGCGCGAAACCTTCCCCCCGCCTTGCAACGCAAAGCCATCTTCTGGGGCACCGTGGGTGCCATCGTGGTGCGCAGCCTGATGACTTTGTGCGTGGTCTGGCTGCTGAAAATACCCGGCTTGATGTTGGTGGGCGGACTGGGCTTGTTGTGGATCGCTTATCAACTGCTGGGCGAGGAGCCCGGCGAGCACGAGGGCGCCTCTGGCCCCACCCATTTTTGGGGTGCCATGAAAACCATTGTGGTGGCCGATGCCTTGATGGGTGTCGACAACGTATTGGGCGTGGCCGGCGCGGCCCACGGCGCCATGGACTTGGTGGTGCTGGGCCTGCTCATCAGTGTGCCCATCGTGGTGTTTGGCAGCTCCTTGGTGCTGCGCTTGGTCGAGCGCTGGCCGGTGATCATCCAATTGGGTGCCGCTGTGTTGGCCTTTACCGCCGCAAAGATGGTGCTGGGAGAGCCCTTGCTGGCCGAGCATTTGACATCCCTGCCCTTGCCCACCTTCTGGTTGCACGGCATTGTCATCACCCTGGCCATTGCTGGCGTCTTGCTGGCTGGCCATTGGCGTGCCCGGCGCAACAGCCTCACCGATTCCCCCGACCCTAGCGTTCAAACCTGAAGGAGACCTGCATGGAAACTTGGCTTGTATACATCGACGACAAAACACATGCCCAGCAACAGCTCACACCAATGCTGATCAAGGGTGTGCCCATTCAATGGGTCTTGGTGGGTTGCCCGCCTCGGCTGACACGTCATGCTGGAAAATGGCTGACTCAAAAAGCCATCCAACGTTGGAGAAACCAATGGACGCAAGACAACTTGCAACCCATTCAAACCCTGCTGAGCCAGGCTGGCGACAAAGTCCACACCCAGGTGGCCCACGGTCCGTTGGTCCACATGACCAAACAGTTGCAACAAGAGTGGGGCAACTTGCGGGTGATCGATGCGCGCCGCCCGCGCCTGGGTCAAGACCTCCCACCGGTCGCCGACAACCAAGAGCGCACACCGCAAAACCCGTGGATGGTGCCGGGCTCGGTGGCCTTCATGGGCACCCTCATGACCATGGCCGCCGATTGATCCGCCGGCTGGTTGCGGCCAGCCTGTGGTCTGTGGTGCTGGGAGCAGGGCCCAGCCTGGCGACAACACCGAACAACGGACACACCGTGGCTGTGGGCCATGTGCAGTGGGACGCTCACGAGGTCACCATTGGCCAAGTCAAGGCCTATGCCCAAGCCACTGGATTTGTGAGCCAGGCCGAGCGGGCCGGTGGTGGCACGGTGTTTGAGTCGGGCTGGACACAAAAGCCCGGTTGGACTTGGCGCACGCCTTTTGGCGTGCCTGCCCGTGACGATGAACCAGCCGTGCACCTGGACTTCGACGAAGCCCAATCCATTTGCCGCCACAGCGGCAAGCGCTTGCCCACCGATGCCGAATGGACATCGGCGGCTTATCTGGAACAACGGCCCTCGCCACCTGCGGCTTGGGTGCGTGGCCAACGCTATCCCTACCCCTTGGGTGCCAGCGCCAAAGCCAGTCATTGCCTGGGCGCCTGCGCCAACTTGAAAGGCGCCGCCCCCAACGGCAGCTTGACCCGTGGCACAGGCCATGTGCCCGTGATGACCACCCCGCCCGGCGTCAACGGCTTGTACGACATGGGCGGCAATGTGTGGGAATGGGTGGACGGTGGCTCGGGCAACGAGCGCATCACCCGCGGCGGATCATGGTGGTATGGCCCCGAGCGGCAAGTGGCCGACGATGTGGCCACCAAACCGCGCGATACCCGGGTGGTTTACATCGGCTTTCGCTGCGTCAAAACCAACCCGCCCTGAACCATCTCCGGCCCCACGGTCCACAGCATCACATCAAGGCCACGCATTGGGTGACGATGGCCGCGCTGTAAGGGCTGGCCACCTCGCTGAGAAAGCGATTGAAGTCGGTGGCGGCACTGGCATCGGCCCGGTCCGAGATGGTGCGCACCGCGGCAAAGCGCACCCCAAAGTCATGGCACACCTGGGCCACCGCCGCGCACTCCATCTCCACCGCCAAGGCCTGGGGCAGCTCTTGGCGCAAGGCCAGGCTTTCACCGTGGCTGGCGACAAGCCGGTCGCCACTGACCACCAAGCCCTGGTGCACCCGGGCCCGGCTCAAGCCCCATCGCGTGGCCACTGCGTGCCCAAGATGCGTGGGCGCTTGGCGCAGCACATGGGTCGCGGCTTGCACCAGCAAGGCCGACATGCGGGCGTCACAGGCAAAACGGTCCAAACCATACAAGGGCACTTGGTGGCGCGCAAACAAAGGCGAGACGTCCATGT
>JBEDFU010000307.1:0-8847 GCA_041174965.1 Pseudomonadota bacterium | reverse complement strand
GTGGTGACGCTGTGCGGCGGCGTGGCCTTGCGTGGCCAAGAGCAAAGCCTGCAACACGGTGCCCATGTGGTGGTCGGCACGCCAGGACGTATCTTGGACCATTTGACCCGTGGCAATTTGCGCTTGGACTCGGTCAAAACCTTGGTGCTGGATGAAGCCGACCGCATGCTCGACATGGGTTTTTATGACGACATGAAGCAACTCATTGTGCAGTGCCCCGCGCAGCGCCAAACCCTGTTGTTCTCCGCCACTTACCCCGATGGCATGGCCAAGCTGTCAGCGCAGTTCATGCGCGATCCGCAAACGGTCAAAGTGCAAACCGTGCACGCAGCTGACAAAATTTGCCAGGTGTTTTACGTGGTGCGTGAAGACGAGCGCTTGCATGCGGTGTCTTTGCTGTTGAACCACTTCCGGCCTGAATCCACACTCGCGTTTTGCAACACCAAGCAGCAATGCCGCGAGTTGTTGGCGGTGCTGCAAGCCCAAGGTTTTGACGCGCTGGCGCTTTACGGCGAGTTGGAGCAACGCGAGCGCGATCAGGTGTTGGTGCAGTTTGCCAACCGTTCTTGCTCGGTGCTGGTGGCCACCGATGTGGCGGCACGGGGTTTGGACATCAGCCAATTGAACGCGGTCATCAATGTGGATGTCACCCCCGACGCCGAATTGCACATCCACCGCATTGGTCGCACCGGCCGTGCCGACGCCCAAGGCCTGGCGCTGACTTTGGCCAGTTTGGACGAGATGGGGGCGGTGGGGCGAATCGAGGTCTTGCAAGGCCAAGAATCGCAATGGGCGAAGTTGTCAGACTTAAGCCCTGCTGCCGGGGGCAAGTTGCAAGCCCCCATGCGCACCTTGCAAATTGTGGGGGGCCGCAAAGAAAAAATCCGCGCTGGCGACGTGCTCGGTGCCATGACGGGCGAGGCAGGTTTTGAAGCGACGCAAATTGGCAAGATCAATGTGAACGAGTTTTCCACCTATGTGGCGGTTGATCGGTCCATTGCGCATACAGCCGTTGAGCGTTTGTCCAAAGGCCGCATCAAGGGCAAGAGTGTCAGGGTGCGTTTATTGGACGAAGAAGCATCTCAACGGTAAGGGTTGGCAAAGCCCAGACCCGCCAAGATAGCCACTTCCCGCGCCTCCATGGCCTTGGCATCTTTCACAGATGTTTCATGGTCCCAGCCTTGGGCATGCAAAGTGCCATGCACCAGCAAATGCGCGTAATGCGTCGATAGCGTTTTGCCTTGTTCTTTGGCTTCCTGAGCAATCACCGGGGCACACAACACCAAATCTGCCATCACCACCGGTGACTGCGCGTAATCAAACGTCAGCACATTGGTGGCGTAGTCCTTTTTGCGGTAACTGTGGTTCAGCGCTCGGCCTTCGTCCAAGCCGACTATGCGCACCGTGATTTCTGCGTCGTTTGACAAGGCGTGTTGGATGCAGCGCGACACCACATGGCGCGCCAAAGCCTGGCGGTGTCGTTGGGCATCGGGGATGTCGCCAAACTGCAACGACAAAACAAGTTTTTTCAGCGGCATGGGTTCAGGGGGCGTCGTTTCTGCGTTGACCTTTTTGGTCGTAGGCATCGACGATGCGCGCGACCAAAGGGTGACGCACCACATCGGCACTGGTGAAGTGCGTCATGGCAATGCCGGGCACCCGTTTGAGAACCCGCTCAGCGTCCACCAGTCCACTGAGGTGGCCTTTGGGCAGGTCAATTTGGCTCACGTCGCCGGTGATCACCGCTTTGGCGCCAAAGCCAAGGCGGGTGAGAAACATCTTCATTTGCTCAGGCGTGGTGTTTTGCGCTTCGTCCAAGATCACAAAGGCATTGTTCAATGTGCGCCCGCGCATGAAGGCCAGCGGGGCAATTTCCAGGGCGTTGCGCTCGAAGGCTTTTTGCACCCGATCAAAGCCCATCAGGTCGTACAAGGCGTCGTACAAGGGTCGCAAATAAGGGTCGACTTTTTGCCCCAGGTCACCGGGCAAAAAGCCCAACTTCTCACCGGCCTCCACCGCAGGGCGTGTTAGCACGATGCGTTGCACCGCGCTGCGCTCCAAGGCGTCTACCGCACAGGCCACGGCCAAATAAGTTTTGCCAGTGCCTGCAGGCCCAATGCCAAAGGTGATGTCGTGTTGGGCAATGTGCTCCAAATACACGCCCTGGGTGGGCGTTCGCGCTTGCAATTGGCTGCGCCGGGTGAGCAGTTGCATGGCCCCGGTCTCGGTCTCTTGCAGTCCTTGGTCGCCCGCGAGCATCCATTGCACCTGTTCGGCCGGAATCGGTTTGTTGGCGCGCTCATACAAGGCTTGCAGCACTTCCAGGGCTTGGGTGGCTTTGGCCTTGTGGCCGTCGATCTTGAATTGCTCGTGTCGATGCGCGATCTTGACTTGCAGACCCAGTTCAATGGTGCGCAGGTGCTCGTCCATGGCCCCGCACAAGTGTCCCAGTCGGGTGTTGTTGGGCGGGCTGAAAGTGTGGCGCAGAATCAAGTTGATAATCCGTTGAAATTTCCCCAATGATAGGCATTCAATGATCGGTAAGTTGAGCGGCACGCTGAGTGAGAAAAATCCCCCCCAGGTTTTGGTGGATTGCAATGGCGTGGGTTATGAGGTGGATGTGCCCATGAGCACTTTCTACAACCTGCCGGCGGTGGGCGAAAAAGTCTCGCTGCTGACCCATTTTGTGGTGCGTGAAGATGCCCAAATTTTGTATGGCTTTGGTTCTTCTGAGGAGCGAACCGCTTTTCGACAGTTGATCAAAATATCTGGGGTTGGCCCACGCATGGCCTTGGGCGTGCTCAGTGGCATGAGCGTGGCCGAGCTGTCCCAAGCCATCACCTTGCAAGAGGCGGGGCGTTTGGTGAAGATCCCCGGCATTGGCAAAAAAACCGCCGAGCGGCTGCTGCTCGAACTCAAAGGCAAGATGGGCGCGGATTTGGGACCTGCTGCTGCTTCGTCCGCTGACACCACGCAAAACGACATCTTGCAAGCCTTGGTGGCGCTGGGTTACAGCGACAAAGAAGCCGCTTTGAGCCTCAAAGCCTTGCCAGCTGGCGTGGGTGTGAGCGAGGGCATCAAGTTCGCACTCAAGGCCTTGGCCAGGTAAACAAAGCCATGAGCATTCAAACCGACAACTTTGGCGAAGACTTCAACCCTGCACCACGCGTGGTGTCAGCAGCGCCAGTCAGCCCACGCGAGGAAGCGATTGAGCGTGCCCTGCGCCCCAAGCTGCTGCAAGAGTATGTGGGCCAAGCCAAGGTGCGTGAGCAGTTGGAAATTTTCATTGGCGCCGCGCGCAACCGCGATGAAGCCCTCGACCACGTGTTGCTGTTTGGCCCGCCGGGCTTGGGCAAAACCACGCTCAGCCACATCATTGCCCAAGAGCTGGGTGTGAACCTGCGCCAAACCAGCGGCCCGGTGTTGGAAAAGCCCAAAGACCTGGCAGCACTGTTGACCAACTTGGAAAAAAACGATGTGCTGTTCATCGACGAAATCCACCGCTTGTCGCCTGTGGTCGAAGAAATTTTGTACCCCGCGCTCGAGGACTACCAAATCGACATCATGATCGGCGAGGGGCCGGCAGCGCGCAGCATCAAGCTCGATTTGCAGCCTTTCACCTTGGTGGGGGCCACCACCCGCGCCGGTATGTTGACCAACCCGCTGCGCGACCGTTTTGGCATCGTGGCGCGTTTGGAGTTTTACAGCGCCGAGGAGTTGCAGCGCATTGTGATGCGCAGCGGCGGTTTGCTCAAAGCGCAACTCGACGAGCAAGGCGGTTTCGAGATCGCCCGTCGCTCACGCGGCACGCCGCGCATCGCCAACCGCTTGCTGCGGCGGGTGCGTGACTACGCGGAGGTCAAGGCTGATGGGCGCATCACCCAAGCGGTGGCGCAAGCCGCGTTGGCCATGCTCGATGTGGATCCGCAAGGCTTCGATTTGATGGACCGCAAGTTGTTGGAAGCCGTGATTCACCGCTTTGACGGCGGCCCCGTGGGCTTGGACAACATCGCCGCCAGCATCGGCGAAGAGCGCGACACCATCGAAGATGTGATCGAGCCTTTTTTGATTCAGCAGGGTTTTTTGCAGCGCACGCCGCGGGGTCGCATCGCCACTTTGGCCGCGTATCGGCATTTGGGGGTCGCAGCCCCACAGCGGGAGAGCGGGTTGTTTGGCGAGTGAGCGCTCAGTTGGTCAAAGTTCGTCGCGCACCACATCTTGCAAATGGGCGTCGTCACCCCAGCCCACCAAGGTCAGGCTCTGAGGCGTCCACAGCAAACGGTTGATCGTGGCATTGCCCAAATGCCAACTGCGCGGCGCTTGCAAGCTTTGTTGGGTGGCGGCGCGGTACAAAATGTCCAGCACCCCGCCATGGGCCACCAAGGCGATGTGCTGGCCCAGGTGTTGCTGGGCCAATTCGTCGAGGGTGGTCAACACACGTTGCTGCAAGACCAGCAAGGATTCGCCGCCCCCTGGCGGTGACCAGTTGGGCACCCGGGTGCGCCACAGCTGAGCGGCTTGCGGCAACTCGGCTTCGATGTGGTCAAAGCTGCGACCCTCAAATTCCCCAAAAGCCCGCTCGCGCAAGCCCACGTGGGTGCGCAACGGCGCCCCAGTGGCCTGGGCCACGGCCAAAGCGGTGGCATGGGCGCGTTGCAAGTCGCTGCTGTAAACGGCGTCAAGGGGTTCTGCGTCGACCAAGGCCTGCGCCAGCAATTGGGCTTGGCGGTGACCATGGTCGTTGAGGGGGATGTCGGTATGCCCTTGGATGCGGGTGCTGGCGTTCCAAGCGGTTTCACCATGTCGAATGACGACGAGACGGGTTGAAATCATGGTTTCAGTTTAAGCCCCCGCCACCCTGTCAATGGGTTCCAAAGACCCAAAGATTTCGGAGGACATGGTTGAAACGCCCGTTTTTTGACGCAAAATAGCACGACCGTTCTTTTTTATGCGAAACCTTTTGAATATCCATCACACGGCGCCTGCGGGCACGACCCGGGAGGGTCGCGCCATGCACAAAGGGCAGCAAACCAAAACCGCCATCATCGATGTCGCGCTGAGTTTGGCCACCCAAATGGGGCTGGAGGGTTTGACCATTGGCGCGGTGGCCGAGATGGCCGGTATGAGCAAATCCGGCGTTTTTGCCCATTTCGGCTCTCGCGAAGAGCTGCAAATATCCGTCATCCGCGAATACCACCACCGGTTTGAGCAAGAGGTTTTCTACCCGGTTTTGTTGCTGGCCAGGGGCTTGCCGCGCCTGCGGGCATTGTTTGCCAACTGGATGCAGCGCACCAGTGCGGAGATCGACTCAGGTTGCTTGTACATCAGTGGGGCGGCAGAGTTTGATGATCGACCGGGGCCGGTGCGCGATGCCTTGGCCAGTTCGGTGCAAACCTGGATGGGGGCTCTGCACCGCGCAGTCCACATGTCGGTCGAACAAGGCGACTTGGATGGACAGACGGATGCTTCGCAAATGTCTTTTGAAATACACGGATTGATTTTGGCGTGCCACTATGAAGCCCGCTTTCTCAAAAGCAAAACCGCACTCAGCTTGGCCCAGCGCAGCTTTGAGCACATCTTGCGCCGCTATGGCGCGGACAAAACCGCGACCCGTGCCGCTGGTGCCGACCGCCAAGACAGGCTGGCAGCTGCGCCAGCCAGCAAGACCGGTACGCCCTGACAAGGGCTTGCACCCATGACTGTCAAAACGAACGACCTGAAGCCATCCCATGGGTTTTGACACCCAGCTCTCATCGTTCCAATAAAACACGTTTTCATCACCCAAAACTTCATCAACGAGGACACCATGCCCACCTATACCCCTCCCTTGCGCGACATGCAGTTTGTATTGAACGAATTGCTCCAAGTGCCCCAGGCATTGAAAGCATTGCCCGCCCATGCCGAAACCGATGCCGACACCATTTCTGCGGTGTTGGAAGAGGGCGGTAAATTTGCGGCCGAAGTGCTGTTCCCACTCAATGCCACGGGCGATCAACAAGGCTGCCATTGGGACCGCGACACCCACGCGGTGAAAACCCCGGACGGATTCAAAGAGGCATTCGCCCAGTTTGTGGCGGGTGGTTGGCCGGCCTTGAGTTGCGATCCGCAGTACGGCGGTCAGGGGCTGCCGATCGTCGTCAACCAGTGCTTTTATGAAATGCTCAACAGCGCCAACCAGGCCTGGACCATGTACCCGGGCTTGACCCACGGCGCTTATGAATGCCTGCACGCACACGGCACGCCCGAGCAGCAAGCCTTGTTTTTGCCCAAACTCACCAGCGGCGAGTGGACGGCCACCATGTGTTTGACCGAGGCCCATTGCGGCACCGACTTGGGATTGCTGCGCACCAAGGCCGAGCCCCAAGCCGATGGCTCTTACAAACTCACCGGCAACAAAATATTCATCAGCTCAGGCGACCATGATTTCGTGAGCAACATTGTTCATTTGGTGCTGGCGCGTTTGCCCGATGCACCTGTGGGCAGCAAAGGCATCAGCCTGTTTGTGGTGTCCAAGCATGTGCTCGATGGGCAAGGCCAACTCGGCGCACCCAACGGTATTTATTGCAGCGGTTTGGAACACAAGATGGGCATCAACGGCAGTGCCACCTGTCAAATGACCTTGGATGGAGCGGTGGGCCATTTGGTCGGTCAGCCCCACAAAGGTTTAGCGGCCATGTTTGTGATGATGAACGCAGCCCGCATCGGTGTCGGCATGCAGTCCCTGGGCCTGACCGAAGTGGCCTACCAAAACGCACTGGCCTATGCAAAAGAGCGCATCCAATCACGCAGTTTGTCGGGCGTGAAAACCCCCGAGAAACCCGCCGACAGCATTTTGGTCCACCCCGATGTGCGCAAAATGCTGCTCACGGCCAAGGCCTATGCCGAAGGCGGAAGGGCACTGAGTCTGCATTGCGCCTTGTTGATCGACCAACAACTCAACCACCCCGACGCGCAAGTGCGCGCCGATGCGTCTGAGGAGGTGGCCATGCTCACCCCGATCGTGAAAGCCTTTTTGACCGACAACGGATGGACCGCCACCTCGGCTTGTTTACAGGTTTTGGGTGGGCATGGCTTTATCCGTGAATGGGGCATGGAGCAATACGTGCGCGATGCCCGCATCAACATGATTTACGAAGGCACCAACACCATCCAAAGCTTGGATTTGTTGGGCCGCAAGGTGCTGGGCAACCAAGGGGCCACCCTGAAAAAATGGGGCCAGCGCATCACCGCCTTGGTCGCCGAAGAAGCCGGCAATGAAGACATGGCCGCTTTTGTTCAGCCACTGGCCAAATTGGGCCAGCAAATGACGGCTTTCACCCAAGAAATTGGCATGAAGGCGCTGGGCAATGCCGATGAAGTCGGTGGCGCGGCGGTGGACTACATGCGTGTGGCGGGGCATCTGGTGTTTGCCTACTTTTGGGCGCGCATGGCGCAACTGGCTTTGCGCCAAATGGCAGCTGGCAATCGCGACCCCTTCTACCAAGCCAAATTGCAAACGGCGCGTTTTTACTTTGCCAAATTGTTGCCAGAGACCGCCAGCCTGATGCAAACCGCGCGCAATGGGGTGGATGTGCTGATGGACACCGAGGCAGCCTTGGCTTGATGGTGTGGGACACAGGAGTGAACATGAGTTTGAAGATCCATTTACCTGCCGCCTTGGTCGCTGCTGCATGGCTTTGCGCGGCACCTGTGCTGGCACAAGTCACACCGGTGGGGGTGTGGCACACCATCGATGACCGCAGCAACGAGCCCAAGGGGGAAGTCATCATCACCGAGGCCAACGGCGTGGTCACCGGTCGCGTGGGGCGGGCGCTCAAGCCAGACCCCAAGGCCAAACGGACCTGCGAAGATTGCAAAGACGACCGCAAGAACCAAACCATCATTGGGATGGAAATCATTCGGGGCGTCAAAAAAGAAGCCGGGGAGAATGTTTGGAGCGGCGGCAAAATCCTCGACCCCAATGAAGGCAAGGAATACAACGTGCGATTCACGCCCATCGAGGGCGGAAAGAAAATGCAAGTTCGTGGTTACATTGGGCCGTTTTACCGAACCCAAATTTGGCTGCGTGCCCCAGACATCGACACAGCAGACAGCAAAAAGGATTGAGCATGAATGAGATATTGACCCATGTGGACGCAGGCGTCACCACATTGACCATCAACCGGGTGGAGAAAAAAAACTCTCTCACCTCGGCCATGTATGCGGCCTTGGCCCAGGGCATTGCCCAAGCGGCCCAAGACAGCAGCCAGCGGGTGTTGGTCATTCAAGGCCATGAGACGGTGTTCAGCGCGGGCAATGATGTGGCGGATTTTTTGAACCAGCCACCCACCGGCACCGACGCCCCCGTGTTTCATTTTTTGCAAGGCATTGCCACCTTCCCCAAACCCTTGCTGGCCGCCGTGTGTGGCCCCGCTGTGGGTGTGGGCACCACCATGCTGCTGCATTGCGACTTGGTCTATGCCGGTGACAACGCGGCTTTTTCCATGCCGTTTGTGAACTTGGGGCTGTGCCCTGAGGCGGCCTCGAGCTTGTTGGTGCCGCGCCTGATGGGGCACCAGCGAGCGGCCGAGGCCTTGCTGCTGGGCGAGCCTTTCATGGCCGAAGCGGCTTTGGAGGTGGGCTTGGTCAACCGGGTATTGCCACCCACAGAAGCCAACGCCTATGCCCAACAACAGGCGCGCAAACTCGCCGCCAAGCCCTTGAGCAGCTTGATCGAGACCAAGCGCTTGCTCAAAGGCGCACATACGCCAGCCGTGCTCGAGCGCATGCAAGAAGAGGGCGGGATTTTCAGGCGCATGCTCACCGAGCCAGCGGCCAAAGAGGCCTTTGGTGCGTTTTTGCAAAAAC
>JBEDFU010000306.1:0-3411 GCA_041174965.1 Pseudomonadota bacterium | reverse complement strand
CAGCGTTTTCGGCGGTGACGGCCATGTCTTGCAGCAGGCCATTGTGCAAGCCGTATACCCAGCCGTGCACGACCACGCTTTGGCCGCGTTGCCAGGCATCGGAGACCACGGTGGTGCGGCACACATTGCGCGCTTGCTCCAGCACATTGAGCTCGACCAAGGCGTCCACCCGCAGGCTTTCGTCCAAGCCCATCAAAAAGCCTGCCTGTGCATCGCGCACATCTTGCACATGGCGCAACCAGTTGTCGACCAGGCCGGCGCGCTGGTTGTTCAGGGCGGCGCGGATGCCCCCACAGTTGCTGTGGCCCACCACAATGATGTGTTGCACGCCCAGCACATCGACGGCATATTGGATGACGCTCAAGGCATTGAGGTCGGAGTGGACCAGCAAATTGGCCACATTGCGGTGCACAAACAATTCGCCGGGCAAGAGGTCGACCAGTTCGTTGGCCGGCACGCGGCTGTCGGCACAACCGAGCCACATGTATTTGGGCTGCTGTTGGGAGAGCAAACCGGTGAAAAACCCAGGCGTTTGTGCCTCGGTATCGGCCGCCCACTGGCGGTTGCGGTCAAACAGTTCGTTGAGGTTTTTGCTCATGGTGTGGGCGGGCCTCAGTAGGTTTTGGGCACGGGGGCCAGGGTTTGCTGCATCAAGGCGCAGTCGCGCACCTGGCCATCGGGCGCATGGTGGCTGACCTCGGCGGTGGTGACAATGATGCGCTTGCCCGCGCGCACCACTTTGCCAATGGCGCGCAAATCGCCGCCCTGGAACGCCGCGAGGAAATTGATTTTGTATTCGACGGTGGTGACTTCGCTGTCGGGCGCGGCCACAGTCAGGCCGGCATAGCCCGCCGCCACATCGGCCAAGGCGCCCATGGCGCCGCCATGGAAGCCGCCTTGTTGTTGGGTCACGGCGTCGCTGTAGGGCAAGCGCAGTTCCACTTCACCCACTTGCACGCGCACCAATTCGACGCCCATGACGCGCAGCATGCCTTGGCGCTCAAAGCTTTGTTGTACGCGGTCGTGGGCAATTTGATCGGCATTCATGGTTTGGCCTTTTTGCGGTGTTTGATGAGCAGGGCACGGGCTTCTTTTTCATGGGCTTTGACTTCGTCGAGGTTGACCTCGATTTCGGCCAATTGCGCCTCCAACTGGCTGCGGTGTTCAGCCAGGATGAGCAGGAACTTTTCCAACTGCGGCACGGTGTCGCGCGGGCTGTCGTACATGTCGATCAACTCGCGCGCTTCGGTCAGCGACAAGCCCAGGCGTTTGGCGCGCAAGGTCAGGCGCAAGCGGGTGCGGTCGCGGGTGGTGTAGGAGCGGTTGCGACCGCCAGGCCCCGTGCGCGTGGGTTGCAGCAAGCCCAAATCTTCGTAAAAGCGCATGGCACGGGTGGTGAGGTCGAACTCTTTGGCCAGATCGCTGATGCTGTAAGTGCTTGCCATGTGCGTTTGTGTTGGGCTTGGCCCTTGGGTGACAGGGCAAGAGGCTTGGCGCTGAAGCCGCCGCCTACAATGCCCATGACGTTTACGTAAACGTCAATTATCCATGAATTCACCCATGACGCCACTCGAAAACCGACTCCACTACCCCCTGGGCGACCAGTTGCCGGCACCTGGCGACACCTTGGAGGTGTCCCCGGGCGTGTTTTGGTTGCGCATGGGCCTGCCCTTCGCCTTGGACCACATCAATTTGTGGCTGCTGCGCGATGTGCGCGATGGGGTGGTGGGCTGGACCGCGGTGGATTGCGGCATTGACAACCCGCTGACGCGCCAACATTGGCAAGCGGTGTTGGACCAGCACTTGCAAGGCGCGCCGCTGTGGCGGGTGATCGTGACCCACATGCACCCCGACCATTTGGGGTTGGGCCACTGGTTGTGTGAGCGCTGGCAAGCGCAGTTGTGGATCAGCTTCACCGATTACCAAGCCGCGGTGTTGGCCACTTTGCACCGCGACAGCTTTGGCGGCGATGCGGCGGCGGCGTTTTTTCAGCGGCATGGCTTGCATGACGAAGCCTCACTGGCGCAGGTGCGTGGGCGCTCCACTTATTACGCCGGGATGGTGCCGAAAATTCCCACGCAATTTCACCGACTGCAAGAGGGGCAAACCGTGGTGATCAATGGCCAAGATTGGCGCTGCATCAGTGGCTTTGGCCATGCGCCTGAGCACATCGCTTTGTTTCAGGCCGATGCAGGCGTGTTGATCAGTGGCGACATGGTGTTGCCGCGCATTTCGACCAATGTGAGCGTGTACGACGCCGAGCCCGAGGCCGATAACCTGCGTTTGTTTTTAGCGTCGATTGACAAGTTCAAGCCCCTGCCCGAGAACACCCTGACCCTGCCCTCGCATGGCAAGCCTTTTGTCGGCTTGCACGAGCGCATTTCGCAACTGCATGCGCACCACCAGGACCGGTTGGATGAAGTGTTTGAAGCCTGCACCCAACGCGCTTGCAGTGCCCACGATGTGTTGCCCGTGCTGTTCAAGCGCCCATTGGATTTGCACCAGACCACGTTTGCCATGGGCGAGGCGGTGGCGCATTTGCACTGCCTGTGGCATGCCGGTCAGTTGCGCCGCAGCGCCGATGCGCAAGGGGTGTGGCGCTTTACCAGCGTGGCAAAGAGTCGTCTTTGAGCAGTTGGCGGCGCTGGGCGTAGTCGGGCACCACGGTGCCCACCGTTTCCCAAAATTGGGGGCCGTGGTTCATCACCCGCAGGTGGCTGAGTTCGTGTGCCACCACGTAGTCGATGACATCCATTTTGAAATGCACCAAGCGCCAGTTCAGGCGAATGGCGCCGTCGGCACTGGCCGTGCCCCAGCGGGTGGTGGCACTGCTGAGTGAGAGCTTGTGCCACTGCACTTGCAAGCGGGGTGCGAAGTGGTTGAGCCGCTCGGTGAAGATGCGCTTGGCCTGGCGCATCAACCAGGCCTGAACGGCATCGCGAATTTGCGCCGGGTCCGCGTGGTGCGGCAAGCCCAGGCACAAGCGGTGGGGCTCATCTGGCGCAGCGTCGGGGCTGCGTGGCAGCAAGCTGGCGCCCGCCTCTTGGAATTGATGCCCCGGGTCGAGCACCAAGACCATGGTTTCGCCCAAAAAGGGCAAGCAACTGCCCTCTTGCCAGACCATGGTTTGCTGGGCCATGCGTTGGCTGCGTTCGCGCATTTCATCGAGCTTGCGCACAATCCAGTCGCCTTTTTCTTGCAGCGCGGATTCAACCTCGGTGAGCACCACCCAACGCGGTGCGCTGACCACCAAACCATCGGGCCCGACCACCATGCCGATGGTGCGGCGTTTGGCGCGCTTGAAGTGGTAAGCCACACGGGTATGGCGCAAAAGGATTTGGCGGTTGGCTTGCGGGTGGGCAAACTGGGCCGGTGCCATGGCGTCGCTGAGGGCCATGGTGGGCCGGGGGT
>JBEDFU010000305.1:0-5111 GCA_041174965.1 Pseudomonadota bacterium | reverse complement strand
CATCGGGCGAGGCCACCAAGCGCAAAGCGCCTGATTTTTCGGCGGCGACAAAGGTTTTTTGTTCGTAGCTCGGGGGGATGCCGCGCTGCGACGGCAACAACCAAATTTGTAAAAAGTGCGTTTCGCCGTTGGGTTCGTGGTTGAACTCGGAATGGCGCACACCGGTTCCCGCGCTCATGCGCTGCACATCGCCTGGGGGAATGCCTTTGACATTGCCCATGTTGTCTTGGTGCGCCAAATTGCCCGACAGCACATAGCTGATGATTTCCATGTCTTGGTGGCCATGGGTGCCAAAACCGGTACCCGGCGCGATGCGGTCTTCGTTGACCACCCGCAAATTGCCCCAGCCCATGAATTGCGGGTCTTGGTAACCGGCAAACGAAAAACTATGAAACGATTTCAACCAACCGTGGTCGGCATAGCCTCTTTCGTGTGATCGTCGAACCATTTGCATGTTTGTTTTCTCCATTGAGGTGTACTGTAAAAGCAGTCAATGGTGCTGTGGTTGATCGAAATTGATGGCATCATTCAAATAATTTGATTGATGAGGGATTTTCCATGCTGACGCCACGCCAGGTTTTGACCCCCGAGGGTTTGGCCATGCTCCAAAGCATTGACCAGCTGGGCAGCTTTGCCGCCGCAGCGCGCGCCATGGGCCTGGTTCCCAGCGCCTTGAGTTACCGGGTGCGCCAAATGGAGGAAGCGCTGGATGTGCTGTTGTTCAACCGTGCCGCCCGCCAAGCGCGGCTCACAGCGGCAGGGCGCGAGTTGCTGCAAGAAGGGCAACGCCTGCTGGCCGAAATGGACAGCATCGCGCAGCGCGTCAAGCGCCTGGCCACTGGCTGGGAGAGCCAATTCACCGTCGCTTACGACAGCATCATCGACCCATCGGTGGTGATGGACCTGTGCGCGGCGTTTTACGCCGACAACCCACCCACCCGGCTGCGCTTGCGCCATGAAACCTTGAGCGGCACGCTGCACAGCCTCAGCTCGGGTCAAGCCGACTTGGCCATTGGCGTGGACATGCAACTGAGCCCGTCTTTGGGGTTGCGTTTTGCTGAATTGGGGGCCTTGGTGCGCTTCACCTTTTGTGTGGCCCCCCAACACCCCTTGGCGCGCAGCCCCCAGCCCTTGAGCGACGCCAACATCCAAGCGCACCGCGCGGTGGCGGTGGCCGACACGGTGCCCCAAGGCCAAGGGGTGACCATTGGTTTGCTGCCCGGCCAAGACGTGTTCACTGTGCCCAGCATGGCGCTCAAACGGGACGCCCAATTGCGCGGCCTGGGCGTGGGCTTTTTGCCCGAACCCCTGGCCAGGCCGCACATCGAAGCCGGGCACTTGGTGGCCTGCGAGGTGCAACGACCCCAGCGCAGTGGCAAGCTGGGCTATGCCTGGCGCGAAGCCCCCGGCGAAACGGCAGAAACCGCTGACAAACGCGCTTTGCAATGGTGGCTGAAAGCCTTGGCGCAGCCCCAAACCCGCCATGCTTTGTTGGGGCAATCGAGCACAACCACGCACTCTTCATCGGTGTAGAGTCGGGCCATGGCAGCACAACACATTGCAATCGTGGGCGCAGGCATGGCGGGCATCACCGCCGCCCGCACTTTGGCACAAGCCGGGCACCAGGTCATGGTGTTTGACAAAAGCTCGGGCGCAGGTGGTCGCATGGCCACCCGGCGCAGCCCCTTTGGCGGCTTTGACCACGGCGCACAGTATTTCACCGTGCGCGACCCGCGCATGGCCTTGGCCTTACAAACCGTGCCCGACAGCCTGACCCACTGCCGCCCCTGGAGCGCCAACGCGGTGCGCGTGCTCGACCCGTCTGGTCGGGTGGTGGAAGCCGCTCGACCCGGACCGGAAGCCCATTGGGTGGGCGTGCCCGGCATGAGCGCACTGGTCAAGCACTGGGCGCAGCCCCTGGCTGACGCAGGTCAATTGCAACTGGGCCACACCGTTCAATCCCTGCAAGCCGACCCACGCAAAGCCAGCCGCTGGTCTATCCACGGCATCGACGCCGACGGTCATGCTTGGCAGCAAGGCGGCTTTGACAGCGTGTTGCTGGCCATGCCTGCGGCGCAATGCGCGCAACTGCTGCAAGCCAGCCCCGGGCGTGGCGCGGCCAGTGGCTTGATTGCCCCCACCCTCACCGTGCAAACCGCCCCCTGTTGGACCTTGATGCTGGCCTACCCCCAGGCCAGCCAACCCGGCCTGACCCACTTGGGCCCGCAATGGAATGCTGCCCGCAGCACCCACCACCGCATTGCCTGGCTGGCGCGCGAATCGTCCAAACCAGGGCGCAGCAGCATCGAGCGTTGGACGGTGCAAGCCAGTGCCGAATGGTCGATGGAACACATCAACGATGACGCCGAGCGGGTGCAAAACAAGCTGCAACGCGCATTTGCGGAATTGACCGGCATCCACACCGCGCCCAGCCACGCCCAAGCCCATTTGTGGCGTTACGCCAAAACCACCCAGCCTTTGGGTCAGCCTTATCAATGGGACAGCGCCACGGGTTTGGGCACCTGCGGCGACTGGCACATCGGCCACCGGGTGGAAGACGCCTTTGTCTCTGGCCTCGAATTGGGGCTGCGCCTGTGCGGTAAATGAAACCGTACCGGGGCCGGTTTGCGCCCTCACCCACCGGCCCCTTGCACGCGGGCTCTTTGGTGGCGGCCCTGGCCAGCTGGCTTGACGCCAAAGCCCACCACGGGCAATGGTGGGTGCGCATCGAAGACACCGATGGCCCGCGCTGCCCACCGGGCACAGATCAACTCATCTTGCAGCAACTGGCCCAGTGCCACCTGCACCCCGACGCGCCCGTGCAATGGCAATCGCGCCGAACCCATTTGTACCAAGCGGCCCTGGACCAATTGCAACGCAGCGGGCACATCTACCCCTGCACATGCTCGCGCAAAGACATTGCCGCCGCCTTGACCGCACAGGGTTGGGCGGCACAGCGCCACGCTGCGGCACCCTACCCCGGCACCTGCCGGCAGCAACCGCCCTCCGCCCCACAACTCGCTCAACAGCCACATGCCTGGCGCTTTCGTGTGCCCAGCGGTGACTGGCATTGGCACGACCGGTGCCTGGGCGCGCAATCGCAAGACCTGGCCCTCGGCGTGGGCGATGTGGTGCTGCGCCGCGCCGATGGCCTGTGGGCCTACCAACTCGCGGTGGTGGTCGACGATGCCGAGCAAGGCATCACCCATGTGGTACGCGGCCAAGACCTGGCCGACAACACCCCACGCCAAATGGCCTTGCAACAAGCCCTGGGGCTGGCCACACCGATCTATATGCACACGCCTTTGGTGCTGGGCACCGATGGCGAAAAACTCTCGAAACAAAACGGCGCTCAAGCCTTGGACACCCGCGACCCCCTGGCTTGTTTAAAGGCCGCGGCCACCGTCTTGGGCTTGTCGGCGCACCCCGGGCCGGTGGCCGAGGCCTTGGGTTCTTGGGTCCAACAGTGGTCCTTGGTGCATGGCGTGGTTGGCAGCGATCAACAGGCACCGTAAGAGAACGTGGGGGCACAGCGTCTAAAGCCCATCAACCCTTGAAAGCCTGACCATGAAACACACGCCCCGCCAATGGATAGCGATCACCGCCTTGTGCGCCTTGTCCGCCTCGATGGCCACGGCCGCCTTGGCCGCCCTGCCCGAGCCCCCAGACCCGCGCGCGGTAGCGGCCATGACGTTTGAGCAACGCCTGGCCCACAGCCGCCAACTGCGCGAAGACATGGCCAAGGCCACGCCTGAAGAACGGCGCGCTTTCCGCGAAAGAATGCACGCCAACATGCACGCCTTGCCCGAGGCAGAGCGCAAAGCCATGCACGACAAAATGCGCGCCGAATGGGACGGCCTGAGCGATGCGCAAAAACGCCAACTCAAAGAAGAGCGCAAAGCCATGATGGGCACCATCACCCCGCAAGAGCGGGCCCAAATGCGTGAAGAGCGGCGCAAGGCCTTTGAAAAAATGACCCCTGAAGAGCGCAAAAAATGGCGCGACGAAATGCACCAATCACACCGCGGCGATGGCCCGCATCCCGATATGGGCCCTGGCATGGGTCATGGGTTTGGCCACGGCATGGGCATGAGGCATCGCCCCGCCCACCGCAACCCCGATGCGGGCTGAGGCGGCCCCCTGGTGGGCCAAGCTGACGGCGCTTGGCAAAACCACCGAATTGGAAGTGCTGGAAGCTGCGCGAGGGGGTGACCCCCGCGCAGCGCGCCAGTTGGTGGCGTCTTTGAGCGAAGCCGCACATGGCTTGGCTTGGCGCATGCTGGGCAACACGGCTGACGCCCAAGACGTGGTGCAAGAAGGTTTCATCAAACTGCTCAACAGCCGGTTTCGGGGTGAATCCAAACTCGCCACCTACTTCCACACCTTGATCGCCCGCTTGTGCCTGGACCGCCTGCGCAGCCCCGGCCGTGCCCATGAGGTGTGGGATGAAGACCATGTCACTGAAGACCCCAGCCCCAACCCAGAACAAACCCTGGCGCTGCACCAAAGTGCCGACCAGGTGCAGCAAGCCCTGATGCATTTGCCACCGCGCCAACGCCTGGCCCTGAACCTGTGGGCGCACCACGATGCCAGCGTGGCGGACATCGCCCACACCTTGGACATCCCCACCAATGCCGCGCACCAGCTGCTGCACCGCGCGAAAATCAACCTCAAACATCACCTGAAAGCCTTGGGCCATGACTGATCCGGACCGCTCCCTCCAAGCTTTGTTGCAGTCCAACCAAGCCCCGCCATTGCCCCCAGCTTTTGCTGAGCAAACCCTGGCGCGCATCAGTGCTGGCCAACCCCAACGCTCCGCCCTCAGGGGCGGCGCATGGGCCTGGGCTGCACCGCGCCACAAATGGCTGGCCCTGGCCTCGGTGCTGGCCATGGCCTTGGCCGCCCAGTCATGGCTGGCCACATCGGCCGATGACGATTTGATGCACATCGACACCCTGTCCCTGTCGAGCATGCTGGTGCTTTGATGGCAGATGCGCACCATCAGGCCGGTGCAAATCGCTGTATCGGCCCGGTATCGACCTTTCTCGCTTGACAGCTTACGGCCCCTAGAATCGGCCGCTTGATGAACCCCAGCACCCCACTCCCAGCCC
>JBEDFU010000304.1:0-4620 GCA_041174965.1 Pseudomonadota bacterium | reverse complement strand
GGCCAGCGCCATCTTGGGCAATTGGGTGGTTTTGCCCGAACCGGTTTCGCCGCAAACGATCACCACCGGGTGCTGGGCGATGGCGGCCATGATGTCTTCGCGCCGCAAGGAGACGGGCAGTTCGGGGGGGAATTCAATCTTCAATGGGCGCGACCAAGCCGGGAGAGGTTCTGGGTGACAATCGTTAATTATCCGCTGAGCAAACGTTCCCACACCCCATGTCGACCGTTTTTAACTTCACCTTTGTGCCCTGGTTTCGATCGGTGGCGCCCTATATCCACATGCACCGGGGCAAAACCTTTGTCGTGGGCATTGCGGGCGAAGCCATTGCCGCTGGCAAATTGCCCAACCTGGTGCAAGACCTGGCCTTGATCCAAAGCATGGGCGTGAAGGTGGTTTTGGTGCACGGCTTTCGGCCCCAAGTCAACGAGCAACTGCTGGCCAAAGGGCATTCACCCCAGTATGTGAATGGCTTGCGCATCACCGACAGCGTGGCGCTGGACTGCGCCCAAGAGGCCGCGGGCCAACTGCGTTACGAAATTGAGGCGGCGTTCAGCCAAGGCCTGCCCAACACCCCCATGGCCGGCGCCACGGTGCGGGTGATGTCGGGCAACTTCATCACCGCCCGCCCGGTGGGCGTGGTCGACGGGGTGGACTTCCAACATTCGGGCGTGGTGCGCAAAGTCGACGTTCAAGGCATCACCCAAACCCTGCACGCGGGAGCGGTGGTGCTGCTGTCGCCGTTTGGTTTTTCGCCGACGGGCGAGGCCTTCAACCTCACCATGGAAGAAGTCGCCACCTCGGTGGCCTGCGCTTTGCAGGCCGATAAATTGATTTTTGTGACCGAAACCCCCGGCATCCGGGTGCGCCCCCAGGACCCACCGGGTGAAGACAACCCCATTGACACCGAGTTGCCGCTGGCCGCCGCCGAGGCCTTGTTGACCCAACTGCCCCCAGCCCAACTGCCCACCGACATCCCTTTCTACCTGCAGCATTGCGTGACCGCTTGCAAGCAAGGCGTGGAGCGCAGCCACATCCTGCCGTTTGCGGTCGATGGGGCTTTGTTGCTCGAGGTGTATGTGCACGACGGCATTGGCACCATGGTGGTGGACGAAAAATTAGAAAGCCTGCGCGAAGCCACCCATGAAGACGTGGGCGGCATCTTGCAACTGATCGAGCCGTTTGAACGCGATGGCACCTTGGTCAAGCGCGACCGCACCGAGATCGAGCGCGACATCGGTCAGTACACGGTGATTGAGCATGACGGTGTCATCTTCGCCTGCGCCGCCATGTACCCCTACCCAGAAGCGCATTGCGCCGAATTGGCCGCCCTCACCGTCTCGCCCGCCTCACAAGGCCAAGGCGACGGGGAAAAAGTGCTCAAACGCATTGAGCAACGCTGCCGCGCCCAGGGCATTCAACAAATTTTTGTGCTGACCACCCGCACCATGCACTGGTTTTTGAAGCGCGGTTTTGTGCAAGCCGACATCGACGCCCTGCCCGAAGCGCGCAAGCGCAAATACAACTGGGACCGCAAAAGCGTGGTCTTGGTCAAAAAACTGGCCTGATGGCGGCTGCAAGCCAGCGTGTGCGAACACGATGGCCAAGGCCAAGTGGCCATTGAAGTTCAGGGGGTCATCTGTGGCCATCACACCATGAGCCACCAAGCCGCACCTCTACAGCAGCCAAAAAAAAGGCTCCCCAAGGGGAGCCTTTTGCGTGGTTTGGAACCACCTAGCGGCGATTGGTTCCCGTTTTATTTCACACTGGCCAAGGTCTTCTCGGCCTTGGCCACCAAGTTGTTGCCAATCTGGGGCTTCCACTTGTTATAAACCGCGCGGGTGGCGGTGACAAACTGTTCACGCTGGGAAGCGGTGGGCACCACCACCTTCACACCCAAGGCTTCGATGTCTTTCAACAAGGGGCGACCGGCTTCGACCAAACCGGCGCGGGCCAAAGCAATTTCTTGTTTGCCGGCGTCCACGGCGGCTTGGCGCACGATATCACGGTCTTGCGCGGTCCAGCTGTTCCAAATTTCTTTGTTGGCCACAAACACCAGCGGGTCGATCATGTAGCCCCACATGGTGACGTTTTTCTGGCCCACGGTGTGCAGCTTGGCCGCGGTGAAGATGGAAACTGGGTTTTCTTGACCATCAATCGCGCCCGAGGACAAGGCGGGTTGGGCATCGGCCCAGCTCATTTGCACCGGGTTGGCACCCAGGGCGGTGAACATGTCGATGAACAAGGGTGAACCCACCACACGGATTTTCAAACCCTTGAGGTCGGCCGGGGTGTTGATTTCACGCTTGGAGTTGGTCAGTTCGCGAAAACCGTTTTCGCCCCAGGCCAAGGGCACCACGCCCGATTTGTCCAGAATGGCAAAAATGTCTTTGCCCACCTCACCACCGGTCAAGGCGTCAAGCGAGGCGTAGTCTTTGATCAAAAACGGCAGCGAGAACAGGTTGAGTTCTTTCACCTGGGGCGACCAGTTGATGGACGAGCCAATGGCCAGATCGATCACGCCTTGGCGGATCGCGGTGAATTCACGGGTTTGGTCGCCATTGATGAGCGACACGCCGGGGTACATCTTGATGTTGATGCGGCCCTGGGTGCGCTCGCGCACCAAGTTGGCCCAAATTTCGCCGCCCTTGCCCCAGGGAAAAGCGGTGCCCACCACGGTGGACATGCGGTACTCGGCTTTGTAGCCGGCAGGCAAAGCCTGTTGGGCTTGGGCGGTCAAGCCCATCAGGCCCAGTCCCAAGCACAAGGCGTTGAGCCAATGGCGGCGGGTGGAAGGTTTGTTCATGTGGTCTCCTGATAAAAAAGGGTTCAAGCCCCGTTGAAAAATTCGTGATGGGTTGGTGCGGGTCAATACCCCAGGTATTGGGGCAGCCACAAGGCCAAGGGTGGGAAAAACAGCACAGCCAACATGCTGATGGTCATGGCCAGCACCAGCCACCACACCCAAGGAAAAGTTTGCTCCATCGACACGCCGGCCATTTTGCATGAAACCATCAGGTTGACCGCCATCGGAGGGGTGAACTGGCCCACCGCCACCATCATGGTCAGCAAGATGCCGAACCACACCGGGTCCCATTGATAGGCACGCATCAAGGGCATGACCAAGGGCACAAAAATCAAGAAGATCGACACCCCGTCCAAAAACATGCCCACCACCAACAGCAAGGCCACCAGCAACAACAAGGCGCCGGTGGACCCCAAGCCGGTTTGCAAAATCGCCTGGGTGATGGGGTCGATGATGCTCAAGGTGTTGACCGAATAGGCAAAGATGGAGGCCAGGCCGATGATGAGCAAAATCACCGCAGAAATTTCGGCCGCTTCCTTGAAGATGGGGAACAAATCGGCCACTTTGATGGTGCGGTGCACCAGCATGCCCACAAACAAACCATAGGCCACGGCCACGGCCGCCGCTTCGGTGGGGGTGAACCAACCCATGCGCATGCCACCCAAAATCAAAAACGGCGCCATCAAACCCCAAAAGGCTTCGCGCATGCTGGCCCAAAAAGGCGGTCGCTCTTGGCTGGCCTCGCCTTGACCCAGCCCGTGGCGGCGCGACAACCAAATGGTGGGCAATATCAAAGCCAGACCTGCCAAGATGCCCGGCACCATGCCAGCGGCAAACAAAGCCGGCACCGAAGCCCCGGGCACCAACACGCTGTAAACGATCAAAGCGATGGAGGGCGGAATCAAAATATCGGTGGCTGCCGCCGCGCCAATCACCGAAGCTGAGAATGCAGACGGGTAGCCGGCGCGGGCCATGGCCGCGATCATCACGCCACCCACAGCCGCTGCGTTGGCCGGGCCAGAACCGGAAATACCGCCCAAAAACATGGCCACCATGATGGCCACCACCGGCAACATGCCGGGGCCGCGCCCAATGATGGCCACGGCAAAGTTCACCAAGCGCTGGGCCACGCCGGAGCGGTCAAAGATCGAGCCCACCAACACAAACATCGGCAGCGCGAGCAAGGGGTATTTGGTCAGCGAGGCATAAAAGTTTTGCGGCACCGCCAGCAAGCCAAAGTGCGCGGTGTCCAAGTTGGCCAGGCCGATGGCCAAGACGCCACCCAAACCCAGGGCCACACCAATGGGCACACCGGCCAACATCAGCACCACGAAACTGACGAAGAGCAAAGCACCGATCATGGGTGGCCCCGCAGGCGCTTGAAACGCTGCAACGCTCGGGTGCAGACCACGCCACAAAAAATGGGCAGCCACACTGAATACCACCACTTGGGCACGCCAATGGCGGGGGAGGTTTCGTCATAACGGAACTCGTCCCAGGCCATTTGCGCCGACAACACGCCCATGATGGCAAACAACAGGGCATTGGTCAGGGCCGACAGCAAGACCAAGCGGTGCTGGCGCTGGGCGGTGCCTCTGTCAAAGAAATACTCCACCCGGATGTGGGTGTCACGCACCAAGGCGGCGGCGCTGCCCGCCATGGCCAGCAACATCATCAAGATGCAAGAAATCTCTTCGGTCCAGGCAAAAGATTGATCGGTGAAGTAACGCACCACCACATTGACCAGGGTGATCAACAGCAAAACGGCCAGCAATCCCGCGCCCAGGCGGTCTTCAATCGATGAGGATGGGGGG
>JBEDFU010000303.1:0-8673 GCA_041174965.1 Pseudomonadota bacterium | reverse complement strand
GCTGATTATGGGGTTTGGGGCCTGGGTCCAAAGTCATTTATTTGTATTCAATAAAACGCTGCCACGTGTTCCATCGGCGTACTTGTTTCGGGCGTTCACCTGCCAAGGTGCAAAATGCGCTGACCCATGAAACCCGTTTACAAATTGCCCCAATCGGTGTTGGTGGTCATCCACACCCGCCAGATGGAGGTGTTGCTGCTGCGCCGTGCCGACATGGGCAGTTGGCAGTCGGTCACCGGAAGCAAAGACCATGCGCAAGAGAGCTACGCCCAAACCGCTGCCCGCGAAGTGGCCGAAGAAACGGGTTTGGACGTGACCGCGCCGGGTTGTGTGATGTGGGATTGGGATTTGGAAAACATCTACGACATTTACCCCCAATACTGGCCGCGCTACGCCCCTGGCGTGCGGCGCAACACCGAGCATGTGTTTGGGCTGCAAGTGCCGGCTAACAGCCCGATTGTGCTCAGCCCCAGCGAACACACCGAATACCGCTGGCTGCCTTGGCTGGCGGCTGCCGACGAGGTGTTTTCCCCCTCCAATGCCGAAGCGATATTGATGTTGCCGCGCCAAATCGCGCAGCGAACAGCTCCACCGCCCGCACCAGAAGGGGCGACATGACGGGCTTGCAAACCTTGCGCGTGGCCACTTACAACATCCACAAAGGGGTGCAAGGCCTGGGGCCCGCGCGGCGCTTGGAAATCCACAACCTAGGCCATGCCATTGAGCAGCTCGACGTGGACATCGTGTGTTTGCAAGAAGTGCGCAAGGCACACCGCTTGGGCCAGCGGCATTTTGCGCGTTGGCCCGACATGCCGCAGGCCGATTTTTTGCGCCCCGAGGGTTTTGTGGCGGTATACCGCACCAATGCCGTCACGCGCCATGGCGAGCATGGCAACGCCTTGCTGTCGCGCTGGCCGGTGGTGGGGCATCAGCATGAAGACATTTCTGACCACGGCTTTGAGCAGCGCGGTTTGCTGCATGTGCAGCTCAGCGTGGACCAGCGCGAGGTGCATGTGATCGTGGTGCATTTGGGTTTGCTGGCGGGCTCGCGCTTGCGCCAGGTGCGGCGCTTGTTTGATTTTGTCGAGCGTGAAGTGCCATCGCATGCCCCGCTGATCGTGGCCGGTGACTTCAACGATTGGGCGCGGCGCCTGGACCGGCCCTTGGCCCAGATGGGTTTGCGTTGCCACCATGGTTTGCCCACACCCACCTTTCCCGCGCGCATGCCCATGGTGCAACTGGATCGCATTTATGCCCGGGGTTTGCACCCGGTGAGCAGCCACACCCCACATGGCGCGATTTGGGCGCGCATGTCAGACCACCTGCCACTGACCGCTGAATTTGCGTTCTGAGATGAACCCCAGTTCGAGCGCGGCACACATCAGCTTGTTGGAAGGCAGCCGGGCTCTCTTTCCAGCCATGATCCAAGCGATGGATGGGGCACGGCATGAGATCCATTTGGAAACCTATATTTTCGATTTCCAAGGTGCGGCCGCCGACGTGGCCCAAGCCTTGGAGCGCGCCGCGCAGCGCGGGGTGCAAACCTGTGTGGTGGTCGATGGGGTGGGAACACCTGTGGTGCCTGTGGTGTGGCAGCGGCGCTTGGCGCAAGCGGGCGTGCAATGGCAAACCTTTGAACCGGTGGCGCCTTTGGGCTTGCTGGTGCCCAGTCGCTGGCGGCGCTTGCACCGCAAACTGTGCACGGTCGATGGCGCGGTGGCATTTTGTGGCGGCATCAATGTGTTGGATGACTTTTTTGACCACGATGAGACAACGGCTTTGCGACAACCGCGCCTGGATTTTGCCGTCCGATTGACCGGGCCTTTGGTGGCCGATGTGCGCCACACCATGCGCCAGTTGTGGTGGCGCAACCAAGCGGTGCGCGATTGGCGCGACAGCAAATTGTCGGCGGCAGTTGAAGCCTTGAAAGAAGGGGGAACCGACCGCCAGCGCCCGACCACGGGCCGCTTGCGCTTGGTGTTGCGCGACAACCTGCGCCACCGCACCCGCATTGAGCGGCACTACTTGCATGCCTTGGGTCGTGCACGCAACGAGGTGTGGATTGCCAACGCCTACTTTTACCCCGGTGCGCGTTTGCGCCGAGCATTGCTGGCGGCGGCCCAGCGCGGTGTGCGCATCACCATTTTGGTTCAGGGCCATTACGACCATGTGGTGCCTTACCGCGCAGCCCGCCACTTGTATGGCCCCTTGCTCGCCGCTGGCGTTCACATCCACGAATACCACGCCAGTTTCATGCATGCCAAAGTGGCGGTGATCGATGCACAGTGGGTCACGGTGGGTTCATCCAACCTCGACCCCTTGAGCCTGCTGCTGGCGCGTGAGGCCAATGTGGTGGCGCGCGATCCTGAATTGGCGCGGGTGCTCAAGCTTCGCCTGGCGCAGGCCTTGCATGAAGGCGCACACCAAATTCAGCCTACTGAACATGCCCACCGGGGTTGGGTGGCACGCGCCTTGGACGCCATTTCGGCGGGCTTGTTGCGCTTGGCGATTTTCATCAGTGGCAAGCGCTACTGAGGGGAAGCCATCTGGCCCTTGGGGGACATGGCTTGGCTGATAACATCTGTGCATGTTGAAGCCCAATCCACCTGCGTCCAGCGCCGCTCAACCCGATGTGGGCACGCCCATGTCCGTCAAAATCCGTCAGCGCTTGGCGGCGGCGCGCAAGCGTTACCACTCCAATGACAATATCGCCGAATTTTTGGAGCCAGGCGACTTGGAGGCCTTGCTCGACGAAGTGGAAATCAAGATGCAGGGCGTGTTGGACTCGCTGGTGATTGACACCGACAACGACCACAACACCGGCAACACAGCGCGGCGTGTGGCCAAGATGTACATCAATGAGGTGTTTCGTGGCCGCTATGTGACCTCGCCCACGGTGACTGAATTCCCCAACGCCGAGCACCTCAACGAGCTGATGATCGTCGGCCCCATCACCGTGCGCAGCGCTTGCAGCCACCACTTTTGCCCGGTGATCGGCAAAATTTGGATTGGTGTGTTGCCCAACGAGCACACCAATGTGATTGGCTTGTCCAAGTACGCCCGTTTGGCCGAATGGGTGATGGGCCGGCCACAAATCCAAGAAGAGGCGGTGGTCCAGTTGGCCGACCTCATCCAGGTCAAAACCCAGCCCGATGGTTTGGCCATCGTGATGGAAGCCACCCACTTTTGCATGGCTTGGCGCGGTGTCAAAGACATGGACAGCCGCATGATCAATTCGGTCATGCGCGGGGCTTTTTTGAAAGACCCCAATTTGCGCCGCGAATTTTTGTCCCTCATCCCACAAAAGGATTGACCCCATGCTGGTTCGAATGATTTATGTCAGCCGCGCCGTCAACCCCACCAGCGGCAGCCCCACCGACTCCATCTTGGCGTCCTCGCGCGAACACAATTTGTCCAGTGGCATCACCGGCATCTTGTGCTATGGCGGCGGCATTTACCTGCAGGCTTTGGAGGGCGGGCGCAACCAGGTCAATGCCCTGTATCACCAAATCGCCAACGACGAACGCCACCGCGATGTGGTCATCTTGTTGTACGAAGAAATCAAAGAGCGCCGGTTTGGCGGTTGGACCATGGGCCAGGTCAACCTCACGCGCTTGAACACCTCCATTGTTCTCAAGTACTCGGAAACCCACGACCTCGACCCTTACGCTGTTTCTGGCAGCGTGTCGCTGGCCTTGCTGGAAGAGTTGATGGCCACCGCCTCCATCATTGGGCGCGGCTGACCGGGCCATGCTGGCCGTTCTGGGCTGCGACTTCAGCAGCAGCCCATCCCGACGCAAACCCATTGTGTTGGCCTGGGGCCGCTGCCAGGGTGCGCGCGTGCACCTGGACCGTTTGCAGCGCTGTGACAGCCTGACTGAATGGGGCCAGGTGATGGCGCAAGACGGTGACTGGGTGGGCGGCTTTGACCTGCCCTTTGGCTTGCCGCGTGCATTGGTGGCGCAGCTGAATTGGCCGCTCGATTGGCGCGCTTGCATGGACCATTACGCCAGTTTGGATCGGGCACAAATTCGAGCCAGCTTCAAGGCCTTTTGCGATGCCAGGCCCGTGGGCCATAAATTTGCCCACCGCGCCACCGATGGCCCTGCGGGCTCAAGTCCGTCGATGAAATGGGTCAACCCGCCTGTGGCCTTCATGCTGCATGCGGGGGTGCCCTGGTTGATCCAAGCCGGGGTGCATTTTCCAGGTTTGCACCCAGGTGACCCGCGCCGCGTTGCCTTGGAGGCCTATCCCGGCTATCTGGCCCGCGCGGTGCTGGGTGGGCGCAGTTACAAAAGCGATGACCGCGCCAAACAAACCCCTGAGCGATTGATTGCCCGCAAAGACCTGATCCATGCCATGGAAATGGGCCAGGCCTTGGACATCCGCTTGGTGCTCAGCCATGCCCAGCGCGACGCTTTGGCAGAGGACGCCAGCGCCGACAGCTTGGACGCTGTGTTGTGTTTGATGCAAGCCGCCTGGGCTGCCCAGCGCCGCGCGCAAGGCGACCCCTGGTGCGGCTTGCCCGCGCAGCTCGACCCTTTGGAGGGGTGGATCGTCACCGCCCCTTGGCCAGCCCCGCAAATTTGATTTCAACTGCCTCCGCAACCCCGAAGACTGGGCCGCACACCATGGGTCATTTGCCACAACTGTTCATCCATGGCCGGGCCATGGCCCATGCTGGCCTTTGGTTGATCGTGCCCTGGGTGGCGCTGGTCGCAGGGTCAGTGGCGTTGGCCGAGGTTGGGCCCCCACCTCTGCAACCCGTTGCCCAGACGATAACCCCTGGCACGCCCGCATCCCAATGGGTGGGCTGGGTCACCAAAGTGGTCGATGGGGACACCTTGCATGTGCAGCCAGCCCAAGGAGGAGCCAGCCAGAAACTGCGCATCAAAGGCATTGACGCGCCCGAGGTGTGCCAAGCCTGGGGCATGCAGTCGCGCGAAGCCTTGGCCCGGTTGGTGTGGGGCCAGCGTGTCACGGTGCAATTGAATGATGTCGATGACCATGGCCGCTGGTTGGCCCAGGTGTTTGTCAATGGCGAAGATGTGGGCGCTCGGTTGGTGGCACAAGGCCATGCCTGGTCATACCAATTTCGCCGCGACCCCGGCCCTTATGCCTTTCAGCAGCAGCAAGCGGCCATCAACCGACTGGGTTTGTTTGGTCAGCCCCAAGCCATGCGCCCACGTGAATTTCGCCAACGCCACGGGCCGTGCCCTTGAGGTGAAGGCCATTCAGTGGGCCTGCCCGCTGCCGCACACCGGGCAATCGGCTTGGCGTGGCAAGCGCAATTCGCTCCAAGCCATGTGCCGACCATCGAGCATTTGCAAGCGGCCCATCAAGCTGGTGCCCAAGCTCGCAAGTAATTTGAGGGCTTCGGCGGCTTGCAAGCTGCCAATGATGCCCACCAAAGGCGCCAGCACGCCCATGGTGGCGCATTGCACTTCGGGCGGGGGTTGGTCGGGTGCGAACACGCAGGCGTAACACGGTGAGGCACTTTCACGCGGATCAAACACCGTGACCTGGCCATCCCAGCGGATCACCGCTCCCGAGACCAGCGGCACCCGGTGTTGCACACAGGCGGCGTTCACTGCTTGGCGGGTTTGAAAGTTGTCGCAGCAATCGATCACCACGTGGCTTTGGGCCACCAAGGTGTGGAGCAACGCGGCATCGGCCCGTTCGGTCAGGGCGTGCACCTGCACGTCGGGGTTGAGGGTTTGCATGGCCGTGGCGGCTGAACTGGCTTTGGTTTGGCCCACACGGGCGGTGGTGTGGGCAATTTGGCGCTGCAAATTGGTCAGGTCCACGTGGTCGTGGTCAACCACCGTGATGTGACCGACACCGCTGGCGGCCAAGTACAAAGCCACTGGAGAGCCCAAACCACCGGCACCAACCACCAGGGCATGCGCATCGAGCCACCGTTGCTGGCCTTCTACACCCACCTCATCGAGCAAGATGTGGCGAGAGTAGCGCAGCAACTGGTCGTCGGTCATTGCTCCTTTTTCTCGGCGGGGCGTTCGGTTTGGGTCTTGCTGACCACCACCGGGCGACCTTTGAGTTGGTTGATCGCTTGTTGCAGCGGGAAGTCCTCAGCACTGCCCAACTCAGGGGGGCGACGCTCGCTGTTGGGTTTTTTGGACTCCTCTTCCAGCCGCTTGAGTGCTGCCTCGCGGGCCTTTTCGCGCGCCGGGTCTTTGACCTCAGCGCCTTGGCCGCTGTTGAGGTGTTTCTCCAGGTCGGCTTCGCGGGTGCGCAGCACGGCGTAGGGGCTGCCCTCCAAGGTGTCGTCGATCAACACATCGGGCATGATGCCCTTGGCTTGGATCGAGCGGCCGCTCGGGGTGTAATAGCGGGCTGTGGTGATTTTCAGGGCGGTGTCGGGGCCCAATTGGCGCACGGTCTGTACCGAGCCTTTGCCAAAGGTTTGGCTGCCCATCACAGTGGCGCGTTTGTGGTCTTGCAAGGCGCCAGCCACGATTTCGCTGGCTGAGGCCGAGCCTTCGTTGACCAGCACCACCAGCGGTATTTTTTTATAAATGCCCTTGGTCGTTTCGGTCAGGCGGCGCACGGGGTCAGCCCCACGCCGCAGGTAAAACTGGGGCGACGCTTTGTACACGTATTTGCTTTCTTCGAGCTGGCCGTTGGTGGAGACCACCGTCACATCGTCGGGCAAAAAGACCGCCGAGACCGCCACCGCCGCGTCGAGCAAACCGCCGGGGTCATTGCGCAAGTCCAGCACCAGGCCTTTGAGTTGCGGGTCTTGGTTGTAAATGTCTTCCAGCTTTTTGACCATGTCCTCGACCGTGCGCTCTTGGAACTGGGTCAGCCGCACCCAACCATAGCCGGGCTCGATGGGCTTGCCTTTGACACTCACCACTTTGATCTCTTCGCGCACGATGGTGACGGGGAAGGTGCGGTTTTCGGACTTGCGGAAAATGGTCAAAACCACTTTGGTGCGCGGCTCACCACGCATGCGCTTGACGGCTTCGTTCAAGCTCAGCCCGCGCACCGCTGTGTCATCTACCTTGGTGATCAGGTCGCCCGACTTGATGCCGCCCCGGTCGGCAGGAGAGCCTTCGATGGGCGAGACCACTTTGACCAGACCGTCTTCTTGGGTGATTTCGATGCCCACGCCGACAAACCGGCCAGCGGTGCCTTCGCGAAACTCTTTGTAGGATTTTTTGTCGAAGTATTGCGAGTGGGGGTCCAGGCTGGACACCATGCCGGCAATGGCGTCGGAGATCAGTTTTTTGTCATCCACCGCTTCGACGTAATCGCTTTTGACCATGCTGAACACGGCGGCGAGTTGTTGCAACTCTTCCAGCGGCAGCGGGGACATGGCGCTGCGGGCGCCCGAGTGCAGCGACAAGGTGGTCAAGGACCCCACCAAGACGCCAATCGAGACCCAGCTCACGATTTTCAGTTTTTGACCCATGTTGTCCTGCCGCAGCCGCGAATGAATAAGTGTGCAATATACAACGAGCACGGGGGCTGTGCATGGCCTTGCTGGGCCAAGGCCCATCCCGCCTTGTTGGCTTGGGGTGGGTGCATCAAGCGCGGCCTTGTTGGGCCACTGCCGCTGCGGCCTTGGCGGCCGCTTCAGGGTCGCCCAAATAACGGTGACCCAAGGGGCGCAGTTGGGCATCCAGCTCGTACACCAAGGGGATGCCGTTGGGGATGTTCAAGCCCACGATGTCTTGGTCCGACACTTGGTCGAGGTATTTCACCAAGGCCCGGATGGAATTGCCGTGAGCCGCCACCAATATCCGTTTCCCGGACAAGATCGCGGGTGCGATCGACTCGTTCCAAAACGGCAGAACACGGGCCACGGTGTCTTGCAAACACTCGGTCAGCGGCACTTGCTCGGCGGGCAGTTGGGCGTAACGGGGGTCGCCACGTTCGCTGCGCGGGTCGCTCTCACTCAGGGCGGGGGGCGGGGTGTCGTAGCTGCGGCGCCAAATCAGCACCTGCTCAGCGCCATATTGCTTGGCCATGTCGGCTTTGTTCAGTCCTTGCAGAGCGCCGTAGTGGCGCTCGTTCAGGCGCCAGCTGTGGATGACCGGCAGCCAGGGGCGGTCCATGCCGTCCAGGCAATGCCACAAGGTGTGGATGGCGCGCTTGAGCACACTGGTGTAGGCCACATCAAATTCAAAACCCTCGGCTTTTAGCAAGCGACCGGCGGCTTGGGCCTGGGTCACCCCAGTGGGTGTGAGGTCCACATCGGTCCAGCCGGTGAAGCGGTTTTCCAAATTCCAGGTGGATTCGCCGTGGCGAAGAAGGACAAGCTTGTACATGGTCTTTTGAGGTGTCTGAGGGCAGGGCAAAGCGGGTGATTTTAGAATGGTTGCTTTCAACCCCCACAGAACAGGACACCCGTTGACTTTCATTGCCGACAATTGGATGCTCATCAGCATCGCGCTGAGCTCTGGACTTTTGCTCATGTGGCCCACTTTGCAAGGTTTCAGCGCCCCTGGTTTGAGCGTGAATGACGCTGTGTTCAAAATCAACCGCGAAAAAGCCGTGGTCATCGATGTGTGCAGCCCCGAAGAATTTGCCGCTGGGCATGTTGTGGACGCCCACAACCTCGGTTTGGATCAACTGGAGGCCCAGCTGCCCCAAGTGGCGAAAAACAAAACCACCCCCTTGTTGATGGTGTGTGCATCGGGTCAGCGC
>JBEDFU010000302.1:0-8801 GCA_041174965.1 Pseudomonadota bacterium | reverse complement strand
ATCCCCATCGATGTGAAAAAATGGATTGATTAAACGCTTAAAATGAAATTTAATTTCAACAATCCCATGATTTATCTATTTATTTCAAAAAGTGTCCATTCATGAAAGAAATTCAACTCGACGACATGGATTTGCGCTTGCTCGATGTGTTGCAGCGAGACGCGGCGCAGAGCAACCAAGCACTGGCAGCGCAAATGCACATGTCCGCACCCACTTGCTTGCGAAGGACCAAGCGCTTGTGGGACTTGGGCCTGATCGAGGGCCAAGTGGCCTTGCTCAACCCCGAGCGTGTGGCCCAAGCGGTGGGGCATGGTTTGCAAGCGATTGTGGAAATCACCCTGGATCGCCAAGGCGACGAACACCTGCAAGCCTTTGAGCTGCGCGTGGTGGCCGATGCCGAAGTGGCCATGTGTTGGCGGGTCGCCCCTGGGCCCGACTTTGTGCTGGTGGTGCATGTGCACGACATGCCCGCCTACCTGGCGCTGGTGCAGCGCTTGTTCACCCAAGACGCCAATGTGCGCAATGTGAAGGCGTTTTTCAGTATCAAGCGCAGCAAGATGGTGCCGGCTTTGAGTTTGGGTGCTGGTGCATGAAGTCTGTTTGCAGCCAGCACACGCGCAAGGGTTTTATTTCTTCTGTGGACGCTTCCAGTTGGCAATGCTGGTTTGCTTGCCGCGGGCCACGGTCAAGGCACCGGCTTCGGTGCTCTTGGTGATGGTCGAGCCCCCGCCAATGGTGCCGCCCGCGCCAATGGTGACGGGGGCCACCAGCACGCTGTTGCTGCCGATGTGCACATCGGCTTCGATGACCGTGAGGTGCTTGTTGACGCCGTCGTAATTGGCGGTGATGCTGCCCGCGCCGTAGTTGACCCGCTCGCCCACGGTGGCGTCGCCCAAGTAGGCCAAGTGGTTGGCTTTTGCGCCTTGGGCCATGGTGGTGTTTTTCACTTCCACAAAATTGCCGATGTGCACATCCTCGCCCAGCACCGCGCCCGGGCGCAAACGCGCATAAGGGCCGACGCGGGCATGGCGGCCCACCGTGACGCCGGCTTTTTCACCGTCGATGTGGGTGAATGGGTGGATCACCGCACCGGCTTCAATCTGCGCGTTGGCAATCACACAGTGGGCGCCCACGCGCACGCCCTCGCCCAAGGAGACAACGCCGTCAAAGACGCAATTGACATCGATTTCCACATCGGGGCCACAGGTCAATTGGCCCCGCACATCCAAGCGCGCGGGATCGGCCAAGCGCACGCCGCTCAACATCAAGGCATGGGCTTGCCGCGCTTGGTGGGCCCTCTCGAGTTCGGCCAACTGGACGGGGTTGTTGACGCCGGCCACCTCTGCCGCATCGGTGATCAAGTGCGCCGCCACCGTTTGCCCATCGGCGCGGGCAAACTTGACCACATCGGTCAGGTAGTACTCTTGCTGGGCGTTGTGGTTGTCCAAGCGCGCCAACCATGCGCGCAGCCGCCGTGTGGGCACGGCCATGATGCCGCTGTAAATTTCGGTGATGGCGCGCTGATCGGGTGTGGCGTCTTTTTCTTCCACGATGGCTTGCACCTCGCCAGCGGCGTTGCGCACGATGCGACCATAACCCGTGGGTTGAGTTGTTTGCAGGGTCAACAGCGCGAGTTGCGTGCCTTGGCTGGCTTGCAGCAAAGCTTGCAAGGTGTCTACTTGCGTGAGCGGCACGTCGCCCGACAACACCAAGGTGACCCCATCGTCCTCTAGCAATGGCATGGCTTGCTGCACTGCATGGCCGGTGCCCAGTTGCGGCATTTGGCGTGCAAAACGCAGGCCCGATTGACCCGCCAAAGCGGCCTCGACCTGCTCGGCCCCATGACCGGTGATGGCAATGATGTGGCGCGCCGATAGTTGCCTGGCGCTGTCGATCACATGCTGCACCAAAGCCCTGCCACCGAGTCGGTGCAAAACTTTGGGCATACTGCTCTTCATGCGCGTGCCTTTGCCCGCTGCCATGATCACCACATCGATTGCTGCCATGTTCTATGCCTTTGTTCGTTTGAGAATTATCGCCCAACGCCTGTTCTTGGCGCTGTGCGCGTCGTGGCTTTTGGTCGGCTGCAGCACCTTGCAATTTGCCTACAACTCGGCTCCCGAATTGACGTACTGGTGGCTGGACGGCTTCTTGGATTTCAACGCCGAGCAAAAACCACAAGTGCGCGCTGATTTGCAGTCCGCGTATGCCTGGCACCGCGGCCAGCAACTGGGCCTGTACATCACCTGGTTGGAGCGCGCCCAAAGCATGGCGGGTCGCAACATCCAGGCTGAAGAAGTTTGCGCGCTCTACGATGAAGCCCTGGACAGCTTGGACAGCGTGGCCAAAGAGCTTGAGCCGCGGGCTGTTCGCTTGCTGCTGAGCCTTGACGCCACACAAGTGGAGCAATTGCAAAAGCAATTCAACAAAAAAAACCGCGACTGGCGCAAGGAGTGGCTGCAAGGCACGCCCGATGAATTGCTGGACACGCGCACCGATAAAGGTGTGGAGCAGGCCGAAAAGTTTTACGGTCGGTTGGACGCCAACCAAAAACAATTGCTGCGCAACTTGGCCAAAAACTCTGGTTTTGATCCGCGCATGAGTTACTTGCTGCGCTTGCGCCGACAAGCCGATGGCGTGGACACCCTGCGCAAACTCAGCTCCCAACCCAAAGATGCAGAAGCCTTTGCCCTGGAGTGGCGCCAACTCATTGAGCGCACGCGGGTCACGCCCGACCCCATGCTGCGCCAATACAGCCAAGATTTGAGAAAGGCCAATTGCGCCGCGGTGGCCAGCCTGCACAACGCCACCTCAACCGCACAACGCGAGCGGGCGGTTAAGCAAATGCAAAGTTATGGACGCGATTTGCGCGCCTTGATGGAGCGCAAGCCCTGAAGGGCCTCTTCAGCTTTGCAATGAAGCCCACATCTCTTGGTCGCGCTCGGCGGTCCAAATGCGCGGGTTTTTGATGCCGCTGGCTTCGTCAAAAGCACGGCTCACATCAAACGGCAGGCAGTGCTCGTAAATGAACACATGGCCAAAAATCGGGTCCATGCGGGTGCGGGTGTGGGCCATGGCGCCTTTGAGGTCCAGCTTTTGGGCCACGGCCTCTTGACCACAGCGGTACAAGGTTTCCACCCAACGCTTGGTGTAGTCCAAGGCCTTGTCCACGTTGGCAGCGCCCTTCATGGCTTCGCCGCGTCCCGGCACGATGGCGGTGGCTTTCAAAGCACGCAAGGCCTCCAAGGTGGCGGGCCACTCTTCCAACTGAGCGTCCCCGGTGTAGACGCCGGCCTCGTACTCCACCAGGTCGCCACTGAACAACACCTGTTCTGACTCGACCCAGGCGATGGTGTCGCCCCGGGTGTGGCCGGGACCCGGGTGCCAAATTTCGACCACCACCCCGCCCAAATCAATTTTCAAACTGCCTTGGCGCCCCGGCTTGCCGTCACCCACGATCAAGGTGGGCCAGGTCAACCCCGGCACGCTGTCGGCACCGCGAAACAAACGGGGAAAGCGCTCCATCTCGCTTTTCATGTCGGCGGCGCCGCGCTCAACGATCAACTCATAGGTCCCCTGGCTGGCAATGATGTCGCTGGCGCCTTCTGCCTTGAAAGCGCTGGCACCCAGCACCCGCACCGCGTGGTAGTGGGTCAGCAACACATACTGAATGGGCTTGTCGCTGACGGTGCGGATTTTGGCGATCAAGTCCCGCGCCATGGCCGGGGTGGCGGTGGCATCGCTGACCAAAATGCTGCGCTCGCCGATCACCACGCCGGAGTTGGGGTCGCCCTCGGCGGTATAAGCCCAGCAATGGGCACTGAGTTGCTCAAAGGTGATTTTTTTATCGGCCAAATCGGCTTGGCTGGCAAAGGCTTTGGACATGGTGTCTCCTGGTTTTGGTGTGTCGATGCAGATGCTGGTTGAAAATTGTAGCCAGCGCCATGCCCTCAAGCGCTGGGCGCGGGGCTTTCGAAGCCGTGCTCCAAAGTGGCAATCACTTCATTGGCAAAGTCCGCGTAGCTCATGGGCCCACCGGGGCGCAACCACGTGAAGGTCCAATTGATCATGCCAAACAACATCATGGTCAAAGCGGTTTGGTTGCGGGTGTTGATGCGTTGCGGATAGGCGCGCTTGATGAAGCGGGTAAATGCAGCCACCACATCGCGCTGGCGACCCACAATGAGCGCACGTTGCTCATCGCTCAAAAATTGGGTTTGGTTGACCAAGGCCACATGGCGCGTGGCAGAGCTTTCGTACTCTTGTAAAAAACGCCGCACCAATTCATGCAAAGCGGCACGTTCATCGAGGTTGCGCCGCTGGGCCACCGCTTCGGTCTCGCCAATCAGGCCCAATAAACGCAAGGTGTAGCGGTCCAGCAGGTCAAACAAAATGGCTTGCTTGCTGTCGTAATAGTGATAAAGCCGCGCCTTCGAAGTCCCACCGGCCGTGGCAATGTCGTTCATGCTGGCTGCAGGGTAAGACGACTGGGCAAAGCACTGAGCGGCAATGTCCAAGATTTCCTCGCGCTTGAGGTCGTGGGTGGCAGATTTGGGGCGGGCCATCGGCTGATTGTGACAGTGGGCACGCAGCCTGATGGCGCAGCTGGTTGGTTCCTCATCGGTAAGCGGGGTCCCATCTGAACAAAAGTTCGTCCCCTGCCCAGCGAGGCCACGCCTCCATCACCAGATGCCGCCCACCTGGCACCCACAAACTGTCTTGCGGGTAGAGCACCCAGTCTGGCGTCACCATCTGTTTGGGAGAATCCAGGGTGACCCAAGCGCGACCGGCGCTGATCTGCAAGCGAGCTGCAACCAAGGGCTTGAGCGACAAAGCGCCGCCTGCGGCCAAGCGCCAACTGCCACACCTGGCCTCGGTGTGCAACAAAGAGGAGGGATCGCTTTTCATGGGGTGTTTCCTGTGCAGGTGAAACCTGTTGCCGATCTTGCGTTCACACCAACACCCAGTCCATTGATAAAAACAGTGTGCAGCCTTGCGCAAAACACAACAGTCAAATGGGATCGATGGGTTAATCTAGGTGGCCCATTCACCAGGACCAACTACCACCATGTGTGCGCTGCGTACCAGACCCATTGGCATGGGTCATTTGCGGGCTTTTGAAGCTGTCGCAAAGCATTTGAACTTTAGGCTGGCGGCCGATCAATTGGCGCTGACCACGTCGGCTGTCAGCCGACACATTCAGGGCCTGGAGTCCGAGGTGGGTACCGCCTTATTTGTGCGCCACCCCAGGTCGGTGGAGTTGACCGCAGCGGGGGCTCAATTTTTAGCCACCGTTCGCAAGTCTCTCAGTGATATTGATGGATGCGTTAAGCACCTGCGCAGCGGGCGCAGCAGGTCTGCCATAGCAGTGACAACTTTTGCTTCTTTTGCTTCCATGTGGTTGATACCCAAGTTGGAGGGGTTTCAGCAGCAGAACCCTGACATTGACATCCGCATCGATGCCAGCGATGCACCTGTCGATTTGGTCAGCTCAGACATCGACGTCGCCCTGCGCTACGGACCCGCACACAAAATGCCGCCGAATGCGATCCGCTTGTTTGGTGAGCAGCTGATTCCCGTGGCCAGCCCTTGGCTGCTACAAACGTTGCCACGCATTGAACAACCAGCTGATTTGCGGTCCTGCCCCTTGATTGAAGCCAGCGATCCGCACCGTTCACATTTGGATTGGTTAACCTGGCGACATTGGTTATCCAGCCATGGCTTGGCCGATATGCAACCCCAGCGCTGGTTGTATTTCAACTACGCTTACCAAATGGTGCAAGCTGCGCTCAGTGGTCAAGGCGTGGTGCTGGCTCGACCGCCCCTGATTGCCGAAAATTTGGTCAATGGCGATTTGGTTGAGGTGCTGCCGGGCCATCGAACCGAATCACCAATGGCTTATTGGCTTTTGACGCAAGACCAAACGGCAGACCAACCTCATGTGAAAGACTTTGCGGCCTGGTTGATGTGCCAAGCCCAACTCACGCAAACCAAATTAAACATGGCCTGAAGCCCAAGGACGACTCAACCCACTGGCCACACCACGCCGTTGTCGTTGAGGATGGCGTCGAGTGGCACATCGTGGGCCTCGGGTTCGAGGTCGGCCACAAAGCCTTGGGTGAAGCCCAGGCCCACGGTGTGCGGTTTGGGCTTGAGTTGTGCCAAGGTTCGGTCATAAAAGCCGCCGCCATAACCCAAGCGATAACCACCGGGGCCATAGCCCACACAGGGCACAAACAACAAGGTGGGCACCACCACCTCGGTGTCTTTGGGCTTGGGGATGTTGTAAGCGTCCTCTTCCATCGGGCAACCCGGATACCAAGCGTGGAAGGTCAGGGTTTTGGTTTGCTTGTCGATCACTGGCAAACCAATGCGCCGAGGCTGGGGTTGGTCCAGCAATTCACCGTCTTCTTTCCAACGGTGCAAAGCCGGCAAAGGGTCAAACTCCCCCTTGATGGGCCAGTAAGCACCGATGACCACATCGGGTCGCCCCACCAGCCATATCCGCATGACCTGCTGCAACAGGTCGCAGCGCAACTGTCGGTCGGGCAAGTTCAAGCGTTGCTCAAGCAAGGTTTGGCGCAGAGATTTTTTATCCATTGCATTGTGCGCAGCCCTGCAGCGGCATCCCTTGCCCACAAGGTCTATGCCGATTGCTCAAGCCACCGATAATCCAGGTATGTTCAAGACTTTCATTGTGTCATTGTTTATGGGGTTGGCCCTGTCCACCCCATTCACCCCTGCAGCCCATGCCCAAGCTGGGGCCATGAATGAGGGCCCAGGACAGGCTGTCCTGCTGGAGATGGCCGACGCCTTCAAACGCAACGACCGCAGGCGCTTGACCAACCTGCTGCCCCAAGTGCGGGGCCATGTGCTCGAACCTTGGGCGGCTTATTGGGAATTGCGCGCCCGCTTGGACGACGCGCCCACCAGCGAGGTGCGCCAGTTTCTCAGCCGTTATGCAGGCACTTACCAGGAAGACCGCTTGCGCAATGATTGGTTGATGCTGTTGGGCAGCCGGCGCGATTGGGCCACTTTTGAGACCGAACAAGTGCATTACCGCATGCGTGACGACCGCGAGTTGCGCTGCTATGAGTTGGTGCTGAACCACCAAAAAAACCCCGCCGGTTTTGGCCCTGACAGCGTCAAAGAAGTTCTCAGCCTGTGGCGCTCAATGTTGCAAGCCGATGATGGCTGTACGCTGGCCGCAGAGCGCTTGCTGGAAGACCGCAAAATCAAACCGCTGGAGGTGTGGCGCAAAGCGCGCTTGGCTGTGGAGAACAACCGGCCTGTGACCGCTCGCAATGCGGTGCAATTGGTGGCCCCCAAGCTGTTGAACACCCTGAAAGACTTGCAGGCCCAGCCCGCCAAGTTTTTGAACCAACACAATGCACATCCGCGCAATGCGGTGCAAGAGTTGGTGGTGCTGGCTTTGGTGAAGTTGGCCAGCAGCGACCCCGACGAGGCCTACAAACAAATGCAGCGCACCTGGTCGATTCACCTGACCACCGAAGAGCGGCACTGGGTATGGGGAGCCATTGGCCGCCAATTGGCCATGCGCTTGGATGGCGACGCCCTCAAAGCCTTCGAACTGGCGCGCAGCGACCATGATTTGACCGATGACATGCTGGCCTGGAAGGTGCGCGCTGCGCTGCGAGCCGGTGCCACGCCAGCCTGGAAGGCGGTGGAGTCAGCCATCATGGCGATGGATGTGTCTCAGCGCCAAGAGCCGGTGTGGGTGTATTGGTTGGGGCGCGCTTTGCATGCCAGAGGGCATAAAGACCAGGCCCAAACCCTGTGGGAAGGGATTGCCAGCGTCAAAGGTTTTTACGAGCAATTGGCCCTGGAAGAGTTGGGCCGCTCCATCCAAATGCCCGCTCGCCCGTTACCGCCCACAGCCGAGGAAATGGCCCAAGCCCGCGCCAACCCGTCCTTGCAGCGCGCGGTGAAAGCCATAGCCATGGGCCTGCGCTCAGAGGGTGTGCGGGAATGGAACTACGGCACCAACTTGGTCAATGCCCAAGGACAATCCGGGCGCATGACCGACCGCGAGATGTTGGCCGCTGCCCATTGGGCCTGCGAGCTCGATATTTGGGACCGGTGCATCAACACCAGCGAGCGCACCAGCATGTCGCAAATGGATCCGGTCTTGCGCTTTCCCATGCCATTCCAAGCCGCTGTGGTGCAGCGGGCCAAGGAAATCAACCTGGACCCAGCGTTTGTGTATGGGCTGATCCGCCAAGAAAGCCGCTTCATCATGGATGCGCGGTCGCATGTGGGGGCCTCTGGCTTGATGCAGGTGATGCCGGCCACGGCCCGGTGGACGGCCAAAAAAATCGGCATGAAAAATTTCAGCCTGGAACAAATCAACCAGCGCGACACCAACATCGCCATTGGCACGGCCTATTTGAAGCTGGTGCTCGAGAGCATGGACAACTCCATGGCCATGGCTGCAGCGGCTTACAACGCGGGGCCCAGCCGCCCGCGCCGCTGGCGTGCGCCCGATCAAGGCAAAGGCCCCGTGCTGGAGGCGGCCATTTGGGCCGAGAACATTCCTTTCAATGAAACCCGCGACTATGTGAAAAAGGTTCTGGCCAACACCACCAACTACGCGGCATTGATCAGTGGCCAACCCCAATCGCTCAAAGCGCGATTGGGCAAGGTGGGTCCACGCGACGCTTTGGCCCCGCCAGAGGATGCCGACTTGCCTTGACAGGGGCGCACTCTATAAGGGCAAATGCCCCATCCAGAGCGACAACACCTCAGGCAGCGCTTTGCTGCAAAGACCACATGCGCGCATA
>JBEDFU010000301.1:0-35617 GCA_041174965.1 Pseudomonadota bacterium | reverse complement strand
TTGCAAGCCCTGCGCCCGCTGCACGCGCATTGGCTGGGGCCAGATGGCGAGCAAGACATTGACCTGGCCGATGTACTGGTGGGCGACCATTTGTCGGTGTTGCCGGGCGAGCGCATCCCCGCCGATGGGGTGGTGCTGGAGGGACATTCGCAGGCCGACGAGTCGCTGCTCACGGGCGAGCCGCTGCCTGTGAGCAAGGGGCCACAAGACCGGGTGACGGGTGGCAGCATCAATGGCAATGGCCGTTTGGTGATGCGGGTGGCGGCGTCGGGCGCGGACTCGGTGTTGGCCCACATCATCCGCATGGTGGAAGAGGCGCAAGCCCACAAAGCGCCCATTCAGCGCTTGGTGGACCAAGTGGCGGCGGTGTTTGTGCCCACCGTGCTGGCCATTGCGGTGGTGACGGGTTTGGCTTGGTGGTGGTGGGGTGCCGCAGCCGATGTGGCTTTGATCCATGCGGTGGCGGTGCTGGTGATTGCCTGCCCCTGTGCCCTGGGTTTGGCCACGCCCATGGCCATCGTCGCGGGCACCGGCATGGCCGCGCAGCGCGGCATTTTGATCCGCGACCCGCACACCCTGGAGACCGCGCAGCACATCGACATGGTGGTGTTTGACAAAACCGGCACCCTGACCCAAGGCAAGCCCACCTTGCAGGCTTTGGTGGTGTTGCCGACAGGCGCAGAAACGGGTGACGCTGGGGCTGAGAACCAAAACCGCAACGACAACCACAGCCACAGCCTCAGCCTCAGCCAAGCCCAAGCCCCCGCTCAGGCCGAGACACAGACCGAAGCACAGGCCTTGTCCATCGCCGCGTCTTTGCAAGCCGCCAGCGAACACCCCTTGGCGCGGGCCGTGATGCAAGCGGCGTCGCAACAGCAAGTGGTTTATGCCCAGGCCACCCAAGTCGCCGCTGTGCCCGGCATGGGCTTGGCCGGCGAGGTGAATGGCCAGCGCTGGTGCTTGGGCAGTGTGCGTTGGGCCGCGTCGCAAGGCGTGGATGTGGCGCCGTGGCAGGCCCTTGTGCAAGCGCACCAGCAGCAAGGCCACAGCGTGTCGCTGCTGTGGCCCGAAGGCGGTGCCGCCCCCGTGGCTTTGGCCTTGCTGGCGTTTGGTGACGCCATCAAAGCGGGTGCGAAAGCCGACTTGGACGCCTTGCGTGCGCGTGGCTTGCAGTTGCGCATGCTCTCGGGCGACAGCCCGGTCACGGCGCAGGCTGTGGCGGCCCAGTTGGGCTTTGCGCCGCAAGAGGTGCAGGCCGGCATGCTGCCGGGCGACAAAGCGCAGGCGGTGCGCGACTGGCATGCCCAAGGCCATGTGGTGGCCTTTGTGGGGGACGGCATCAACGATGCGCCGGCCTTGGTGGCGGCGGACTTAGGGATGGCCATGGCGCAAGCCGATACCGGCACCGATGTGGCCATGCACGCGGCGGGCTTGACGCTGATGCGCGGCGAGTTACGTTTGGTGGGGCAGGCGCTGGACGTGTGCCGCTTGACGGTGCAAAAAATCCGTCAAAACCTGTTTTGGGCCTTTGTGTTCAATGCGGCGGGCATTCCACTGGCCGCCAGTGGTTGGCTCACGCCGGTATTGGCCGGCATGGCCATGTCGATGAGCTCACTCAGCGTGATGCTCAACGCCTTGCTGCTGCGCCGCCACCGCGCCCCTCACTGACTGGCTTGCAGGCGCTGCTGGGCAAAGGCGATGTACCAGTCCAGGCATGCCGGGTTGGCCATGGCGTCGCGGTTGAGCACCTTGTCGATGGGCTGACCGAGCAAGAGTTTCTTGATCGGCAGCTCTTGTTTTTTGCCCGACAAGGTGCGCGGCACCTCGGCCACTTGGAAGATGTCGTCGGGCACAAAGCGCGGGCTGAGTGCGGTGCGGATGGCCGCTTGCAAGCGCTGGCGCAAGCCGGTGTCCAGGCTCATGCCCGGGCGCAGCACCACAAACAAGGGCATGTAGCTGTCGCGGCCCAAATATTCCAAGTCGACCACCAAGGCGTCGAGCACTTCGGGCAAGGCCTCGACCGCGCGGTACAGCTCGCTGGTGCCCATGCGCAGGCCATGGCGGTTGATGGTGGCGTCGCTGCGGCCATAGATGATGCAGCGCCCTTCGGGGGTGATCTTGATCCAGTCGCCGTGGCGCCACACCGCGCCCGCGCTGGCGGGTGCATCGCCGCCCGTGGGGTGGCGGCCCAAGCCGGGGGGGTAGTGCTCAAAGTAGCTGCCCAAATAGCGTTGGTGGTCGGTGTCGCCCCAAAAAAACGGTGGCATGGCCGGCACCGGTTGGGTGACCACCAGTTCACCCACTTGATCGATCACCGCTTGGCCGTCTTCGTTCCAGGCTTGCACGCTCACGCCGAGCAAGCGGCATTGCATCTCGCCGGGCACCATGGGCAGCTCGCGGTGGGCGCCCACAAAGGCACCCGCGTCGGTGCCGCCCGAAATGTTGCACCACCAAATGTCATTGGCTGGCAAGCCCGCTTGGGCATAAACGCGGTGAAACTGTTCTGTGCCCCAGCTTTGCACCTCGGCCGACAAGGGTGAGCCGGTGGTGCCCAAGGCGCGCACCCGGTGCAGGCCGGTGTGCTCGGCCAGGTTCAAGTCGGCCTTCATGCAATTGTTGAAATACGCCGCACCGGCACCGAAAAAGGTGACGCCTTCTTGCGCTGCATAACGCCACAGCACGCCCCAATCGGGTTTGTCTTTGGCGCCGCCGGGGTTGCCGTCGTAAATGACGCAGGTGGTGCCACTGAGCAAGCCGCTGAGCTGGGCGTTCCACATCACCCAGCCGGTGGAGCTGTACCACATGAAGCGCTCGCCCCAGGAGTTGGGCTCGTAGCTGCAGCCCACGTCGTACATCACGGTTTTGTGCGCCATGCCATTGAGCATGGTGCCGCCGTGGTCGTGCACCAAGGGCTTGGGCATGCCGGTGGTGCCGCTGGAATACACAATCCACAAGGGGTGGTCAAACGGTAGCCACAGCGGTTCAAAGGCGGCCACGGCGGCGTCGTTGCGGGCCACGATGCCGGCCCAATCGGCGGCACCCGGCAGGGTGTCGGCGGTGTTCAAAACGCGGCACAAAATGGTGTGGCGCACGCTGGGCAAGGCATCGCGCAGTTGCGACAGCACGCCGATGCGCGGATGGTCTTTGCCGCCATAGGTGACGCCGTCGCAACCGATCAACACGGTGGGGGTGATTTGGGCAAAGCGGTCGAGCACGGCGTTGGTGCCCATGTCGGGCGCACACACGCTCCATACCCCGCCCACCGAGACCACGGCCAAAAACGCCACCATGGTTTGCGGGATGTTGGGCAGGTAGGCGGCCACCCGGTCGCCGGGCACCACGCCTTGGGCTTGCAGGTGCAGGGCCAGCGCGGCGGCTTGGCGGCGCAGCTCGGGCCAAGACAGTTCATGGCGCTGGCCGCGTTCGTTGGTGCCAATGATGGCGGGCATGCCCGCCGCGTGTGCCTGCGCCACATGGCGCAACACCTGTTGCGCATAGTTCACTTGGGCACCAGGAAACCACTGCGCGCCGGGCATGGTGTTGCGCGCCAGCACCGCGCTGTGCGGCGTGGGGGACTGCACATCCAGGTATTCCCACATGCTTTGCCAAAAGGCGTCGAGCTCGGTGACCGACCATTGCCACAGGGCTTCGTAGTTGTCAAAGCGCAGCCCTTTGTGGCGGGCCAACCAGTCTTGGTAAAGCCGAATTTGCGGAACGTAGGGTGGGGTGGTTGGGTTCATGGCCCCAAGATTATCAGCCGCCTGGGCGGGTCGGCCATCGGGAACAACACCATGGGGCCATCACCATGGGACTAACATCGATGTCCTTTGGGCTTGGGCATGCAGCACCCAGCCAACACTTTCAGGGAAGCACCACATGCGCATTTGGAAAAAACCGATTTCAGTGGACATCCTCACCGAGTCCCACCACCGCACCGCGCCTGAGTTGCTGGGCATGGAGTTTGTGGAGGTCGGGGACGACTTCATCGTCGCCCGCATCCCGGTGGACGAGCGCACGCGCCAGCCCTATGGCTTGCTGCATGGTGGAGTGAGTGTGGTTTTGGCCGAAACCCTGGGGTCGTGCGGGGCTTATTACTCGTGCCCGCCAGAGGACCGTGCGGTGGGTTTGGACATCAATGCCAACCACATCAAAGGCGTCAAGTCGGGTTGGGTGCGCGGCATCACCCGCGCTGTGCACATTGGGCGCAGCACCCAGGTGTGGCACATCGATATGCACAACGAGGCGGGCGAGTTGACTTGCGTGTCGCGCATCACCATGGCCATCTTGGCGCCGCGCTGAGTTGGTTTGTTGTGCGGGGGGTTGTTGGCCGCGCAGGGCCGGCGCCGCAGTGGCGATCCAGACGTGATGCGGTGTCGATCAAGTGGCGTTTTTCAGGCGCTCGCTTTTCCAGTAGACATCGTCGCCGCCGTCCATGCGGTTGAGCACCCGCGCCAACACAAACATCAGGTCGCTCAGGCGGTTGAGGTACTGGCGCGGCGTGTCGTTCAAGGCCTCTTCCGCGCCCAGGGCCACCACGGCGCGTTCGGCGCGGCGTGCCACGGTGCGGCACACATGGGCCTGTGAGGCGGCGCGGTTGCCGGCGGGCAAGATGAACTCTTGCAGCTTGGGCAGGGCCTCGTTGTGGTCGGCCAAGGCATGGTCCAGGGCCAGCACGGCCTCGGCTTTGAGCAACTCAAAGCCCGGGATGCTGAGCTCGCCACCCAGGTTGAACAGTTGGTGTTGCACTTCCACCAGCAGTTCGCGCACGTCGGCGGGCACGGCTTCGCACAACAGCACGCCGATGTGGCTGTTGAGTTCATCGACCTCGCCCATGGCGTGCACGCGCAAGCTGTTTTTGCTCACGCGGCGGTTGTCGCCCAAGCCGGTGGTGCCGTCGTCGCCGGTGCGGGTGGCGATTTGTGTGAGTCGGTTGCCCATGCGGTGTGTCCTGTGTGCGCTTTGAATGCGCGGTCTGAGCTTTGCGGTGAATGCGGCCTGCCCAGCAAGCCCAAGGGCCGGGGCATGACACCCCGGACAGGGGCGATTGTCCATGAAGCGCCGGTACGGTGGCTTGCCTAGAATGACCCCCACAGGAGACGCCCGCCATGAATGCACCCACCACCGCCCAGCACTTGATTCCCCATGTTCAACAGCGCCCCGTGCCCGATGCCCTGGTCGCCAAGCTCAAAGCCCATTTTGGCGAGCGTTGCAGCACGGCCATGGCGGTGCGCGAGCAACACGGGCGCGATGAGTCGGCGTTCACCACCGTGCCGCCACCGGCGGTGGTGGTGTTTGCCGAGTCCACCGCCGATGTGGCCCAAGTGGTCGCCTGGGCCCAAGGAGACCGCGTGCCGGTGATCCCGTTTGGCGTGGGCTCGTCGCTCGAGGGGCATTTGTTGGCGGTGCAAGGCGGCATCAGCATCGATGTGGGGCGCATGAACCGGGTGCTGTCGGTCAACGCCGAGGACTTGACGGTGACGGTGCAGCCTGGCGTGACGCGCAAGCAGCTCAATGAAGAGATCAAAAGCACGGGCTTGTTTTTCCCGATCGACCCGGGGGCGGACGCCAGCATTGGCGGCATGAGCGCCACCCGCGCCAGTGGCACCAATGCCGTGCGCTACGGCACCATGCGTGAAAACGTCTTGGGCCTGGAGGTGGTGACCGCTTCGGGCGAGGTGGTGCGCACCGGTACGCGGGCCAAAAAATCATCGGCAGGCTACGACTTGACGCGCTTGATGGTGGGCAGTGAAGGCACGCTGGGCGTGATCACCGAAGTCACCTTGAAGCTCTACCCCTTGCCCGAGGCGGTGTCGGCGGCGACCTGCTCATTCCCGAGCATCGAGGCGGCGGTGCGCACCACCATCCAGCTGATTCAAATGGGCGTGCCGATTGCCCGGGTGGAGTTGATCGATCAGCATTCGGTGCGCATGGTCAACGCCTACGCCAAACTGGGTTTGCGCGAAGAGCCGATGCTGCTCATGGAGTTCCACGGTACACCGGCCAGCGTGAAAGAACAGGCCGAGACGGTGCAAGCGATTGCCGACGAGTTTGGTGGTCAGTCCTTTGAGTGGGCGATGACGCCCGAAGAGCGCACCCGTTTGTGGGCCGCTCGCCACAACGCCTACTTTGCTGCGGTGCAAAGCCGCCCGGGTTGCCGCGCCATCAGCACCGACACCTGTGTGCCCATCAGCCGCTTGGCCGATTGCTTGCTGACTTCGGTGGCCGAGGCCGATGCCTCAGGCATTCCTTACTTTTTGGTCGGCCATGTGGGGGACGGTAATTTCCACTTTGGCTATTTGATCGACCCCAACGACCCGCAAGAGCGGGCCACGGCTGAGGCGCTCAATCAGCAGTTGGTGGAGCGCGCCCTGAGCATGGAGGGCACCTGCAGTGGCGAGCACGGCATTGGCTTGCACAAGATGGACTTTTTGCTGGCCGAGGCGGGCGCACCCGCGGTAGAGATGATGCGCACCATCAAGCGCGCGCTGGACCCGCACAACATCATGAACCCGGGCAAAATCTTTTTGCTCTGATCAGTCGCTTGGGCTGGGTCGGGCCATCAGCAAGGCCTGGGACTCGCGCACCAACTGTTGCGGGTCAAAGGGTTTGAGCAGCAAGGCGTTGATGCCTGCGGCGCGAAAGTTGGCCAGGTCCACGGGGCTGACATCGGCGGTCAAGCCCACCACCGCGGTGTTGCCCCGGGGTGCGGGCATGGCGCGCAGGGCGTGGGTGGCATCGGCGCCGTTGAGCTCGGGCATCACCAAGTCCATGAACACCAAATCAAAGTCTTGCGTTTGCAGCGCTTGCAAGGCTTGCAGCCCGTCCCCGGCCTCGACCACGTTGCATTGGTGCCAGGCGTTTTTCAGCACCTGGGTGACCAACAAGCGGTTGAGGCGGTGGTCGTCGACCACCAAAAACCGCCATGCTTTGTCGGCCTGTACCAACGGTTTGTCGCTGCTGCTGATGTGCTCGGGCGCGCTGCTGGCGCGCAAGGGCAGGGTGAACCAAAAGCGCGAGCCCCGACCCAGCTCGCTCTCAAACCCCATGTGGCCGCCCAGCAGTTGAACCAGGCCATGGCTGATGGCCAGGCCCAGGCCGTTGCCCCCGTATTGGCGTTGGATGTCTTGGCTCGCCTGGGCGAAGCGGCCAAACAAATTCGCTTGCTCTTGGGTGGCGATGCCAATGCCGGTGTCGTGCACGGCAAACATCAGACCGTCGGGGTGGACCACCACATGCAGCCGCACATGGCCTTTGGCGGTGAACTTGAGCGCATTGCCCAACAGGTTGACCAGAATTTGCATCAAGCGGTGGCGGTCCCCGCTGACCCAGGTGGGCACGCCGGGGGCGACCTCCAATTGGTAGGCAATCGACATGCTTTGCACTTTGGGCGCAAACAAATCAAACGCATGGCCGATGGTGGCGTGCAGGTTGAAGACCTCTTGTTGGGCGTTGAGCCGCCCGGAGAGAAACTGTGAATAGTCCAACACATCGTTGATCACCGTCATCAAGTGATCGGCCGATTGCCGGGTGTGCTCCAGCAGTTGTTGGGCCCGCGGCTTGTCGCTGGTGCGCGACATCAACAGGCTGTTGAAACCCAAGATGGCGTTCATCGGTGTGCGCAACTCGTGGCTGACAGCGGCAATGAAGTGCTCGCGCAAGGCCTGGGTGTGCTCGAGGTCGAGGCGGGTTTGCTCGAGCTCGTTTTGTCGCGTTTGGCTTTCGGCCAGGTTGCGGCGGTGTTGTCGGTCATACACCAGTGGCACGACCATCAAGGTCAGGCAGTTGATGGCGATCGAAGCAAAAGCATAAAAATCTTGTTGATCACCGCTCACGGGCAGCGCTATCCCCGTGCCGCTCCACGTCATCCAGGCCAGTGTGAGGGTGGTGAGCCACGACACCAGCAGCCACAGCAAGCCGTGTGCTGGGCCCATCACGTAGTAGGCCATCACCGGCACCAGCATCAACCACACCAATCGCAGCGAAAACACACCGCCCGAGACGCGCGCGGCATTGAACAAATAGGCCACGCTCAAAAAACACATCAGACCCAAAACGGTGTTGAGGGCCACGCCACGGTGCATCAGCCACAGCAAGCCCAGGATCAACAAGGCAAACCCCACTTGCATGGTGGAGCCGTGGCGGTAGGGGTTGAACAAGGAAAACGTCAGCGACACCACCACCAGCATCATCATGCACAGAAACACAAACGGCATCTTGTCGGCGCGAAAGCTGGCCGGCAGCAGCGCAACCCAATCCCCGCGCAGCCACTGCCGCCAGGTGGTTTTCATGCGGACCCCCTTGGGGTTGATGCGCCCAGGGCTTGTGAAACCGTGCGCACCAATGCTTTGGGGTTGATGGGCTTGTGCAGCACCATGTCCATGCCCGCTTGCAAGGCCTGTTGCTCGTCCAAGGGGTTGGTGTTGGCGGTCAAGGCCACGACGGGAATGTGGCACCAGGGCGCAGGCAGTTGGCGCAGCGCCCGCGTCAGGGCCAGGCCGTCCATGTCGGGCATCACCATGTCCACCAAAGCCAGGTCAAAGTGTTGGGCCTGCAACAGCGCCAGCGCCTGCGCGCCCGAGCTGGCGGTGCTCACCCGGGCCTGGGGCCACACCGCATGGATTTGCACGGGTGTGAGCATCAAATTCATGGCGTTGTCGTCGACCACCAGCACGTCAAACACGGCGCTATCGGGCAGGAAGGTCGGCGGCGCAATGGCCGCGGCCTGCGGCGTGGTGGCTGGCCACTCGAGCCAAAACACCGCGCCCCCGCCGGGTTGGCTGTGCACCCCGATTTGCCCGCCTTGCAACACCACCAAGCGCTCGCACAAGCTCAGCCCCAAGCCGGTGCCGCCAAAGTCTTTGGTGGTCTGCAAGTCGGCCGACTCAAAGCGGTTGAAGATGTGGGCTTGGCGTTGCAAGGCAATGCCGCGACCCGTGTCTTTGACCTGCACTTGCAGGTGTTGGTTGAGCCAAGCCACATGGATCTCGACTTGGCCCTGTGCGGTGAATTTGACGGCGTTATCGGCCAGGTGGCGCATCACCTGGCACAGCCGGGGGCCATCGATCCACACCGCCTGTGGCACGTCGTCCGCAAAGTGGAGTTGCCACGCCAAACCCTTGTCCAGGGCTTTTTGCCGCAGCGGTGCGAGCGCCTCGCTGAGCAGGGGGCGCAGTTCGCAAGCGCTGGGGAAAAACACCATTTGCCCGCTTTGCAACTGCGAGAAATCCAATATGTCGTTGACCACTTGAAGCAGGTGTTCTGTGGAGCGGCGGATGTGGCCCACGGTCTCCAAGCCTTCGGGGTCTTGGGCAAATTCGTCTTGCAGCAAACCGTTCAAGCCCAAGATGGCGTTCATGGGGGTGCGCAGCTCGTGGCCCATGGCGGCCACAAACTCGTCCTTGTGGGCTTGTGCCACCCGCATGTCGGCATGCACATGCACCAGGGCTTGGTTGCGCTCTTCGGTTTCGTTTCTTTGCTTTTCGGTGATTTGGTCGTACAGGCGCACCATGAGCATCAAGGAGGCGGCGGCCATCACGTGGTTGGCCGTGGCATACAAAACGGTTGCGATGTTGGTGGTGATCGGGTCGGGTTGGCGGTGCAGCGTTAAGAGGTAGATCCCTGTGACGATGGCCAAGATGACCAATAGCCACAAAAGGCCGCCGAGTTGACCGAGAAAGAACAGGGCCGGAATGCTCAAAATGCTCAACCACACCAAGGCGCTGGATTGGATGTGCCCGGTTTGGGTGGCAAAGTGGGCCAGCATGGCCATCAAGATCAGCATGCAGAAGTTGACCACCCAGTAGTAGAGCCGTTCGTATCGCACCAGGCCCAAAACCAAGACAAAGGCGCTGGCCACGATGTACAACAGATAGCCGTCAAAGCCTGGGTTGGGCAGCAGATTGAACACCACCGCATTGAGGCAAAGCAATACCGCGCCCATGCTCATCACTTGGTGCTGTTGGGCGCGCTCCCCATGCCCCAAGCGATGGGCCCAATTCAGCCAGCGGTCCCAAATGTTCATGGCGTTGCGCTGGGCGTGGCTTCAGCCGCGCAGTTTGTCGATCAAGCCGTTGAGCGCATCCAGCGAGCCGAACTGGATGGACAGCTCGCCCATTTCTTCCATGCGGCCGTTGCGCTTGACGCGCTTTTTGATGCGCACCTCAACCTCGGCCATCAACAAATCGGACAGCTCCTCTTCGACCCGGCGCAGGTCGCGCGACTTTTCTTTTTTCGGCTTTTGGGTGACCAGGTTGAACTCCGCCCCGACCTTTTTGACCAGGCTTTCGGCTTCGCGCACCGAGAGCTTTTTGGCTGTGATCTGGTTGGCGGTGGTGATTTGGCTGGCCCGGTCCAATGCCAGCAACGCGCGGGCGTGGCCCATGTCGATGTCGCCGGCCATCAGCATGTTTTGCACCGGCTCGGCCAAATTGAGCAGCCGCAACAGGTTGCTGGCCGCGCTGCGCGAGCGACCCACGGCTTGGGCCACTGCCTCGTGAGTTAGTCCAAACTCTTTGATCAGGCGTTGCAGCGCCTGGGCTTCTTCCAGCGGGTTGAGGTCTTCGCGCTGGATGTTTTCGATCAAGGCCATGACCGCGGCCGACTCGTTGGGCACATCGCGCACCAGCACCGGCACGCGCTCGAGGCCTGCGATCTGCGCGGCCCGAAAGCGGCGCTCACCGGCAATGATTTCGTACAGCGCCTGGGCTTGACCGGGGTGGTGGGGGTCTTGGCTGCTGGCGCCGCTGGCTCGGCGCAGGGCGGCGTCAGCGGGGCTGAGTTGACGCACCAAGATCGGCTGCATGATGCCCTGGCTTTTGATGCTCTCGGCCAATTCATACAAAGCGCCTTCGTCCATGCGGGTGCGCGGTTGGTAGGTGCCGGCCACCAGCTCGCTCAGGGCCAGCTCATGGGGCAAGCCATCGGCGGCAGGGGCGGGGGATTCGCTGACGGTGGGGCCAAGCAGGGCTTCGAGGCCGCGGCCCAGGCCTTTGGGTTTTTTGGTTGCCATGGTGGGTGTGGGGTTTAGAGTTTGGGGGCGCGCTCAACGAGTTCGCGGGCGAATTCCACAAAGGCCTGGCTGCCTTTGGCCGAGGGGTCAAACACCACGCCGGGCATGCCGTAGCTGGGCGCTTCGGCCAGGCGCACATTGCGCGGGATCAGGGTGTTGAACACCTTGTCGCCAAAGTGGTTCTTGAGTTGCTCGCTCACCTGTTGTTGCAAGGTGATGCGCGGGTCAAACATCACGCGCAGCAGGCCAATGATTTTCAGGTCGCGGTTCAGGTTGGCGTGCACTTGTTTGATGGTGTTGACCAAGTCGGTCAAGCCCTCCAGGGCAAAGTATTCGCACTGCATGGGCACGATCACCCCGTGGGCGCAGCACAGGCCGTTGAGGGTGAGCATGGACAGGGACGGCGGGCAGTCGATCAACACAAAATCGTATTGCGCATCCACCGCGGCCAGGGCTTGTTTGAGGCGGTTTTCGCGCCGCTCCAAACCCACCAACTCCACCTCGGCGCCAGCGAGTTCGCGGCTCGCGCCCAGCACATCATAGGTGGGCATTTTTTGCTGCGATGGCTCGCTGCCCCATCGGCTGGGCACGCGGGCTTCGGTGATGGTGGCGGTTTCGAGCAGCACGTCGTAGACGCTGAGCAAGAGCTTGCGCTTGTCCACGCCCGAGCTCATGGTGGCGTTGCCTTGGGGGTCCAGATCGACCATCAACACCCGTTGGCCCACAGCGGCCAAACCGGCGGCCAGGTTGACGGTGGTGGTGGTTTTGCCCACCCCACCTTTTTGATTGGCAACACAGAAGATATGCGACATGGGTGGGTGCCTTGGGGTGAAGGGTTTTATTTGCTCAGCGCCAGGCGCAGGCCAAAGGCAATCAGCAAGCCGCCTGCGGTTTTGTTCAGGGCCTGGGCCAGCCAGGGGCGCGCCTTGACGCGCTCGGCCAAACGGTGCGCCAACAAGGACAGGCCGATGCCGTACATCACCGCCAGGGCAGCGGCGGTCAAGGCCATGGCGGCAAAGGTGCCCAGGCTGGGTGCCACGGCCGGGTCGATGAACAGCGGGAAAAACGCCATGTAAAACACAATCGCCTTGGGGTTGAGCAAGGTGATGAAAAAAGATTGCCGAAAGTAGGCCCCGATGGGGATGTCAACCACCGGCGCTTGACCGGGTTTGGCCCAACACATCTTGGCGCCCAACCAGGCCAGGTAAGCCGCGCCCATCCATTGGATGGCGGTGAACAAGGTGGGCGTGGTCAAAAGCACCGTGGCGACACCGGCCACGGCCAACCAAATCAGCACTTGGTCGCCCACAATGATGCCCGCCGTCGAGGCCAGGCCGCCGCGCACGCCACCCTTGGCGGTGCAGCTCAAAATGGCCAGGTTTCCGGGCCCTGGAATGAACAAAAAAACCAATACGGCCACCACATAGGCACCGTAATCTGCAACACCAAACATGCACACCTCTCGTTGCTGGGGCTGTGAGTGTAAAGCCTGGGGTGGTTCGCGTGTCCACTTTCGTGTGAAGGTGGCCGGCCTGAAGGTGCTGCGTGGGCGTCACAAAGGGTCGGTGTCGGGGTGTGCCTGTCGCGCGGTTTGCCCTGTGTTTCACATGAAACAAACGGGCCGCAAGGCCTCAGCGGGGTGGGGTGGGGCGCATCCAGACCAGGCAGCGCTGCGCGTCCAACCCGGGAACGAGCAGTTGTTCCACATGAAACACATCCACCTCCGGCCCCAGGGCGGACAGCTCTTCGGTTGGCGCCTTGCCTTTGAGCGCCAGCCAAACACCACCCGGGGCAAGCGCTTTGGCCGAGCCACGCACAAAATCGGCCAATGAAGCAAAAGCGCGCGAACACACCACGGCGTGGGCGGTGTCCATGTGCTCAATGCGTTGGTGCAAGCCGCGCAGGTTAGCCAGCCCCAGGCTGGCCGCCACCTGTTGCACAAAGGCGGCCTTCTTGGCCACGGCGTCCAGGCAGGTCACCTGGACGTGTGGGCAGGCAATGGCGATCACCACCCCGGGCAGGCCTGCGCCCGAACCCACATCCAGCAGACGCATCTGGGCGGGCGCGCTCGCCGGTGTGGTGGCGGGCTTTTCGCTGGTTGGCATACCCGCCGCAGCAGTAGCCGCAGTCGCAGACCCAGACCCAGACCCAGACCCAGCCGAGGGTGAGGGTGAGGGTGAGGGTGAGGGTGAGGGTGAGGGTGAGGGTGAGGGTGAGGGTGAGGGTGAGGGTGAGGGTGAGGTGCTGGTGCTGGTGCTGGTGCTGGTGCTGCGCCCTGTTGGGGCCTGGCGCTCGGCGCCAAGGTCGTGCGGCGTGGCCAGGTGCCGCAGCAGGGCCGGCACCACGGCCAGGCTGTCGAGCAGGTGCAGCGTCACCATCTCCAGGGGGTCGCGCACGGCGGTGAGGTTATAGACCTGCGACCACTTGTGCAATAACCCCAGGTAACCCATCAAGGCATCGATTTGTGCTTCCGACAGCGCCACGCCCAGTTGCTGGCTGCCCGCTTGCAGGGTGCTTCGCGCCACGGCTTGGGTGCTGTCGTCCCAAGGGGTTTTCGTGGTGGGTTTGGCCCCGGGTGACGCAGGCTTGGGGGTGGATGCCCTGGCTTGTTGCCCAGGCGGTGTTGGCTTGGGCGGGCTGGGCCTCAAGGCGCGGCCTCGGCCGGCTCTGGCGCAAAGCCGCTGAAACGGCCTCGGCGCAAATGGATCAACAACAAAGAGATGGCCGCCGGGGTCACGCCAGAGATGCGCGAGGCCTGGCCCAGGGTTTCGGGCTTGTGGCGGTTGAGTTTTTGCCGCACTTCCATGCTCAGGGCGCTCACCTGGCCATAGTCCAGGTCGGCGGGCAGGGGCATGTTTTCAAAGTGGGCGGCGCGACCCACCTCGTCGCGCTGGCGGTCGATGTAGCCGGCGTATTTGGCGGCAATCTCGACTTGCTCGACCACCGCCAGCGCTGTTTCATGTGAAACACCGTCGCTGGCCAAGTCGGCGCTCAGTTGCGGGTTTTGATAGCGCCCGCCATCCAGACCCATCAAATCTTGGTAGCCCACACCGGGGCGGCGCAGCAAATCGGCCAAGCTGTGTTCGTGTTCAATGGGTTTGCCCAACACGCGCACCGCTTCGTCGGCACTCAGGTTGCGCGGGTGCACCCACAGGCTGCGCAGGCGGGCGGCCTCTTGGGCCACGGCCTCGCGCTTGGCTTCGAAGGCGCGCCAGCGTTCATCGTCCACCAGGCCAAAGCGGCGGGCGGTTTCGGTCAGGCGCAAATCGGCGTTGTCTTCACGCAGTTGCAAGCGAAACTCGGCGCGGCTGGTGAACATGCGGTAGGGCTCGGTCACGCCTTTGGTCACCAAGTCGTCGGCGAGCACACCCAAATAGGCCTCGTCGCGCGCCGGTACCCAAGGGGCTTCGCCACGGCATTGCAGGGCGGCATTGATTCCTGCGAACAAGCCTTGGGCGGCGGCCTCTTCGTAGCCGGTGGTGCCATTGATTTGCCCCGCAAAAAACAAGCCTTGGATGGCACGGGTTTCAAAGTGGCGTTGCAGGTCACGCGGGTCGAAATAGTCGTATTCAATCGCATAGCCCGGGCGCAGGATGTGCGCGTTCTCCAAACCGGGGATGGAGCGCACCAGGGCGTACTGGATGTCAAACGGCAAGCTGGTGCTGATGCCGTTGGGGTAGACCTCGTGGGTGTGGAGGCCCTCGGGTTCGAGAAAAATCTGGTGGCTGTTTTTGTCGGCAAAGCGGTTGACCTTGTCTTCGACGCTCGGGCAATAGCGTGGGCCCACGCCTTCGATTTGGCCGGTGAACATGGGGCTGCGGTCAAAGCCGCTGCGGATGATGTCGTGGGTCGCTTCGGTGGTGTGGGTGATCCAACACGGCACTTGGCGCGGGTGCATGTCGGTGCGGCCCATGAAGCTGAACACCGGCACCGCACCGGCGGTCACCCCCCGATCAGCGGCCAGGTCGGCGCCGACCATGCCGTCGCCGGGTTGTTCTTGGCAGCGGCTGAAGTCAATGCTGCGCCCATCCAAGCGTGGCGGCGTGCCGGTTTTCAACCGACCTTGGGGCAGCTTGAGCTCTTTGAGCCGCGCCGACAAGCTCACCGCTGGGGGGTCCCCAGCACGGCCACCGGCGTGGTTGTTCATGCCCACATGGATCTTGCCGTCCAAAAACGTGCCGGCGGTCAACACCACGGTGCGCGATCTGAAGCGAATACCAACTTGCGTCACGGCGCCTACCACGCGGTCACCCTCGACCATCAAGTCGTCCACGGCTTGCTGAAAAAGCCACAAGTTGGGCTGGTTTTCCAGGCGTTGGCGGATGGCGGCTTTGTACAGCACCCGGTCGGCTTGCGCCCGGGTGGCGCGCACGGCGGGGCCCTTGGAGCGGTTGAGGATGCGAAACTGGATGCCCGCCTCGTCGGTGGCCAGGGCCATGGCCCCGCCCATGGCGTCGATTTCCTTGACCAAGTGGCCCTTGCCGATGCCGCCGATCGAGGGGTTGCAGCTCATTTGTCCAAGGGTTTCGATGTTGTGAGACAGCAACAGGGTTTTGCAACCCATGCGCGCCGCGGCCAAGGCGGCCTCGGTCCCGGCGTGGCCGCCGCCGACCACAATCACGTCGAAGGTTTGGGGATAAAGCATTTGGGGTGGGCGCCCAAGCGTTGAGCGCCAGGGCGATACAAAGGAATCGGTGGGGTGCATAACCGCGCGCACAAGGCGGTGAACCGGCGGGTGCCGATTTTATACAGGCACAGCCGAAACTGCAGCTTTTTTAAGCAGCGACCCCAACGCGTTGTTTTGGGCGCTCAAAAGCTTTCACCGTGCGGCAGACGGCGCCTGGCCGGGTAGGGGTATGGCCCGCCGCGTGATGTCTCTGCAATGCGCCCGGCCGTGGCGAGCGCCAGTCGTTGGTCATCGGCGCGACGCCACCGGCTGGATGGGGGCGCGCAAGGACTCAGACATATCCCTGCGTCAAGTGCGTGCCACGTCACCCAGGTTCGCAAGCTCGGCGGCATTTAGGGTAGATTGCAGGCTGCGCCGGAAACCCGGTGTTTTGGAGGATTTCCCCGTGTACGCATTCAAATACCAGCGCGCCGAATCGGTGGGCGCGGCCAGTGCGGCCTTGAGCGCCGATGGCTCGGCCAAGGTCTTGTCGGGCGGCATGACTTTGCTGCCATCGATGAAGCACCGCTTGACCGCACCATCGGCACTGATCGACGTGGCCCGTTTGCCCGAGATGACCGGTGTGCGCCAAGAGGGCGACCACTGGTGGGTCGGCGCGGCCACCAAGCACCAAGACGTGGCGGCCCACACGGGTTTGCAAAAAGCCATGCCAGGCCTCACCACGCTGGCGGGCTTGATTGGCGACCCACAGGTGCGCGCGCGCGGCACCTTGGGCGGCTCCTTGGCCAACAACGACCCCAGCGCCGACTACCCATCGGCGGCCCTGGCCTTGCAAGCGCAGATCATCACCGATCGGCGCACCATCGAAGCCGACGATTTTTTTCTGGGCATGTTTGCCACCGCTTTGCACAGCGACGAAGTCATCACCGGCGTGCGCTTTCGCACCCCGCAACGCTGTGCTTATGCCAAGTTCAAACACCCGGCATCGGGCTATGCGATGGCCGGTGTGTTTGTGGCGCAATACGCCGCAGCTGGCGCCGCCAACGGCGGCTGGCGCGTCGCGGTCACGGGCGTGGCCAATGGCGTGTTTCGCTGGCACGAGGCCGAACAGGCCTTGGCTCAAGGCACGCAGCCACCAGCCATGCAGCGTGATGACGTGATCGACGACGTGCACGCGCCCGCCGCCTACCGCACCCACTTGGCCCTGCAGATGCTGGCGCAAGCCCGCCAATCGCTCACCTAACCCCAACCCGCGTGGCCCAGCCACGCCACTCCCCGCATGAAACTCAACCTCACCCTGAATGGCACCCCCCGCAGCGCTGACGTGCCCGAGCGCACCTTGTTGGCCGACTTGCTGCGCGACACCTTTGGCATGACCGGCACCCATGTGGGTTGCGACACCACGCAATGCGGTTGTTGTACCGTGCATGTGGACGGCCAAGCGGTCAAGTCCTGCACCATGCTGGCGATGCAAGCCGATGGCTGCACCGTCACCACCATCGAAGGTTTGGGCGCCAATGGATTGCACCCGGTGCAGCAAGCGTTTTCGCAGTGCCACGGCTTGCAATGCGGCTTTTGCACCCCGGGCATGGTGATGGCCTCGGTGGACTTGCTGCGCCGCAACCCCACGCCCACGCCGGACGAAATTGCCGAAGGCTTGGCGGGCAACCTGTGCCGCTGCACCGGCTACGTGAACATCATCCGCGCCGTGCAACAAGCCAGCCAAGTGATGCAAGGAGAGGCACCATGAATGCACCCCTGTCTGCCCAGCTGTTGCGCAAAGAAGACCAACGCCTGATCACCGGCACCGGTCAGTTCAGCGCCGACGCGCAAGCGGTGGGCTTGTTGCATGCTTATGTGATTCGCTCACCCCATGCCCATGCCCGCATTGCCCACATGGACCTGAGCGCGGTGCGCAGCGCGCCTGGCGTGCACCAGGTGTTGACCGCACAAGACATCCAGGACGCGGGCTTTGCCGACTTGCCCAATGTGGCGCAGGTCAAAGACCCACAAGGCCAGCCCCAAACCGTGTGCACCATGCCGGTGTTGGCCCGCGACAAGGTGTTGTATGTGGGTCAACCGGTGGCTTGGGTGGTGGCCGACACCGCCTTGCAAGCGCAAGACGCGGCCGAGCTGGCGCAAATTGATTACGACACCCTCGACGCGGTGGTCACCTATGCCGATGCCACAGCGCCTGGCGCGGTGCAGCTGCACCCGCAAGCGCCCGGCAACACCTCGGTGAAATTTGAGGCGGGCGACCGCGCCGCCGTGGATGCGGCGTTTGCCCAAGCGCACTTTGTCAGCGACATCGCCGTTGACAGCCAGCGTTTGGTGGGCTCGCCCATGGAGCCGCGCGCGGTGTGGGCTTGGCACGATGAGGCCAAGGGCGTCACCCATGTGCACACCCCCACCCAAGGGGTGGGCGGCATGGCCGGCTTTTTGGCGCACATCACACGCTGGTCCCCGGAAAGCATGGAGGTCCACACCCACGATGTGGGCGGCTCGTTTGGGCTGCGCGCCACGGCCTACAGCGAACACCCGTTGGTGATGCTGTCCACGCGTTTGCTCAAGCGACCGGTGCGTTGGGTGGGTTCGCGCTCAGAGATTTTTGTCAGCGACTGGCACGGCCGTGCGCTGCTTTTGCATGGGCACATTGCCTTGGACGCACAAGGCCACATTTTGGCCATGCGCTTTGAAAACCAGGTCGATGTCGGCGCCTACAACGCCTACTTCAGCACCCACATTGGTGCGCGCAACCTGTCGATCACCATGGGCGGGGCCTACCAAGTGCCGGCCTTGCACATGGCATCGCACATTTATTACACCAACACCGTGCCGGTGTCGGCGTATCGGGGGGCGGGCCGGCCCGACATCGCCTATGCCATTGACCGCTTGATCGACCATGCCGCACAACAGCATGGCCTCGACGGGGTGGCGATTCGGCGCAAAAACTTCATTGCGCCCCAAGCGTTTCCCTACACCACGGCGAACCAAACCGTTTACGACAGCGGCCATTTTGAGGCGGTGATGGACCACGCCATCGGCATGAGCGAGCCCCAAGGCTTGGCCCAGCGCCGCGCCGATGCTTTGCAACGCGGCTGCTTGCTCGGGCGTGGTTTGGCTTACTACTTGGAGGCCTCGGGCCCCGGTGGCGCGGCCAAAGACCAGGTGCGCGGCAGTTTTGACGCACAAGGCGTATTGACATTGCGCGCCTTGACCGGTGCGTCTGGCCAAGGCCACGAAACCAGTTTTGCGCAAATCGTGCAAAACGAAATCGGCCTATCTGCCAGTGCCGTGCGCTACCTGGCCGGAGAGCCGGAAAAAGGCTTGGTCGGCAACAGCACCGGCGGCTCGCGCACCTTGTACGGTGCGGGCAGCGCCATCAAAAACTTGTGCCAACAATTCATGGACCAAGCCAAGCCGGCCATTGCGGCCTTGTGGGCGTGTGCCCCCGCCGACATCGGCCATGCTAAGGGCGAGTGGCAAGAAGCGGGTGGCGCCAAAAGGCGTTTGCGCTTTGCCGATTGGATCGCCAGCTTGGGCGCGCAAGCCGCGCAGGTCCAAGCGGTGGGCGAAGCGGCCTCGGGCGCGACCTTTCCCAATGGCTGCCACATTGCCGAGGTGGAAATCAACATCGCCACCGGTGTGGCCGAGGTGTCGCACTATTGGGCGGTGGACGATGTGGGCCAGGTCATTTCCCCCGAACAGGTGTTGGGCCAGGTGCATGGTGGCGTGGTGCAAGGCATGGGCCAGGCTTTTGGCGAGCACGTCATTTACGACCGCGAAACCGGGCAGCTGTTGACCGGCTCATACATGGACTACCCCATGCCCCGAGCCGGTGGTTTGCTGCGCCACTTTCACCACGAGACCCATGCGGTGCACACCGACCTCAATTTGCTGGGCGCCAAAGGGGTGGGCGAGTCGGGTTGTTCGGGTTCATTGCCGGCCTTGGCCAATGCGGTCACGGATGCGCTGCGCCAAGTGGGCGCGCCGCCCATGGACATGCCGTTCACACCGGCCAAGTTGTGGGCCGCCATCCAAGCGGCACCGGGCAAAGTTTGAAGCCAAACCCGCTGTGCGGCGGGTTTATTTGGCAAACAGCCGAGACGGATCGGCAAAGGCCTTGAACTCGACGGCATTGCCGCACGGGTCCAAAAAGAACATGGTCGCTTGCTCGCCCACTTGGCCCTTGAAGCGGATGTGCGGCTCAATCACAAATGCGATGTTGGCGGCTTTGAGCTTGGCGGCCATGCGCTCCCACTCGGACATGTCGAGCACCATGCCGAAATGGCGCACCGGCACGTTGTCACCATCGACGGCGCTGGTGTTGTGGTGACCGGCCTCGCTGGGGCTCAAATGCGCAACGATTTGGTGCCCATAAAAATTGAAGTCCACCCAATCGTCCGATGAGCGCCCTTCCGGGCAGCCCAACAACTCGCCATAAAAAGCACGCGCCTTGGCCAAAGACGTGACGGGAAAGGCCAGATGGAATGGTTGCATGGCTGGATATTAATCCAAGGCGGTGCTCTGCAAGCGCGGGTCAAAGACAGAGAGTCGTTTATGGGTGTTTAGACCAGGTTGCGTACCAGCGTTTGAACAACTCCAATTGGTTGCGTGCAAAGCGCTTTTGGCTCTCTGACAAACTGTCCGTGGGGTTGAAGTGCAACTCGTACTCACGGTGGCCTTCCAGCACCATCAAGTACTTGAAGAACAAAACCAAATCAACGCCCACATCGAAGGTGGACAGCACGCGCAACGCACTTTCCAGCGCCAGCGCTTGCTGCCTGGCTGTGGCGTCGCCCATGGCCGCTTTTTCGCACAGTGACGCCAAATGCAACACCTCTTTGGGCAACACATTGCCAATGCCAGTGATGGCGCCTTTGGCACCGCAATTCACATAGCCATGGAACACCTCGGTGTCCACGCCCACCATCAAGGTCAGGCTCTCTGATTTGCCGGTGATGTGCTCGGCCGCGTAGCTCATGGCTTGGGCGCTGCCAAACTCTTTGAAGCCCACCAACTGAGGGTATTTGTCATGCAAGGCAAAAAACAAATCGGCCTTGGTCTCGAAACCGTAATAAGGGCTGTTGTAAATCACCGCGGGCAAGTTGCCGCCGGCCTCCAAAATACCGGCGAAGTGCGCATATTGGGCGGCTGCGGAGGAGCCGCGCGACAACACGCGCGGAATCACCATCAAACCAGCGGCGCCCACTTTGTTGGCATGTGCGGCCAGGGCGGCTGCACGCATGGGGTTTTGTGCCCCCGTGCCCACGATCACCCGCAGCCCGGCCTTGACCAGGCCTTCAACGCCGGTCATGCGCTGCTCGTCGCTGAGCAGGGGCCAGTCGCCCATGGAGCCGCAGTAAATCACGCCCGCCATCCCGGCACCGACCAACTCTTGGCCTTTTCTCACCAGGGCATCAAAGTCGGGTGTGCGGTCGGGTTTACACGGCGTCATCAGCGCCGGCATCATTCCGGAAAAAACATTCTTGCTCATGGCTCACGTCCTCATAGTTGTCTGCCCCGGAGCGTGGTGCAACAGGGCAGACGCAAGCGGGGTTTAAATGGTCGCGCCAATCTTGCGCAAATTGGCGATCACCGGGGACTGGGGCAACCAGATCTTGTCAAATGCTGCAATCACAGCGTCGGTGTCGTTGACCGCGACTTGGCGGATGGGGATGGGCGCTTTTCTGAAGCTTTCCACCAGGCCCGGCTCGGTCGAGACGATGCCGTCCATTTGGATGTCCAACACTTCTTTGACGGTCTTGGTGATCAAGTCCCGGTCAGACGCCGAGAAGGTTTGCCACACCCGTCCCGACACCACAGCGGCAAAAGGCATGAACAAAGCATTCATTTGCAGGATGACTTTGGACACCTTGTCAAAGCGCTGGTTCCAAGAAAACTCCAGGTCGGCCTCCAAGCCATCCACCTGGCCATTTGACATGGCGTCAAACACTTGAGGTGTGGGAATGGGCGTGGGTGCTGCGCCGAGCAACTGGTAGAAGTCGCGGTAAACCGGCGTGGGGTTGATGCGCAGTTTCATGCCCTTGATGTCGGCCAAGGACTTCAAGTCACGCGATGAAAAAATGGCTCGCATGCCCGTGATGCCCCAACCCAGACCGATGGTGCCGGTGGTGCTGGGCAACACATCGAACAACTTCAACACCTCTGGGTGGCGCACAAACTTGGCCACCGCTGGTGTGGAGCGCACCAAGTACGGGGCGTTGATGGCAGCGATGTGGGGCACGCGTGAGCCCAACTCAGCCGCCTGAATGAAGCCCATGTCCAAAGCGCCAGACTGCAACTGCTGCATCATGGCCGACTCGTTGCCCAACTGGCCTGAGTGAAACACCGTCATGGTCAAGCGGCCATTGGTGGCCTCTTTCAATTTTTCACCCAACAACAAGGCTGCCTTGTTCCAAGAGTGGCCCACGGGCGTGATGATGCCCAGTCGAATTTCTTTGGCCTGGGCCAAGGACAGCGTGGGCAAAGCCAGCGGCAAGGCGGCGCCATAAGACAGTACTTTTCTGCGGGAAACGGTCATGAGAGTTCTCCTGGTTGATGAAGTGGATTTATTTCAAAAGAGCGAGGGACAAAAATGGATAAATGGATAACAAAATCAGCAGCACACAGGCAATGCCAAAAAACGGCAAAGTGACCATGAACATCTTTCCGGGCTTGGCCCCAGTGATGGCCGCCGCCACAAAAAAGCACAAGCCCACGGGGGGTGACAACAAGCCCAGCACCAAATTCACCACCACCACCACGCCAAAATGGCGCGGGTCGATGTGATACACATCGGTGGCCAGGGGCAGCAAAATCGGTACCGTCATGATCAACCCGGGGATGCCATCAATCACCGTGCCGATGATCAACAAAATCACATTGGTCAGCAGCATGAAGGTGATCGGGTCTTTGGCCACGGTTTGAACCCAGGCGGCGGTGGCCTGGGGCACTTTGCCGTAAATCAAAATCCACGAAAACACCGCTGCCGCTGCGACCAAAAAAAGCACGATGGCCGAATAAATGCCAGCCCGCAGCATCATCTCTGGCAAGCGCGAGAACTGAAACTCTTTGGTCCAGTAGCGGCCTACCAGTGCCGCAGCCACGGCACCCACGGCGGCAGACTCGGTGGCGTTGGCCACCCCGGTCAGGATGGAGCCCACAATCACGATGGGGATCAACATGGTGGGCGCCGCATTCAAAACGGTGGCCAGGCGTTCCTTGATGGTGCGATGCGGTGCGCGGGGAAATTTGTACAGGTAGCCCATCACGGCGATGATGACGAAAAACAGCACCGTCAAAATCACCCCCGGCAAGATACCGGCAATCAGCATGTCGCTCACCGACACCTGGGCCAAGGCGCTGTAAACCACAAACATCACCGACGGCGGGATGATGGGGCCGAGCATGCCGCCATAGGCGGTCAGGCCGGCGGCAAAGTTCTTTTCGTAACCTTGCTTTTCCATCTCGGGCACCATGATCTGCGACATGATGGCCACTTGCGCCGTGGCCGAGCCCAAGATCGAGGCCACAAACATATTGGCCAAAATATTCACATAGGCCAAGCCAGCGCGCACCGAGCCGACAAACGCCATGGCCAAATCCACAATGCGCTGGGTGATGCCGCCGCCATTCATGATTTCGCCAATTAAGATGAACAACGGAATGGCGATCAAGCCATAACTGTCGACCCCACCAAACATCTGCAACGGATAGGACTGATACAGAACCGGGTTGTTGAGCGAGACAATGAATGCCACACCGCCGATGCACAAACACAAACCGATCGGCACGCCGATCAGCATCACCAGCATGAACACAGCAAAGGTCAACATATCAACTGAGGCCTTCCATGCTGGAACTCAAAAACGCGGTGTTGTTGGAGCGTTCAATCAGCCCCAGGTCCTCGACCAGATTGGCAGCGCTGTGCACCACCATGGACAGCGCAAACCAAGGCATGACCATATACAAAACCCACACCGGCCAATTCAGGGTTTGGGTGCGCTCGGTATAAATGAAGTTGAAGGTTTGAGCGGCCAAAGCACGTGCGTCAAAGCCGGCCTGGGCCATGCCCACGGGGTCCAGCCACAAGACGCAAAACCAAAGCAAAACCAATGAAAACGCAAGCACGGTGGCAGTGGCGCTCACTTTGAGCCATTTTTGGGCTTGGTTGGATAAGCGCTCGGTGAGCATCGTGACCGCGAAATCAAGCCGCAAGCGGGTCATGGCCGAGGCGCCAATGAAGCACAAAAAAACCACTGAGTAAATGGCAGATTCGTCCACCCAGTACAAAGAAACGCCGCTATAGCGGGTGACGACGTTGAGCAAGATCAAGCCGGTGATCAGAAACATCAAGCCGGGAACCGCCAGGCGCTCGGCCGCCAGCAACTTGGCAGACAGCCAAATCACCCCCCGAACCCATGGTGGTGACGAGCCCAAACCTTCCGCTTGCTGCATGTGCGAGATCTCCTTGCGAGGCATTCTATGGCAAGAATATACATTCTACAATCGCGACCAACATCGACCATTCAACCTTTAAGATCGACGCATGAAAAGCCCTTTGGGTCACCGAACCTTGTCTGCTGCCATCGTTGAAGAGGTGCGCCGTGGCATCTTGAATGGCACTTACCCCGCCGGGGAGCAGCTGCGACAAGACGTATTGGCCACCACCTTCCAGGTCAGCCGTATTCCTGTGCGTGAAGCTTTGATTCAATTGGAATCAGAAGGCTTGGTGGTCATCGCGCCGCACAAAGGCGCCATCGTGTCCACGTTTTCTCTGGAAGAAATCGACGACGTTTTTGACCTGCGAGTGATGCTGGAGCCGCGCTTGTTGGTCAAATCTATTGCCCGCTTCAAGGCGGCAGACTTTGCCGAGGTTTCTGCATTGGATGCCGAATTCAAAAGCGCTATTGAAGCCCAAGATGTGGCGCGCTGGGGCTTGCTCAATGCCAAATTTCACTTGGCTTTGTACAAGCATGCTCGCCTGCCGCGCACCCATGCGATCGTCGCCGCCTTGCTCCAAACCAGCGATCGATTCACCCGCATTCAGATGCGCAGCGGGCGCGCCTTGGACCGCGCAGAAAAAGAGCATCAACAGCTGCTGAAGCTTTGCCAACAAGGCCAAACCAAACTCGCCAGCCATCACTTGGTGGCCCACATCGAAAAAGTCCGCAAAGACTTGCATGCGCTCTTCAAAAAGCGGGCAAGTGCGGTGCCCACATCAGGGAAACCTTGAGCGGGGCGTGAATCCCCGGTGCTGTCGGCAAACATCTCACCTGGGCAGGGTGGGCCGCCCCAAAGGACGGGCTCAGTGACCGCTGACGACCTCCGGAATGTCTTGTGCGGGCGGCGTGTTGCGGCTGCGCCCACAGCGCACGATGCCGTCGATCATGACCATGCCGATGCCAGGTATGTCGCCCAATTGCACGCTCTCGAGCAAGGTTTTGCCAGCGGTGTGTTGGGCCCGGTCCATGAACACAAAGTCGGCCGCGCGACCGACTTCGATCAGGCCGCAGTTGAGCTGGCGAATGCGCGCGGTGTTGCCGGTGGCAAAGCAAAACACCAATTCGGCGGGGATGTTGGCCAGGCTCGAGAGCAGGGACACCATGCGCAAGATGCCCAGGGGTTGCACGCCCGAGCCGGCCGGCCCGTCGGTGCCCAAAATCACACGGTGGGGGCATTTGAGTTCCAGCGCGGCTTTGGCCGCGGCGATGGCCACGCGTTCGTTGCCGTTGTGCACGATCTCGATGGCGCGGGATGATTTTTCACACAACTCACACACATGGGCTTCGGGCAGCGAGGTGTGGCCGCCGTTGATGTGGCCGATGACATCCGCATCGGCTTCCAGCACCACATCTTTGTCGATCATGCCCGAGCCCGGAATCGACGGGCCGCCGGTGTGAATGGTGCTTTGGATGCCGTGTTTGCGCGCCCAGGCGACCATCTCTTTGGCTTCATACCCGGCCTTGACCGAGCCCAGGCCGACTTCGCCCAACAGCGTCACCCCCGCATCGGCCAAATCTTTGAAGTCTTGTTCTGTCATGCCCTTTTCAATGACCGGCGCACCGGCCAGCACCTTCACACCACCGGGGCGAAAGTTGTCAAAGGCGCGCTGGGCGGTGATGGCCAAGGCCTTGAGGCCCACGATGTCCTTGGGCCGCCCTGGCAAATGCACTTCGCCCGCAGAGATCATGGTGGTCACGCCACCATTCATGGTCGAGTCGATCCAGCCGATTTGGTTTTGGCGCGGCGTCCAGTCGCCAAATACCGGGTGCACATGGCTGTCGATCAGGCCGGGACAGACACAAGTTTGGTGTGCATCAATGGTGGTTTGTGCGCCCGACAGGTCGCAATCTTTCTCACGCCCCACCGCAACGATCAAGCCGTTGTCGACCACGATGGTGTCGGCTTGCAAGATGGGCTGATCAATATCGCCCGACAGCAGCAGGCCAATGTTCTTGATCACGACTTTTCCAGATGCGCCAGCGGCGGCGATGTCGGCCATGGGGGGACTCCTCAAAGAGCGGGTTGAACAGCAGGGTTGACGACACGAAACACCGTGTCGAGCACAAAATGTTTCCATTGCGCCACGGCTGCCGGGGCGTCGATGTTCTCGCCCAAAAAGGCGGTCAAGGTGTGGCGATTGGACATATAAAAATAACCTGTGGCGGCAATCAGCAAATAGACATCGCGCGGCGACACATCGGCACGCATCAACCCTTGCTGCACGCCTGCTTGCAAGATGTCGCCAATCACGGTGATCGCAGGTGAGGAGTATTCCTTGGCCCGCAGCGATTTGACGATGTGGCGACCCTTGTGCAGGTTTTCGGTGTTGAGCAGGGTGACAAACTCTGGGTGCGCACGGTAGTAGTCCAGCACAAAGTGCACCATTTGCTCCAGTGCCAGCAGCGGTTGGCCCACATCCAGTGCCAACTCAGCCTCAGCGTCATTCATGCGCTGGTAAATGGTTTCCAACACTTCAACGAACAAGCCTTCCTTGCTGCCGAAGTAGTAGTAAATCATCCGGTCATACGACTTGGCCAAGCGCGAAATTTTCTCCACGCTGCCACCCTCATAGCCGTGCTGTGCAAACACCTTGATGGCCGCGCGCAAGATGCTCTCGCGGGTTTGTTGCGCGCTGTGCTCGCGCACGCCTGCGCTGCGTTTGCCCGCTGGCTTGGCCAAGCGGGCTTTGGGTTGGCGTGCGGTGGTGACCATGCTGAATTATTGGTCGATGAATCGGTGGGCGTGCGTCTCGGGGGCGACGGGTGCGCGCGCGGGCGTGCCCCGCCAAGGGGGGTGAAAACCCGTGTGCCCGGTGCGGTCCGCACCCCTGGGCGCCCTCTGGGAAAACCATGCTTGCGCGGCAAAAAAGGATGCGCTATATTGGTGTTTCATGTAGCGATCACAACATTTTGGTGTGGTGAATGCTACACAAACTGCGGCTGCTGTGCAACAGCGCATCGCAGACCCCTGACGAACAAAACCGGTGATGACGGAACACTCGAAAACCGACGGCTTGCCCAGCATCGAAGCGCCCGCCGCGCCTGAGTTTCAGGAGCGCGCCAAGTTGCGCAACGAGCGCATGAGCGGCGTCAAAATCGAATGCAATGCCTGCCCGGTGCTGTGCCAAATATCGGTGGGGCGTGTCGGCGCTTGCGACCGCTACGCCAACCACGATGGGGTGCTGGTGCGCCTGGACCCGGTGGTGCTGTTGCGCCGCGAACTCGCGCAAACCGAGCCCCAGCTGGTGCCTTTTGTGGCGCGTGGCGAAGATGCCGCACCCGCGCCCTGGAATGGCGACCTGGTCCATGCCGACCAGGTCTTTGTCACCGGCGTGGGCTCTTCCACCACCTATCCCGACTACAAACCCGCGCCCTTCATCGTGTCTTCCAAAGTGGAGGGCGTGGACATGGTGACCGTGGTCACCGAAGGCATCTTCAGTTACTGCAGCTTCAAGGTCAAGATCGACACCGACCGCTACTTGGGTGCCGAGCAAGCCAATGTGCGCATGAAAGGCGAGGTGGTGGGCCATGTGACCACCGCCGAATACGGCTCTCAAATGCTGTCACTCGGCGGTGTGCACCACTTGACCGGTGGCAGCAAAAAAGAAGGCCGCGTCACCGTCGAGATGATGCAGGCTTTGGGCAACAAACAGGCGGTGTCGTTGACCATCGATGGCGGCGCGCAATTGGTCATTCAGGCCGGGCGTGCGCCTATCGTCAACGGTGTGGAAGAACAGCGCATGCGGGTGGGCTGCGGCTCGGCCGTGGTGGGCATTTTTGCGCGGCAGTTTTATGGCGTCGCCGATGAGGTGCTGGTGCTCGATGACCACATCACCGGCGTGCTGACCGAACACCAAGCCGGGCGTTGCTTGGACATGCGTCCCTCGGGCATTGCGGTGTTGGGCCGCAAGTCAACACCCGGGCGTTACTTTCAAGTGGCCAATCCCGGCAATGGTTGGGGCGGTACCGACATCGTGGACCCCTTGTCCATCATCGAAGGCTGGGACCCCCAAGTGGTTTGGCCCGGCTTGCGCTTGTTGGTCACCTCCACCACCGGCGAGCATGCGGCTTGGTATGTGCTCAACGACCAGTTGCAAGCGGTGCAGCAAGACATGCCTGCCGAGGTGCGCACCATCGTGGACCGCATTGGCGAAAACTGCGAGCCGTCGCTGTGCAGCGTGATGTTTTTGGGCGGGGCCGGCGGCAGTTTGCGCGCTGGCGTCACAGAAAACCCGGTGCTGCTCACCCGGGCCATCAAACAAGCTTTGGTCAATGTCACCTGTGGTGGGGCCCCGGCGTTTGTTTGGCCCGGCGGCGGCATCACCGTGATGAGCGATGTGCTGCGCATGCCCGACAACAGCTTTGGCACCGTGCCCACACCGGCCATCATTGCGCCGATTGAGTTCAGCATGCGCTTATCGGATTACCAAGCCTTGGGTGGACACATGGGCCATGTGCGCTCGCTGGAAGACGTGCTGCGCCACGGCGCCTGGCACAACGAAGGCGCGCCCACCGCGCTCAAGTGGGAGGCTCAGCCATCTGCAAATCCCTGGCCGCTCGGGCAAGACCCGATGCTCGGATAAGGCGCGCAACGTGACCGCTTCGCGTCAACTTTTACCCGATGGCCGCTGGCACTTTCAGCACGGCCCGATGGACATCGTGATCGGCGCCGATCCGGTGGGCCCCCATGGCCCAGCGGCGGTGGAGGATGCCCATGAAAGCGCTTGGGCGCGTTTTGTACCCTTGCTCGACGAGCTGATGCAAGAGTGGCCGGTGTTGCGTTTGCCGGTGCAAGCCCATCGGCCCTGCCCGCTGCACGGCGCGGTGGCGCGGCGCATGTGGCAGGCCTGCTTGCCTTGGGCGGCGCAGCACTTCATCACGCCCATGGCCGCTGTGGCCGGCAGTGTGGCGCAAAGCTTGATCACCAGCTACGACCGGCCTGGCGTGGCCCGCGCTTGGGTCAACAATGGCGGCGACATTGCCCTGCACCTCACGCCCGGGCAGTCGGCGCGCGTGGGTTTGTATGCCGATTTGGCCCGTTTGCCAGCGCACGGGTGGGGGCAAGACATCCAATTGGACGGCGCATTGGAAGTCACCCACGCCATGCCGGTGCGCGGCGTGGCCACCAGCGGCTGGCGCGGTCGCAGCTTTTCTTTTGGCATCGCTGACAGCGTGACCGTGCTTGCGGCCACCGCTGCGCAAGCCGATGCCGCAGCCAGCATGATTGCCAATGCGGTCAACGTGGACCACCCCGGGATCGTGCGCCAACCTGCCCACAGCTTGCGCGACATGACCGATTTGGGCGATCTGGCCGTCACCGTTGATGTGCTCCAGTTGCCATCCAGCTTGGTGCAACAAGCCTTGCAAGCCGGCTGGCAATGTGCGCGCGAATGCCAAGCGCAGGGATGGATCGCGGCTGCGTTTTTGGTGTGCCAAGGCCAGTCAATGGCATTGACCCAGGGCGGCGCTGTGGATGGCGAGCAGGTATCCTGTGCCAACGATGTGTTGGCGTTGGCTTGAAACGACGCACATCACTCGAACCACGGACACCGAAGACCCGACACCTCAGAACCCCAGGAGACGCGAACCATGCCCGCCCACATTCGAAAAATCGTGGTCCAAGTCGATGAGACTTGGCAAGAGATGGGCCGCACCGTGTCACCACCCACGCGCCGAGCTTTGGCCATGGCGGTGATTGCCAACCCCTATGCCGGTCGCTACAGCGAAAACCTCGATGAGTTGATCGCCATCGGCGAAGAGTTGGGCGCTTTGCTGGGCCAAAAGTGCGTGCAAGCCCTGGGCATCGCGCCGGGCCACGCGCACAGTTACGGCAAGGCCGCGATCGTGGGTGAGGGTGGCGAGCTCGAACACGCGGCCGCTATTCTGCACCCCAAGCTGGGCGCGCCCTTGCGCCAAGCAGTTGAAAAAGGCGCGGCCCTGGTGCCGTCGGCCAAAAAATGCGGCGGCATGGGTGCGGCGATTGACGTGCCCTTGGGTCACAAAGACGCCGCTTTTGTGCGCAGCCACTTTGACGCCATGGAAGCACGCGTGAGCGACGCGCCACGCGCGGCAGAAATCGTTGTCGCTGTCGTGGTCACCGACAGCGGCCGCCCCTTGCCGCGCATTGGCGGCTTGCAAGTACAAGAGATTCAAGGTCAGGACGGTTTGCGCTGAAACGCAGACCTATTTTTCGCTTCAAACCACCACAGGAGACCCACCATGAAAGCTGTCAACACCCTACGCCGCGCCATCGCGCTCGCGGCCCTGACTTGGGCCGCCGTGCCCGCTCAGGCCCAAAACACCATCAAGATCGGTGAGATCAACAGCTACAAAGCGCAGCCCGCTTTTTTGGAGCCCTACAAAAAAGGCATGGAGTTGGCCATTGACGAAATCAATGCCGCCGGTGGTTTCATGGGCAAAAAATACGAACTCATCACCCGCGACGACAACGCCAACCCGGGTGACGCCGTGCGCGTGGCTGAAGAGCTGATCTCGCGCGAAAAAATCGATGTGCTCACCGGCACCTTCTTGTCCAACACCGGTTTGGCCGTGGCCGACTTTGCCAAGCAAAAGAAAGCCTTTTTCTTGGCCGGCGAGCCCTTGACCGACAAGCTCACTTGGCAAGGCGGCAACGCCTACACCTTCCGTTTGCGCCCCGGCACGTACATGCAAGCGGCCATGTTGGTGCCCGAGGCCGTCAAGCTGAAGAAAAAACGCTGGGCTGTGGTCTACCCCAACTATGAGTATGGCCAATCAGCGGTCGCCGCCTTCAAGACCTTGCTCAAAGCCGCACAACCCGATGTCGAGTTCGTGGCCGAGCAGGCGCCGCCTTTGGGCAAGCTCGACGCGGGCAGCGTGGTGCAAGCCCTGGCCGATGCCAAGCCCGATGCCATCTACAACGTCTTGTTTGGCGCTGACCTGTCCAAGTTTGTGCGCGAGGGCAATACCCGCGGCTTGTTCCAAGGCCGCGAAGTGGTCAGCATGTTGACCGGCGAACCCGAGTACCTGGACCCGCTCAAAGACGAAACCCCCAATGGTTGGTTGGTCACCGGCTACCCCTGGAACAACGTCGCCACCAACGAGCACAAAGCGTTCTTGCAGGCCTATCAAGCCAAGTTCAAAGACTATCCGCGCCTGGGCTCGGTGGTGGGTTACGCGATGATCAAGTCGGTCGCCGCCGGTGTGGCCAAAGCCCAAAGCACCGACTCTGAAAAGTTGCGTGTGGCCTTTCGCGGCCTGCAGGTGGACACCCCGTTTGGCAAGATCACTTACCGCGCAGAGGATCACCAATCCACCATGGGCGCGTTTGTGGGGCGCACCAAAAACGAGGGCGGCAAAGGCGTGATGGTGGATGCGCGCTATTTGGATGGTGCGCAATACCAGCCATCGGCGGCTGACGTGAAAAAATCACGCGCCGCAGATTGACACCTTTCCTGATGTGACGGGCCCCCTGGGCAGCGACTGGCTGGGGGGTTTCGTTTTCAGGCTTAGACACGAAATGCGTGCCACATGAGTTTTTCTGGCTTCCTCGTTCAGTTGTTGAATGGCTTGGCGGCGGCGTCATCGCTGTTTTTCGTGGCGGCGGGCTTGTCGCTGATTTTTGGCGTCACCCGCATCGTGAATTTCGCGCACGGCTCGTTTTTCATGGCCGGCATTTACATCGCTTACACCGTGGTCGAACGTTTCGCGGGCAGCATTGGGTTTTGGCCCTGCTTGGCCCTGGCCGCTGTGGCGGTGGGGGTGCTCGGTGCCTTGATCGAAATGCTCTTGCTGCGCCGCATTTACAAAGCGCCGGAGTTGTTTCAGTTGCTGGCCACCTTTGCCCTGGTGTTGGTCATCAAAGACGCGGTGCTGTGGCTGTGGGGCCCGGAAGAATTGCTCGGACCCCGTGCCCCTGGCTTGGCTGGCTCGGTGTCCATCGGGGGTCGGCAGTTCCCCATGTACGACTTGTTTTTGATTGTGGCGGGCCCGATTGTTTTGGCGCTGCTGTGGCTGTTGCTCACCCGCACCCGCTTTGGCACCTTGGTGCGCGCGGCCACCCAAGACCGCGAAATGGTCAGTGCCTTGGGTGTCAACCAAGCTTGGTTGTTCACCGCGGTGTTTGCTTTGGGTGCGATGTTGGCGGGCTTGGGTGGGGCCTTGCAGTTGCCGCGTGAGCCGGCCAATTTGGAAATGGACTTGAACATCATTGGCGCGGCTTTTGTCGTGGTGGTGGTGGGCGGCATGGGCTCCATCCCTGGGGCTTATTTGGCCGCCTTGCTGATCGCCGAAGTCAAGGCGGTGTGCATTTGGTTGGGGATGGTCGAGGTGTTTGGGGTGGCGGTGTCGTTTTCCAAACTCACCTTGGTGGTGGACTTTTTGGTCATGGCCATTGTTTTGGTGTGGCGTCCTTGGGGATTGCTGGGCAAGCCCCAGGCCCCCAGCCGCTATGTGGGTTTGCGCGAAGAGCCTTTGCGCGCAGCCAGCCCGGTTTATGTGTGGGCCGCGGCCTTGCTGGGCGTGGTCTTGGTGGCCATGCCTTGGCTCACGCCCAACTCACCCTACACCACGGTGTTGATGATCGATTTGTTGATCGCCGCTTTGTTTGCCGCCAGCTTGCACTTCATCATGGGGCCCGCGGGCATGCACTCGTTTGGGCATGCGGCTTACTTTGGTTTGGGCGCCTATGGCGCGGCGCTGCTGGTGCGCGCTTTGGGTTTGTCGATGGAGGTGTCGTTGTTGGTGGCGCCCTTGGTCGCGGCTTTCGGTGCCTTGGTGTTTGGCTGGTTTGCGGTGCGTTTGTCGGGCGTGTACCTGGCCATGCTCACCCTGGCGTTTGCCCAAATCACCTGGGCGGTCACCTTCCAATGGGACAGCTTCACCGGTGGCAGCAACGGCCTCACCGGCGTGTGGCCGTCGGCCCTGTTCAGCGACAAGCGCATGTATTACTGGCTCACCTTGGGGCTGGTGGTGGCTGGCGTGCTGGGGCTTCGGCGGGTGTTGTTTTCGCCGTTTGGTTATGCGCTGCGCGCCGGGCGAGACTCGGTGCTGCGCGCCGATGCGATTGGCATCGATGTCAAACGCTTGCAATGGTTCGCCTTTGTGTTGGCTGGCGGCGTGGCCGGTTTGGCGGGGGCTTTGTACGCGTTTTCCAAAGGCAGCATTTCGCCCGAATCGATGAGCGTGGGCAAGTCGGTGGACGGCTTGGTCATGGTCTTGTTGGGCGGTATTCAAACCTTGGCCGGCCCCGTGGTCGGTGCCTTCAGCTTCACTTGGCTGCACGATGTGGTGGCGCGCAACACCGACTACTGGCGCGCCATGTTGGGCTCAGTCATTTTGTTGTTGGTGCTGCTCTTTCCCCAGGGCATTTCCGGCTCGGCGCAAATGCTGTGGCTGCGCTGGCGTGGCAAATCGACGCCTTCCACGGGGGCCGCACCATGAGCGCGCTGCTGCAAGTGAGCCACCTGGGCAAGTCCTTTGGGGGCGTCAAAGCGGTGGACGGCATCAGCTTTGACCTGGCGCCCGGCGAGTTGCTGGCCTTGATTGGCCCCAATGGCGCGGGCAAGTCCACCACCTTCAACATGGTCAATGGCCAGCTGAATGCGGATCAAGGCTCCATCATGCTGCAAGGCCAAGAGTTGGTCGGGCGCAAGCCGCGCGACATTTGGCGCCAAGGTGTGGGGCGCACCTTTCAAATTGCCGAAACCTTTGCTTCATTGACCGTTGTGGAAAACGTGCAAATGGCCCTGCTCTCACACGACGATCTGCTGTTGTCGATGTGGCGGCGCGCTGCTGACCATCGCCGTGACGATGCGCTGGCCTTGCTCGACCAAGTGGGCATGAAGCCCCAGGCCGATCGGCCCTGCAATGTGTTGGCCTATGGTGACGTCAAGCGGGTGGAGTTGGCCATCGCCATGGCCAACGACCCCAAGCTGCTGCTGATGGACGAGCCCACCGCCGGCATGGCCCCCAAAGAGCGCAACGAGTTGATGGCCTTGACCAAAGACCTGGTGTTGCAGCGCGGCTTGGCGGTGCTCTTCACTGAGCACAGCATGGACGTGGTGTTTGCCTATGCCGACCGCATCATCGTGCTGGCGCGTGGCCGTTTGATCGCCGAGGGCAAGCCCCAGGACATCCGCGACCACCCCCAGGTGCAGGCCGTTTACTTCGGCACCGGTAAAACCTTTGAAAAGCCCAGCGCTTGACCCGCCTCACATGAGCACTCTGAACACCGACACCTTGCTGGAAGCCAAAGGCCTGGCCGCTTGGTATGGCGCCGCCCAAATTTTGTTTGACGTGGACTTGCAAGTCCGGCGTGGCGAAGTGGTGGCCTTGATGGGGCGCAACGGTGCGGGCAAGTCCACCACCCTCAAGGCCTTGATCGGCATGCTGGCGCGCCGACGCGGCGACATCCGCTTCATGGGCCACGACCTCTCGCGCAGCGAGCCGCACCACGCGGCCCGGCTGGGCCTGGGCTTTGTGCCCGAAGACCGGCGCATCTTCACCGACCTCACCGTCACCGAAAACCTCGAGGTCGGCAAACAAGCGCCGCGCCATTGGCCCGATGGCACACCGGCGCCGCACTGGACGCCGCAGCGGCTGTTTGAGTTGTTTCCCAACCTGGGCGAAATGCCGCATCGCCCCGGCGGCCGCATGAGTGGCGGCGAGCAACAAATGCTCACCGTGGCCCGCACGCTGATGGGCAATCCGTTTTTGGTCTTGCTCGACGAGCCCTCCGAGGGCGTGGCCCCGCTCATCGTCGAGCAAATGGTGCAGATGATTTTGGCCCTCAAAGCGCAGGGCGTGAGCATCTTGTTGTCAGAGCAAAACATGCACTTTGCCGAGCTGGTCTCGGACCGCGCCTATGTGTTGGAGAAAGGGCAAATCCGCTACCAAGCCAGCATGCAGGACTTGGCCGCCAACGAAGAAGTGCGACGCAACTACTTGAGCGTTTGAAAGTCGCCCACCGCATGCGCCCCCCCACGGTTTTACACGTCAATCAGGTGCGCTGTGAGCTGCCACCCGAAGCGGGCCAAGCCAGTTTGCTCAATGTGCTGCGCAACGACTTGCAACTCAATGGCCCCAAGTATGGCTGTGGCCTGGGCGAGTGCGGGTCGTGCACGGTGTGGGTCGATGGCGTGGCGGCACGCGCCTGTGCCATCCCGGCCCGCGGTGTGGCTGGGCGTGAAATCACCACCTTGGAAGGCTTGGCCCCTTTGCACGGCGTGCCGGGTGAGTTGCATCCGGTGCAACAAGCCTTCATCGACGCCCAAGCCGCGCAGTGCGGCTACTGCCTCAATGGCATGGTGATGATGGCCGCCGCCTTGTTGGCCCGCGAGCCCAACCCCAGCGAGGCCGATGTGCGCCGCGAGTTGTCGGGCAATTTGTGCCGCTGCGGCACCCACATCGAAATCATTCAAGCGGTGATGTTGGCCGCGCAGCGCATGCAAGGCGTGCCCACATGACGCGCCGCGCCGCCCAACCCCAGCGCCGCGC